>CAZJFS010000004.1:0-7790 GCA_964545075.1 uncultured bacterium
TCTTAGATCTTTCATAAGCGATATCACTTCGTCTGATGATTCTCCCAGACCCGCCATTATTCCAGATTTAGAATATATACCGGTTGAAAAACGCTTTACGTTTTTTATAAGTTTGAGCGATCGGTCATAATTTGCGCCGCATCTGACTTTTTGGTATAACGAGGGGACGGTTTCAAGATTATGCGATAAAATGGTAAGCCCGGGCGCCGAAAGAATCGTTTTTAAGTTTTCTTCATTGCCGGCGAGATCCGGGATGAGCGCTTCTATTTTAATTTCCGGTTTTGTTTCGTGAATTTTAGTTATAACGTGGCTGTAATGTTGGGCGCCGCCATCTGAAAGATCGTCGCGGGTAGGGGATGTGAGGACCACGTATTTCAGTTCGAGCCTTCGGATCGCTTCGGCTACGTTTTCAATTTCCGAGCTGTCAGGCGGCAGCGGTTTTTCACGGCCCACGGCGCAGAATGAACAACCGCGCGTGCAATTTTTTCCGAGAATTAGAAATGTCGCTACGCGGTCTTTGAAACATTTTCCACGGTTGGGGCAGAGAGCGCTCTCGCAGACGGTGTTTAAATTAAGCTCTTCCAGAAGCGACCTGGTTTGAAGACTCGCGCCTTTTCTATAATTTTTTTTATTTTCAAGTATATCATTCTTTAGTTTTTCCGGTATTTTCAGCATTCGGTTTGTCCTTACTTCTGTCGTGGAATATAGCAACGGCTAACATTTAAGAATACGGCACAGTTCTTTGTCCGTAAATAAATATATCATCATAAATTATACACTTCATTGCGTTAAAAATCAATATTTAAAGCTGAATATTTATTTACTTTTCGGGTGTTTTGTAGTAGAATTCATAGTATAGGGTAAAGAAAAAAGGAGCGTTTTAACCCCCCACTATGGAAAAATATATTTCTTACAATCTTAAAAACAAGGAAATTCGTTTTAAAAAGATAATATCTGAAATGCAGATACAAAAAAGGGTCCGAGAACTTGCTACGCGCATCAGCATTGATTTTCAGGGCGAGTCGGTATATCTTGTAGCGATATTGAAAGGCGCGTTCGTTTTATTGTCGGATCTGGCCAAATATATAACGGTTCCATGCGAGTGCGGTTTTATGGGCGTGTCAAGTTATGGCAATGCTCGAGTTTCGAGCGGTAATGTTCGTATTACTAAAGATCTGGATGAGGATATAGAGGGGAAGAACGTTATTATCGTCGAAGACATTGTAGATACCGGTATAACGCTCAGTTTTTTAAAGGAATATATGAGGACGAGAAAACCAAAGAACGTCAGGATCTGCTCGCTGCTTTCAAAGACTGAATGCAGAAAGGCTGATGTCGTCGTAGAATACGTAGGGTTTGAAATAGCTAACGAGTTCGTCATAGGTTACGGCCTTGATTATGAACAATATTTAAGAAATCTTCCATACATAGCTTCGGTTAAAATTGATTGAAAATGAAATGGATTTTTATTTTGATAATCTAATCGCGTTTATTGTTTTTAAAGAATGCATTTTAAGAGGTAAAATATGCTTTTAAAAAATATTTTAACAACGCAGCTTGGCGAACTTCAGACCAACTGTTATATAATTTATTGTGAACGGACCAAAAAATGCGCTATAATCGATCCGGGAGCCGAACCTGAAAAACTGGTCAGAAAGATAGATTCGCTTAGGCTTATGCCTGAATATATTCTTTTAACGCATGGCCATTATGATCATATAGGCGCCGTGAAATATCTTTTAGAATTTTATAAAAATTACGGGATAAAACTTGCGTGCCATGCCGAGGAAATTGAAACCATTATCAATCCAAAGCTTAACTATTCCGAGATGTTCGGGATACCGTGCGCGTTGCCTGAACCGAATTTAAAACTTGTGGAAGGCGATGTTATAAAAATAGGCGATAGCGTCAAACTTGAGGTAATTCACACGCCGGGGCATACTTTTGGCGGATGCTGCTTTAAATATGAAGATAAAGTATTGTTTTCGGGCGATACTCTTTTTAACCAGTCTATAGGACGGACGGATCTCTATGGCGGAAGCATTGAAAAAATTATTGCGGCCATAAGGGAAAAGCTTTTTATACTCGACGATAAAATGATGGTACTTCCGGGACACGGGCCGCATACGAATATCGGTGCCGAAAAATCTCACAACATGTACGTCGAATAGCCGCTTGATTAATGAAAAACAAAATATAGCCGATAACACTCTATAATGTATCAGCATTCCATTTGTTTAAGCTTAGGAGAGTGAGATCAGTGCAAACTGTTCAAATAAAACCCAAACCTAAAAGATCGTTGATCTTTTCATTTATAAAGTTTTTCTTTTTTCTTTTCCTTATGTTTACCGTTGTCGTGACGGGAGTCGTAATCGGCGTTGTAAAGACCTTTTCAGATCAGCTTCCCGAAGTAGGCTATCATACCTACAAACCGAAGCTTAATACCAAAGTTTACGATTGCAATAATAATCAGATAGCTGAATTTCATGAGGTCGAGAACCGTTCCGAAAAGGTAGCGCTCGCCGAAGTGAGCCTGAAACTTCAGCAGGCATTTCTGGCTATAGAGGATGCCCGTTTTTACGATCACTACGGCATAGATTTCGTTCGCATAGTCGGAGCTATGGTTGCCAACTGGAAAAGCGGCGGCGTCAGGCAGGGCGCATCCACAATCACGCAACAGCTCGCCAGAAACGCATTTTTGACGCAGGAACAGACTTTCGCCCGTAAAATAAAGGAAATATTGCTTTCCTTTAAAATAGAGCAGAAGTTCTCGAAACAGGAAATTTTTGAACTTTACCTCAATGAAATTTATTTCGGGCATGGCGCATGGGGCGTGGCTTCGGCGTCGGAAATATATTTCGGCAAAAAACCCGCCGAATTGTCGCTGGCGGAAGCCGCGATCCTGGCTGGTATGCCTAAAAACCCTTCCAAATATGATCCGTTTGTGAATCCGCAAAGAGCTAAAGAAAGGCAGATACTCGTTTTAAATAAAATGGCCGAACACGGTTTCGTTACCGCGGCGCAGGCCACGACCGCCAAGGACTCGCCGATCCATCTTAAAACCACGAAGAAAGAGATCGCCGCGGCGCCATATTTCGTAGAATACGTAAGAACTCAACTTATAAATAAATTCGGCCCTAAAAAAGTTTATACGTCGGGCCTGAAAGTTTATACTACGATTGATATGAAATATCAGAAGGACGCGGAAACGGCATTTTTGAACGCGCAAATATATAAAGACAACCCGCTTGATAAAAAACCAACCCTGCAGGGCGCGCTTATTTCACTGGAACCGCAGACCGGTTATATAAAAGCCATGGTCGGCGGCAGATCTTATGAGCAGAGTGAATTCAACCGGGCGGTACAGGCTAGAAGACAGCCGGGTTCTACATTTAAAACATTCATTTATGCCGCCGCCATGCAGATGGGTATGTCGCCTAACACGGTTATGGAGGATGAGCCCATTGAATTTACGAACCCTTATACCGGAAAAGTATGGCGTCCGTCTAACTATGAGGGTAAATACTTCGGCGCGATCACCCTTAGAGCGGCTTTTGAAAAATCACTCAATTCTATAGCCGTCAAGCTTTTACAGAAAGCAGGCATTCCGAGGGTTATAGCTCTCGCGCATAAGATGGGCATAAGAACGACGCTTGGCGCGAATATGTCGCTCGCCCTCGGCGCGTGCGATGTTACTCCTTTAGATATTGCTTCGGCATATGGCGTTATAGCTAACAGCGGCGTACGCGTTCCACCTGTATCGATAATAAAGGTAACGGATAACGATGGCAATATATTGTTAGAAAATGTTTACAAGGGTGAAGAGGTTATGGACGCCGATACTGCTTTTGTCATGGTGGATATCATGAAAGGCGTTGTTGAACGCGGAACTGGAACTTCGGCCAAAATAGGAAGGCCGGCGGCCGGCAAATCAGGAACGACCAATAATTATGTCGACGCATGGTTCATAGGATTTGTTCCAAATCTTGTCACGGCGATATATGTAGGAAACGACGACCGCGTGACTCTCGGCCATGGCAAGGCCGGCGGCCGCGTAGTCGGCCCGATCTGGCGCGAATATATGGCGGCGGTTGTAAAAGATACGCCCATCTTAGACTTTAAGGAACCCAAAAATATCCTGAAAAAAATGGTGTGTAAAGAATCCGGACTTATCGCATGTGAAACATGCAAAAATAAAACGGAGCAGTCCTTCAGGCGCGGCACCGAGCCTGAATCTATGTGTAATCATGGCGGAGACGATGAAAATATCGATAATTATTTCGAGCGTGACAACAGCAGTGAGATCGCGTCGAAAAAATCCGTTGATTATACTGAATCCGAAAATGATATAGTTGCTGAAACCGGTGGCGGAGAAGCGTCTGAAGATGTGAACGTCGAGGACGAAGGCGCTTTTGATCCTTCCGTTCCGGCGGCTCCCGCGGCAAAAGCTCAGCCTGCGAAGTCCGAAGTTAAAACCGATAAAATGCAGGCAAGCGTCAGCGTAAAATCGGATGTGGATGATGATTCGTCCGCGGTTGAAGAAGAATAGAAAATAAATATCGTACAGAATGCAAAAGAAGCATCAATATAAAAAAATCAGGCTTTTTGATAATTAAAAGCCTGATTTTTTATTGCAATGGTAAGTTTTTAAATTAAATTCAATTAATGCTTAAAAGCCTTTTTATTTCGTTCCACTCGTTGGTAAGATATGGCGATAACTCGTCTTTTTTGCTTACAAGTTCAAGCAGTGGAAAAGTCGTAAAAGTTTTTTTCGACGTATATGATCCGTTATCCGAAATTATGAACGTCTGGGCTCCTTCATAAGAACGCCGTCTGGTGACAATTAATTCGCTTTTCGTGTCGAGATGAGTTCTTATTATATCGATACTTTCCGATATCGCTTCGTCCGGAAGCGTCATGCCGCGGACGGCCGACCATTTAGCTAAAAATGAAAGCCCTCTTAAAATATCGTATTCATAGAACCTTGGAAAACAAAGCTGTTTCCATGTTTCGTTAATGACCGCGCCATTCGTCGAGCGCATAAGTTTATGGTTTATTATATATTTAGCGCCGCGATCTAAAAAACTCGTTTCCTCTTCACTGAACTTATGACGGGTGCATGTTATGATGGCTTCGAGCGCCGGCAGCGTCGAAACCATGGAACTTTTCGGCGTGGTTTTCACATATGCCGCTTCGTCGCAATTTAATCCTCCGTCAGGCATCTGATATTTCAAGAACCATTCGCGGGCCCACGGCAACGCTTCATCGACTTCAATATCGCATGCGTAGAAGATCTTATACATGGAGGCCAAACCGCAATGGCACATAATCGTCCTGAAATCCGTTCCGACCGGCGCGTCTTTTTCCGTAAATGGAAAATAGTGAAGATAGTGACTGTCAATAGCTTCCAGCATCGCGTGGGAAATTTTTTGAGGTATCATTTCAGCCAGTCCCATCTCATGCAGCAGCGCCATATGCCACCACGGAGAATTCCATTTTGGCCAGTAGGGATCGATTTTTATACTTTTCAAGGCTTCATCCGAATCGAGATAATCGATAGACTGGTTCAATGCCGAGGAATATTCAGGTTTTATTATATTCTTTGTTGTCGTTTTTTTCATGGCCGTGTCCTTTTTATAATACCTATAAACTATCAGCAATGATATTCATGAGTAAAAAAATAACAGGACAAAATTTTTATGAAAATTCGATCCCGTTATTTTAATGAGCTTTTATTCTAATATTAATTTAAGCCCGCATTATTTGTTTTCAGTGATAGTTTCGGCCGTTTTTTCTACGGCTTTTTTAGCTTTTTTAGTTTTTTTCGCGGCTTTTTTAACTTTCTTCGGCTTTTCTACGGCTTTTTCAGTTTCATCGGGAACGATCTCTTCGATATTTTCTTTTGCGGGTTCTTTAACGATCTGCTCTTCGGCCGTTTTTTCTTCGGTTGCTACTTCTTTTTTAGCGGTTTCAGTTTTTTTTACTTCGGCTTTTTTTCCGGCTATTCTTGCCTTACATTCTTCGCATGCGTTTAAAATCGATGCCGCGATGCACTTATCGCAAAGTTCGGCGTATGATTTACCCTTGCAGTATTCGCAGTTTTCGTTTGAATAAATAACGGCTTTGGCTTTGCAAACTTCGCATAAAAGTTTTGTGTCTTTTATTGGTTTTGATCTCATGCCGGATGTGCTGCCGGAGGACGTTCCGAGTTTGTTGTCGAGGACTTCGTTTATAAGGCCGCCATCCATATTTTTATAATTTGTGACATCCTTGACCGTCTCGGAATCCTGACTTTCAAGGTTTCTTGCTCTTGTCGAAGGCTTGTCCATGTTAAATTTCATTCCCGCGCCGAAAAATGATGCTTTGGCGTCCTGCATATCGTCCTGTGAAAAGGCTGCGTTCGGGAATATGAATAATGCCGTGATTATAAAAGCTAATATTGTTACCGGGGTCTTTTTCATAAAATTTTCACCTCATGGAATTTTTAACTGATTATACAATAATTTTAGATTAAAGTCAATCGGCGTGAAAGAAGCTTCAAAAATTATTGATATTAGCGGGGAATCGAATTTCGTTTAAATGAAAATAAAAAAGCAAAAAAATAAAACATCCCCGGCTTTTGTTAAAGCGGAGGATGTTTTATTTTTATTGGTTATTATGTTATTAAATTAGCTTGAGTATTAGAAGCTGCCCCAGAATGAATTGAGCTTCTTTATTCTTTTTTTTGCGTCTTCAGCGATCGACGTGTTCGGGAAGCTGTCGACGACCTTCTGATAAGCGGCTTTAGCGGCGTCTTTGTTCTTCATTTTTTCGAAGCACTCGCCCTGCTTGAAGAATGCTTCGGGTAAGCGCTGGCTTCTCGGGAAGTTAGCTACCCAGAAGTTGAGCATATCCATCGATTTGTCGTAGTATTTTTTAGCGCCGATACCTATGAAACCGCCGGTCTTAACTTCAAGGAGCATTGAAGCTATGTTAAGAACGGTGTCTTCTTTCATTGTTTCAGGATTGTTAAGGTAATGTATTATAAATATTGCGAGTGATGTTTCATAATCGCCTTTTTTCATGAACGTGTGACCGGCATACCAGAAAGCTTTGTTTCTGAAACCGTTCGGAACTCCGACCGCTTCTTCGATCATTACTATGTTGAATCTTAAAAGCGCGGTAGTATAATCGCCGCGGTTCAACGCGTCGAGGCCGGTCGCGAACTGTTCTTCGATAGAGAGCATGTGGTTTCCATTATTGTAGTGGATGACCATGTCGCCTTTTCTCTGACCTTCCTGGAATCCCGCCTGATAAGCCGCGGGGTATGTTTTTCTGCTGCCGTCGCGGATGCCTTCGTTTCTGCCGGTATTTCTGCCGTTCATGAGGCCGTCGTTATAGCCGGTAGAGAAATAATTAGGCATGCGGCTGTCTGATTTAGCGCCGGACGCGGTTCCGAGATCGACTGCAAGCGCCCTTACGCCTGTGGGGAAATTAAGCTTGTTTATGAGGTCTGCGAGTTTTTCCTGGGTATAAGTATAATTTTGAAATCTTGATATGAATTTTGAATAGCCTTCGCTTTCTCCATTTCTGCGACCTTCATTTTCACCCTGGCTCAGGCCTATGTTAAAACCGTTCTGATATTCCTGGCGGTATCCTTCGTTATATCCCTGCTGATAGCCCGCGCGATAGTTAGGGTCGTTGTGATAGTCGTAATTCGGGCTGTTAGGGTCGTTCGGGTTATTTGGATTGTTAGGGCCGGGACCGTTGGGGCCAGGGCCGTTGGGATGATTTGGGTTTATTGGAGGCAT
>CAZJFS010000004.1:7890-66931 GCA_964545075.1 uncultured bacterium
GGCCGGGACCGTTGGGGCCAGGGCCGTTGGGATGATTTGGGTTTATTGGAGGCATTGGAGGAGTTACCTGGCCTCCAGTAGCGGGAGAATTCGGATACATATCACCGGTCTGGTGATATGTCGAGCCGTCCGGAGCCTGATGCGAGTGGCCGGGGTGCGTCGGGTCCCAGTGTTTAGTCGTGGATTCTTCCGAAATGGTTACTTTAAGGTCTTCGGCTGCGTAAACGGCTGAAAAACCTGCGGTGAGTCCTAAAGCAAGGGCGATAGCAAGAAATTTTTTCATTATTGATGTTTCCCCCTTTATTGAATTTTGGTTTTTTAAATTAATGTGAATTAATTATACCAAATTTTTAAGCTTTTGGCAAATTTATCGGCTTAAAAAGTTTATAAGCTTAAATTATTAGTGGTATGCCGCGAAAATTTTAATATTAAAAATGGATAATTAAAGAGAACATTATCCAGATTACTAGAAAAGTTTGGTCGCGCTAAAAATCGATATTTTGAAACATACTGGTATAACACACAGGAGTGTCGTTCAAATTTAACCGTTTTTATTGACAAAGCCCTTTTCATAAATTATAATTGACGTATCAACTTAATTCCAGATGTGATTTTTATTTAATTATAAAGGGGATGACGCTATGAAAAATTTATTGTTAAAGCGTGCCGCGCTTTTATTTTTTGTTATATTTTTGATCGCATTTTCCGCCGGCGCGGCATTTTGTGATAATAACGTCCGTGCGGCTTATGAGAAATATATTAAAAGCTATAACGATTTTAAAGGCGCTATAGGCCAGAATTTAGACGCCGACAGCATAAAAGCATACGCCGAAAAATATAAAGCCGATCTTGAAATTTATCAGAAGTTAGTCGGCGGAGAAAAGCCTGAAATTTCGGGCGCAAAAGCTCCCGCGAACTATGATCGGATATCGGAAGAAACAGCGGTAACGGCCGGCGCCGAAGGAGCGTCGGAAGCTCCGCGAAAAAGCGAGACCCCTTTTGAAAAAGCGATAATCGATCTTCATTGCGGCGATAAAGCTAAAATAGATAAAGCCATGGAAGTTTTTCAAAATGTTATCAATGTTTCGAAAAATCCGACGGAAGTAATTCGCGCTAAATATGAGCTTGCTAACGCTTATATGACTAAAAATGATTTTAACAAAGCTGAAGAGTTATATAAAAATGTCGCGGAAAACAAAGACGCGACGGGTGAGAACGCCAAAAAAGCACTTGAAACTTTGAATTATCTTAAAACAAAGACGGAACTTGCCGCGGCGACTCAAGCCGCGAAAAACACGGCAATTGAAAAGAGCGCGGCTTATGGCAAAATTTCGTGGCGCGATCCTTTTACGAAAGTTTCAGCTAAAATTTCGCAATTGACGTCCGCGTTTAAATACAGAAAATCGCTGGCCAATCTTCGAGAACAGGCTAAAGACGGCGACGCCGGATTTATAGGCGTGACCAAGTCCCTTGTAGTGGATCTTTTCAAAAACCGCGCTAAAATTGACGCTGGCGATGAAAAAGATAACGCTCTTTTTACGAACGACGTCGTATGGAAAAACAGGCAGCGCGTAGCCGCTCTCGTCAATAAAAGCGACGGGATCTATAAAGTGTGTAACGTAAGATGGGGTTTTACGGGTACCGAATCGGGCGACGAAGATAAGATACTTGCAAAGTGGAGAACCGTTACCGTCGATACGAACGGCGTAACAGAAGCATATTTCGTTATGAAACCTTTCGCGCCTGAATGGATAGCGGGTCACAGTTTTTTCATGTTCGAATTCGATCGGGACCATCCGGTCGTTACCGAATATGGTGAAAAATCATACGGATTTATCGTATCGCTGGAAGCGCACCTTAAAGAAGGGCAGAAATATAGTTTTACCGGAAGTTTTGGCGTAGTTTATCTAATGCTTTCAAAAGAAGATTACATCCAGATCTGCGCCGTTAATAAAAGCCGTCTGATACCATATAAAATGAAGCTTTCTGACGAACAGAAAAAAAACCTTTTAGTGCGCGCGATAGAAGAAGCTTTAAAAGAACGCGGTATGGAGCGTTATGAACTTTTTGAAAACAACTGCACGAACGTTCTCTTTGAAATGCTCAACACGGTCATTCCGAAAGATCAGCGGTTCCGCGAATGGATAGTTAAAAACATACTCTATAACAAAACGCTCGCGCTTCCGAAAACCGCGCCAAAAATACTAAAAAAACACGGACTTGTGGCTGAAGTAATGCCGACGATCCTGCCGGACGCTAAAAACGCCGTGGATCCTGCCGGAAAACCCCTCGCGGGCGAGGAGTTGGCGGCAGCCCAAAAATCTCTTGAAATGATAGTTGCGAAGGCCGACCGGGTCAAGTCGGAAGTCCTGGCGGCCATCGATAACGGCGTGCTCGATAAATCTAAAATAAAAAAAATGTTCTACGACGAAGAATCCGACACGGTTTTTACCCTGAATATTCCCGGAGCGATACCCGATGAAGACGCTAAGAGCGCGTTTTCGATCGACGAGGCGGAATTCGTGGAAAATATGGCCGCGATAAATTCAAAAGACGGCCTGAAAAAATATGTCGGCGGTTTGTTCGATGCCTATATGAAAGCGCTTTCAAACAGAATGCTCGTGAACGGACCGGATATAACTCAATATTTAATGGATAGCCTCGAAGAGTTGGGAAAAGAGGTTAAACAATAGAAAACATGAAATTTAAAGCCGCTATATTTGATCTGGATGGAACCCTTTTAAACACCATAGATGATCTGGCCGATTCGATGAATTTTGTTCTTGAAAAATGCGGATATCCGGGTCATACGGTTGAAGCGTATAAATATTTCGTCGGCGATGGAATGGAAAAACTTGTCCGGCGTTCGCTTCCTGAAAATTTCAGGGAAGCGAAAAATATAAAAAGATGTCTCGAAATGATGATGAAGGAATACGGGCTTCGCTGGGCCGATAAAACAAAGCCATATGATGGAATCGCCGATATGCTTTCCGCTCTTTCGCTTCTTAACGTCAAACTATCGGTTCTTTCAAATAAACCGGACGGTTTTACAAAAATGATGATTGAAAAGTTTTTCCCGGAAATTCGATTTGAACATGTGAACGGGGCGTCGGAACATTTCGCTAAAAAGCCGGACCCGTCGGCGGCGATCGATATTGCGCAAAAAACGGGCTTTTTACCCGAAGAGGTTTTGTATGCGGGTGACACGGCAATAGACATGAAAACGGCTTTGGGAGCGCGAATGTATGCGACAGGGGTATTGTGGGGGTTCCGTAAAAAGGATGAACTATTAAAAGCCGGGGCAATGAAAATAATTGAAAAACCTGAAGAGTTGATAGGTTTTTTCAGATAAGCGCATGTTGAACGATCTTGCCGTATATCAACAATTTCTAAGTTTCGGGGTTGAATATATCGATCGGTATGCGTTCCAACAATGAATGAAAGACCTTTTCGGCTATTAAAATAGCGTCTTTCGCTTCCGCGGCGTTTGATTTGAAATCGGCGGCCTTTGAATAAGGCTTCATCAGAATTACTTTAAAAATGGTTTTTTTCAGCATGGGCTCGATCTCAATGCAGATATCGGCCATCTGCTTGATGTCCATATTCTGGGCCGTGTCTTTCCTTCTGAAGATTAAAAAAGCCCTTAAAGCGTTCGCGATAGCGGTTTCGCAATGGTAAATAACGTCTTCATAAACAGGCGCTTCGGAAAGAAAAACTATTCCGGCCGCGCGAAGTTCGATCGCGGAGGCGGAAAGCGACTTTTTTATTTTAGATACTAACTGATTGTCTTTTGTCATATTTATCACGCACCTATTATTTAGTTTACCTCAATTTCAATTTTTTTTCAAGATGGCATTATATTCGGCGTGGCAATATGTGGTAAAATATTGTTTATAATGAACTGAATGTCTTTGAAAGCTTTGGAATTGATTTTAGTCCGAATATATGGTAAAATTATAATCACAAAAAAAAATTTGGGAGTTGACCTTATGAAATTTTACAGGCTTTTACTTTTATCCGTTGTCATGATTGTGATTTTTACATCCGTAGCGTTCGCGGCTGACGGCAAGAGCGGAAGAATAAGCATTGCCGGAACTAATTATAATATCGAATATAAAAATGCGCAAAGTGCTTTAAATGATTTTCAAAAAATGGTTGGACACGTCGAAACGATGATGAAAAACAAGAAGATCAATGACAAAGATCGTAAATATTTAATCGACGCTTTCGATATAGAGCTTGATACGGCTAACGAATCGGCTTCGGAGATATCGGCGCTTCAAAAACAGATAGAAGACCAAAAGACCAATCTTATGGGTCTTAAAGTAAAAGTCGACATGCTTATAAAAAAACTTTCTACATATACAGGTAAACATCCTAAAAATTTCAAAAAAACGCCAAGGCCGGCTGCCATTAAGAATCCCGGAGAATTCGCGGATGAATCCATAAAAAAATTGTATGAAGCAGTTAATGTGCTCAACGATATCGATTATGCGATTAATAATTTTATGATAGATAGAAAGGCAAAGCCTCAGATCGAAGCAGAATTGAAAAATCAATCCACCAATATTTCAGTTTTACTTGAAACGGTCCGCGTCAAGAATGCGGAAATCGAAACAGGCACTAAAAATATTACGATTATAAGAGTTAAACTTGCCGAGTTGCTTCAGAATTTGACGAACTATCAGCCGCCCAAAAAAGAGCGCGATGAATACAAGCCGAAAATGTTAAAAAAATAATTTTTAAAAATATATGAAACAAAAATAATTTTTTTTAGTATAATAAGTTAAGCCGTCGAATACGGTATAAATTTGTATCTTCATAGATAAATAAATTTTTAAAGAGGGGGAAATGTTTTTATGAAAAAAATGACATTATTAACAATCGCTTTAGCCATTCTGGCTTTTTCTCCACTCAGTTATGCGCTTGCCCAGACAACAGGTAATACTCAGACCACTGTTGAAGAACAACTCAGGGATTGGGCAAGGGTAAAAACTCCATGGGTGTTCACTGCGCCGGCAGCCTCGGCCTCGGCCGCAGCCGCGGCGACGACTTCCACTACTGCAACGACTTCGACGGCCGTCGGTTCGTCTTCAGCGGCTGCCGCCGGTACTTCAGAATGTACCGTTCAAAAACATTTGAATAATCTCAATGCGGTAACGGACCTTTATCGTGGCCTTGTAAACGCTGAGCCTGATTCAAAAATATTGAATTTTCTCGCCAGTTCATTAGACAGCGGCGCTTTAACGATCGATCAGGTGAAATTAGCCGTAATGTCTTCCGATGAATATAAAGCCGCTCATCCAAATGGTACTGAAACGGCAACAACAACTGATACAACAGCTGTCGCGCTTCAGCAAAATTCTACAACTAATCCCGCGGATCCCGCGACGACCGAACTTGTGCCGATAAACAATACCGCGGCAACAACGACGCCTGCTGCAACTACAACAGCTACGACTACGGATAGTTCCACGGCTGCCGCCGCTACGACACCCGCGGCTACAACCACGGACAGCACGGCTACGACAGCCGCTTCGACGGCACCCGCTGCAACGGCAACAACTACGACCGCGGATAGTTCCACGGCTGCCGCCGCCACGACTACTTCATCATCCGCTGCGGCGCCTGCGGCTACTACGACCACGTCTTCAAGCATAGCTGACATAGGAAATCAAATTACAAGCGGTACCGTTGCCGCAACGGGCGATAGTTCCACAGCGGCTGCGTCCTCGGTCGCCAGTTCAAGCGAAGTTGTCGCGGCTGCGACAGCCGCCGCGAATGTTCCTACCGCGGAAGCGCTTATGGCGATAGAAAAAACCCGCGCGCTTTGCAAAAAGAGAGTCGAACGGGTAGCCGGCGCGGCATTGAAATTTATTCAGGAAAAGAAAGCTACCGAAAAGTTCAACACGAGAAAACTTGTAAGCTGTGGTTATCTCGTCAAGGATGAAATTTTTTGCCCGGAATGCGAGAAAGCTGGAAAAACATTTAATATGACCATAACTTCAAGACATGTCGTCGTCAGATGTTCAGACCACTATTTGATAGCTACCAGAGTAATACCTGCAGCTACGACGGAAGAGAATAAAGTCGAGTCGAAACCGGGCGATTTCGCGAGAAATGCAGGAAATTTCGTCGGCGATGCTTATGAAAAAGCAGGATATGCGGTAGCTGGAAAGATAGGCCAGAATCTCGCCGGTCTTCCAGCCGCTGGCGCCAGAATTGCAGGCGAAGTAATAGGTTTTGAGGTTGACGCGGCTGCCGCGATTGGAAATTTCGTGGCGAAGGCAGCCGGCACCGTTGTTAAGGCTGAACTTGGTTTAGTACAGGGCGGCCTCAATATTATAAAGAGCGGCGCCGGTTTTATAGCGGACGGCATCGGCAGCCTCAGAAGTAAACTTCCCACGTTCTAAAAAATCGGACGTTGAATTTTAATATATAGAAAAAGCAATGGCGGGTTAAAGTCCCGCCATTGTTATTTAAAAAACAACTTTAAATTGAGATTTTATCAAATTATAAGTAATACCGGTACAAGTTCAAATAAATTGTAATTGCAAAAAATTTTGAAACATTTAAAATATTATGTTATAATATTTTAAAATGCTGACTGACCGGGAGGCAATAAAATGGGCGTATCTGAAGTTTTAAACGCGTATAAGATGAATTTCGCGCCGTTCGTGCGGCCTTATTATCACCAGCCGCTTGTCGTTGACAAGGCGGAAGGCGTTTATGTGTGGGATCTTGCCGGGAAGCGCTATCTTGACGGTTATGCCGCCGGGGCTACGACTTCTTTTGGCCACTGCAACAGGCAGATAAACGACGCGGTGAAAGTTCAGATGGATAGATACGGGCATATTTCGCATATATATGAATCCGAACTTATCGCCAATTATTCGGCCAGGCTTCTTGATAAATGCGGGAAATATTATTCAAAACTCTTTTTTGTAAATTCGGGGTTTGAAGCGGTCGATCTTGCCGTCATGGTGGCGCGCATATTCTGCGATTCGGATACGGTTTTCACTTTTTCGGAAGGCTATCACGGCGGGCCATTTCTTTCAAAATTTGACGCCGGCCTTGACGCATTACATCCGAAAGCCCAGCGTAACGAAGATATAGTGTATATCACGAATCCTGAATGTTTCAATTGCGTGGAACATTGTAACGAAAAAGAACACGCCGTTTGTATCGAAGGCGCCCGCGACAAATTTGAGAAGATAAACGCGAAAGGAAAGAGGCCGATACTTCTTTTGGAGCCGGTTCTGGGGGTTGGAGGCATATTGACGCCGCCGGTCCATTACTTCAAATATCTCGCCGAAATGATAGAGGAATACAAAGTTCTATTGATATGCGACGAAATCCAGACCGGATTCGGCAGATGCGGAACCAATTATTTCGGGTTTCAGAAGTTCGGGATCCAGCCGTACATAATATGCATGGGAAAATCCATGGCCAACGGTTATTCTTTAGGCGCGGTAGTTTTCGCCGACAGCTTATCCCATTCTTTAAAAGATATGCTTCATTTCAGTACCTTTGGCGGCACGCCTATATCCATAGCCGCCGCGAATGAAGTTCTAAACATTCTTGAAAAAAGCGATATTCTTGGAACCGTCGAAACGACCGGGAAATATTTTTGCGAAAAACTGAAAAATGATCTTGACGGCGTGGCCTCTATAACGGAAATAAGAGGCGTCGGATTTTTTATAGGTATAGAATTCGAAACGAGCGAAAAAGCTTGCGAAGTTTTAAACGATTGCCGTCGTGAAGGGTTTCTAGCCGGTATCGGAGGCCGCAAGCGGAACGTTTTACGAATCCAGCCGGCTCTTACTTTTTCAAAAGAGAACTGCGACGAGGCTACGGCCATTCTTAAAAGGGTTTTAACGGAAGCGTAACAGCCGTCGCGGCGATTTCTGACGTCAATCAGAATTATCGCGCCCGCGATAAATTTTAATATATAAAGATTTTTAGATTATTTGATAAAGGTGCAATATGGCAAAAATGAAACTAATAATTATAATAGTTGTTTTATTGGTTATTAGTTTTTGTCGCGACCTTTTAAAGCTTTCCGTTGATCAAACCGCCAAAAATTCCCCCATTATAATATCGTGCAGCCGCTGGCCGGGCTTTATGCCCCTCGTCATCGGCGTCGAACGCGGCATTTTCAAAAAAGAAGGCGTCGATGTCGAATATCGTTATTCGGAGAACATCCGCCAAAGCATGTTGGATTTTGCGGCTGATAAATATGACGGAGGCTGTTTCAAGCTTGGGACAGTCATATCGGGATGCGCGCTGGACAGGGATATGAAAATAGTATTGATCACGGATTTTTCCAATGGCGCCGACGCGATAGTCTCGGCCCGCGAAATAAAAGATTTCAAGGAGCTTAAAGGGAAACGCGTGGCTTTCAGGTTTGGAAGTTACGCCGAAGTCGCAGTCGATCTGCTGTTTAAAAATAAAAAAATGAAACCGTCGGATTCGGTTATCATGAACTGGGCCGATGAAACGAGCGCCTGTGAATTGCTGAAAAAAGGCCTTGTGGATGCATTGTTTATAAGGGAACCTTATGTTTCCGAGTTGACCGGCCAGGGATATAATATATTGGCGTCTAGCGCTGAAATCCCAAATTTGGTGCCAGAAGTGGTGGCGTTTCGAAACCGGACGGCCTATACCAGGCCGGAAGATATAAAAAAATTCATTAAAGGATGGTTCGCGGCGTGCGAATTTTTAAAAAATAAACCTTCGGAATCAGCCGAGATATTATCTGAACACTTAAATTTACCGCCTTCCGATCTTTCACTTAAAAGTATCGATCTGTTGGATCATTCGGGAAATTTCAAGGCGTTCGATAAATCTAACGCGGATAATTCGTTATATCGTTGCGCGCGTCTCTATGCCGAATATTTTTTGAAAACGGGTATTTTAAAAGAGCCGCTTGATATAGATAAATTGATCGTCAGTGAATTTATTGATATAAAGTGATTAAAATGGGATTTTTTTCAATAAAAAGTAAATTGATAATGGCATTTTTATTCGTTGCGATAATTCCGCTTTCGATATTGTCTTTTCAGAATTTGAAGGAATACAGGGCGGAACTTTTCGGCATCTCATCTCAAAAACTCATCGCGGGAGCGCAATTCACTTCAGGAAGACTGAACGCGTTCATAATCGATAACTTAAATGATATAAACACCGAATCGCAATTTCCTAGTTATCGCGAATTCATCCTTGGCGATGAGCGGTTCAGGTCATCAATTGCGCCTCATTTGCTGTCGATAATGCGAATACTTGAACGCCGCGAATATCAGCTATATATCCGGTCATATTTCATAATAGATTTAAAAGGCATTGTCGTATTGTCCATTGATCCGGCAAATATCGGAAGGAACCTTTCATCATGTGAATTTTTTAAAAAGACGGTTCAAGAAAATTATTCGGTTTTTACCATTGAAGCCGCCGGCAAGTCCGATGTAAATGGCGTCTTTTTCAGCGCGCCCGTTCGCGATGAAGCCGGCGTTCCCGTGGGCGTCGGATGTATTCAGTACAATTTTTCAATACTTTCAAGGCTCATATCGGAAGGCAATCGTCTGGGCGGCGAAGGCACGTTCGCTCTGCTTCTGGATAGCGCTGGCGAATTGATCGCAAGTAGTGGATTTTTGGAAGCCGGACACTTTAAAATAGACAATAAAGAATTGA
The DNA here is from genome assembly GCA_964545075.1 of uncultured bacterium. Classification (GTDB taxonomy): domain Bacteria; phylum Muiribacteriota; class UBA9980; order UBA9980; family UBA9980; genus DAOPXV01. Next base: position 17,581 of record CAZJFS010000004.1, read on the forward strand.
ACGTGTCGTCGCTTTTGGCGTCGCCGTTATCGATAGATGGCATAAGATATTTCGGCGTAACGTCAGGCGAAATTGTACAGAAAAAATGGATGATTAAATATATTCAGCCGGCGGACCTTTATCTAAAATCCGTTCAGGCCCACTTTAATTTCATGTTAATGTTCAACGGCGTCGTGGCTATTATAATCACCATGCTCGCTTATTTTATAGGCAAAAAGATAACCGCGCCAGTTGTTGAATTGACGGATGCCGTTTCGAAACTTTCGCTCGACGGGCTTGACACGGAGATAAAGGTTAAAAGTGACGATGAAATAGGAGTGCTGGCTGTATCGTTCAATCAAATGGCGAAAAGATTGAAAGTCGCTTTCGATGAAAGAAAAAAAGTTGAGAATGAGATAATTGCGGCCAAAGATGCCGCTGAAAAAGCAAGCAAAATAAAAAGCCAGTTTCTGGCGAATATGAGCCATGAGCTCCGAACGCCGATGAACGGCATAATTGGTTTTAACCAGATGCTTCAATACACGGACCCGACGGTGCGGCAAAAAGAATTTATAGATTTGATAAAAACTTCCTCCGAGCACCTGCTTGAAATCATAAGCGATATACTTGACATTTCAAAGATCGAATCCGGAAAACTATGCCTGGTGAACGATGAGTTCGATTTACGTCAGCTTGTCGATCAAACCATTGATTTTTTCAAGCCGCATTTTTCTAAAAAATCCATAAGTCTCGTCCTGAATTATTCCGTGCCGATCAATAGCATGTTTATTGGCGACCGGGTCCGCGTAAAACAAATATTAATGAATCTTTTGTCGAATTCGCTGAAATTCACTCATAGCGGCTCGGTCGAACTGTCAGTTATGGAATTAAAGTCTCAAAATGAATCGTCAATGGTACGCTTTATCATATCTGACACCGGCATCGGAATAAGCGAAGACAAGATATCGGAAATATTCAATATGTTTTATCAGATCGACGGCACGACGACCAAATCATATCAAGGCACCGGCATCGGGCTTTCTATAGTGAAAGAGCTTGTCGGCCTTATGAACGGAAATATTCACGTGGAAAGCAAAATAAATTCCGGAAGCAAATTCATGATCGATATTCAATTGGCGCCTTCGAACCTGAAACATCAAAATGACTTAGCGGCTGACGTGTTTGACATGTCAAAAGCTCTCGACGGCGTTAAAATGAAAGTGCTTCTTGTTGACGACGATAAAACGAGCTATTTTCTCATGAGCTATCTTCTTCAAAATACCGCATGCACTCTTGAAACGGCCGAAAACGGCCGCGAGGGTCTGGAAAAACTTTTGAACGCCGAATTTGATATCGTTTTGATGGATATTCAGATGCCTGAAATAGACGGCGTCGGCGTCATAAAAACGATCCGCGGGCGCGAATCGGCCGGAGTAAAACACCTTCCGATTATAGTCATTTCCGCTTACGCCACATCGGAAGACGTTGAAAAATTCCTTGCGTCCGGCGCCGACGATTATATATCCAAACCCATTGATTTCGATATATTTTTCACCAAACTGAAAACATTCTTCAAAGCGGGCCATGGGAACGGTATTTAAATATGACATTTCGAGTAAGGGCCCTTATTTATCTCTTTATTTTTTTACTGTTTATAATGCAGATTCGTTTCGGCATTTTTTATAAGCGAAAGTTTTCTCCAAGATCCGCCGCTGAAATATCAGCCGCGGTCGGAGACCTTTCAAAACTCGATATCAAACTAATGAAAACGTTTATGCCTGGCGTCGATTTTAAGCCGATAACGGCGTCCGATATTTCGGGCGAAGGCGCATGGCTTGCCAATCACTACGAACCGGGCCAGACATTCAAAGAGTACGAAGCGTCATCGCCTAACGTTCCAGATAAGGCGAGATGCAAAATATACCTTCAACCGCTGGAACTGTTCACCGGTGAGTCTTTGATATTACTCGATAAATTAAAGATGTTCACCCGGATTTTTTTCGTCATGCCGGTTGAAATTTTAAAGCCGCTGGAATTAAAGTCGAGATCTAGAATAAACAACCATACGAAAAAACTTCAGTTATTGACCGGAGACCTGCTTTCTAAAATGGAGCGCAATGTTCCGCCTGACGCTTACTGCGTTCTTGGAATAACGATGACCGATCTCTATCCGAATTACATGTGGAATTTCGTTTTCGGGCAGGCCATGCTTTCAAGGCGGGTGGGCGTATATAGTCTCGCTCGCTATGATCCGTTTTTCTTCGGCAAAAAAAGAGAGCCCGGCTGGGATACGCTTTTTTTGAACAGAAGCATCAAAGTGCTGGCGCATGAGGCGATTCACATGTTCGGCGTTTATCATTGCGTGCATTATAAATGTCTCATGAACGGATCTAATTCAATGGATGAGAGCGATTCGGCTCCGATGTTTTTATGTCCGGTGTGCCTCAGAAAACTGCATTATGCGGCTAAATTCGATCCGGCCGAACGCTACCGGAAACTTATGGCTTTTTATAATGAAAATTCGATGAGTTCGGAAGTTATGTGGATAAAGAAAAGGCTTGAATTCATAGAAGCGAAATAGTTCGCAATTGGCTTATAAATACGTTGCGTTTGTATTTTAAACGTTATCGTTGAAAAAAAACACGATATATGATAAAATTGATCCACAATTTAGTGATCCGTCAACGGATTGGCTAATGTTCTGAACCGAAGTTATAGCCGTTTATATAAATATAATGGAGGAAAAATTAATGTTGACCATCAAGGACGTTATTTTAGAATCGGAGCCTATAGGTCTTTCAGAAAAGATGATCGCATTTGTACCAGGCGGATCGGTAGAGATTGAAACCGCTGAAAAATACGATATAGGAAAAAAATATTATCTGGGTATGGAGCTTGTTACCGGCGATATTTGCGAGATCACGGGTGAGATATCCGAAAAGCTTTCATCTGATGGTATTAATAAATTAGTTTTTAAGATAACCGATTGCGACGAAAAATTCGCCGCGTTACTTTCGCAGACTATAAATGCCGGCGATAATTCATTGCCGGCTGATGGTAAAGAACAGCCGGTATGGGCATATGGCGTGCGTCAGACCAACGGTTCATACGCCGTCATAGTAAATTCACCGGCCGGCTTGCTTAATGCGGAACAGCTGAAAGCATTATCTGAAATAACAGCGAAAGGTTTCGGCGTCGCTAAGCTCACTCACGCCCAGCGCGTAATTCTTTTGATAAAACCGGAACAATTAGAAGAAGTTGAAGCAATATTAAAAAAAGTGAATCTTAGAAAAGGCGTGCTGCACCACGGCGTTAGAAATATTCGCGCCTGTTCGGGAGCGCTTTGTAAATGGTCGGTTAATAACGATGCGATAGGCTTGTCTCTCGAGATCGACAAACAGCTTTATGGTTTTTCAGCCAAATTTGACGTTAAAATAGCCGTCTCAGACTGCAGCCGGAATTGTTCGGAAAGTTATTGTTCAGATATAGGCTTTATCGGTATCGATGGCAATTATCGCGTGGTCGTCGGCGGTCGCGGCGCGGGGGTTCCATTCAGGGCGATTGAACTTATACCAAAGCTCGATAAAAAAAAGGTGGTCCCTTTCGCGGTGAAATTTGTCGAATGGTATAAAACCAACGCGAACGAAAGAGAAAGACTTTGTAGAACGTTGCAACGCATTGGAACCGATATTTTCAACGAGAAAGCTGAAACTGAAAAGTCTATTATAAAAGAAGCGCTTGAAAATCTCGATTCTAAGGTTCGTTCCGGTGACGGAGTTTCCGAAAGCGCCAGGTTATTTGAACAATATCTTCGCGGCCTCGCGGTTGATAAAATAAGAAGTCAGTTTCTGGAGGTATAAAATGGCCGTTGGATCCCATAAAGATGCGTTTCTCGCGCACCAGAAAGTAAAAAAACTATATACGGATAAAGCCGATAATTCGCTGCCGAAACTTGCTGCCGAAATATTGCTCGAATTCGTTAAAAGTCAGAGGCAGATAGTTTCAAGTAATATTGCCGAAAATATAGTGATCAAAGATATTGAAAAATACGATCGTGAAAAAGTGAAGGAAGCGTTGGCCGCCGTGGACGGGCTTTGCGGTAAATGCAATGAAAACCATGATAATAACTGTTTCGTGAATCAGGCTCGACGCGTTCTTATCGCCATGTTTTCAGGCGTCGACGTAAAAGAAAAATTCAACGGCGTTCAAAGCCTCGATGAACTTTTAAAGATAGCGGAAGAGCTAAAAAAAGAATCGGAAAAAACCGGCAATATCGCTGAAACGCAGGGCGCCGAACCCTTGATAAAACACGCGGGCGCGAATATTGAAAATCTTGAGGCGACGTTTGACACAATTAAGGAAATTGTAGGCAAATTAAAGCAGGATTATCACGAACTTAAAGAAAAAGACGTTTTCAGGGCGACATTAATCGATGAAGTAGTAAACACAATAAAAATGGTCGCCGCGGGGAATTTTTCAAATCCAATGCCTATCCATGAGGATGAGCAGCTTGGAAAAATCTCGTCCGCTTTTAATATGATGCTGGAAACAGTCGATCACACATTTAAAAATCTCGACGCCGAAGTCGCGAAACGTTCTTCGGAGCTTAAAATGCTTATGGGAAACGTAAAAATCGGCATTTTTTCGATCAATCGTGAATTTCGCGTCAACCGGGAGTATTCAAAAGAATGCCTGAAAATATTTGAATGCTCTGAAATAGGCGGGATGAATTTTTTTGACCTGGTTCATGTTTATGGCAGTGCGCATGATTTCAAAGAAAATATAAAAAAATTTTTCGATCTGTATTTTTTAAATTCAGGCATAGATAGTGAATCGCTTAATGCGCTCAATCCGATAGCGGAATATAAATGGAATGAAAAATATCTTCAGTTCACTATGTTTCCGGTATTTTCGTTAACATCCGGCAATGGCGTCGAAAACATCTTGATTCAGGTTGAGGACGTAACCTCGAATAAAATGCTTCAGCTCGAAATCAGCCAGAAGGACATGGAAGCTCGTCAGATAAGGAAAATGGTTCTGGACCGGGATGCGTTTTTTGATTTCATGGCGGAAACTTCTAAAATGATAAATTCAATTAAGCGCTTTGAAAATGAACGTATCGGCATGGAAGCGGTTTCGGAAATATACAGAGTGGCGCATACGATCAAAGGCGGCGCTGGATGTTTTGAGCTTTCCGCGGTTGTAGATCTGATGACGAAATTCGAGGATGATCTTGACAAAATTATTAAAAGCGCGAAGCTCGGCCCGAATGAAACGGAAAAAGTCAAAAGCGGTATAGCTTTGGCTGAAAAAGTTTTCGCTGAAACGCGCGATTACTCTTCGAGAATTTTTGGCAGGAGATCTTTTGATGCGGGCGCGGTTGAATTCAGGTATAAAAAATCGGAGCTTGACAAGATGGTTGGTGAAGTTAGAGCTAATTGTAATGATCAAACGGCTTTGAAAAAAAGTCTTTCACAATTTTATTGCATTCCCGCAAGAAGGGTTTTCGCGAAAAGTTTTGCGATGGTCGCGCCGCTCGCTCAGAAACTTGAAAAAGCGGTTGTATTGAACCTGGAAGGCGAAGAAACGGGACTTACATACCTGTTCTCGGACAAGCTTTCAGAAGTGATGCTGCATCTTCTGAGAAATTCCATCGATCATGGAATAGAATCGCCTGAAGAGAGGCTGTCAACCGGAAAGCCTGAGGAAGGGGTCATATCGGTTAAGATCTCGAAAGATCAGCAGAGATTTAAATTGGAAGTATCGGATGACGGTCGTGGCCTTGACGCTGAAAAGATAGCCGCAAGCGCCCTTGATAAAAGGATCATTACCGGCGAGCAAGCTGCATCTTTAACCGAAGCTGAAAAATTAAACCTGATATTTATGCCGGGATTTTCAACCAGATCCGATGTTACTACGACCTCCGGCCGCGGCATCGGAATGGATATAGTAAAAAACGCCGTTGAAGAGGGCCTTGGCGGGAAGCTTATAGTGAAAACGCGAAAAGGCAGCGGGACCAGTTTTTTAATTGAATTTCCCGACGCCGGAATATCGCAATAAACTTTTTAAAAATATTTATATATAACGCGAAATGTAAAAAGACCGGACTAAATGATTAATCCGGTCTTTTTACATATTTTTGATGGTTTCTTACTTTCCGAATACCGCGAAATCGTTTCCGCTCGTTAAGAGTTTATAGCCCGCGGGCGGCTGGAAATCGCGAGGTCCGAGTTTCGCGATTATTTTATCGTCGATAGAAGCTACATAAAGGCCGTTTTCGGCGGTCATAATGGTCAACTTGCTGTCGGCTTTTATCTGGTATTTTTTTCTTATCTGTATGAGTTTTGTTATGGCGTCTTTCAGGTTCCATTCATAAAAATGTTCGGTGAAAACGCATGGCGTTCCTGGATGCGTTAAAATATAGGCGTAACCCTGCATTACCTTATCTTTAGGAAACGGCCAATGGCTCTGGGCCGAACCGGTGTCATGGTTGTCGATGAATGTGACGGCTCTGGCGGGCCACCATCCGATAAGCCCTGACGCTTTGCCGTCTTTGTCGCGAAGACGGCCGTATTCGCCGCGGACGGCGTATTGAAGGATTCCCTTTGTCGTAAAGTCGAAAGTGGTGGATATTTTTCCTGCGCCGTCGAGCCAGTTGCAGAGCTGCTGGCGGTGGGCATCCTGGTTAGGGGCCGGCGGGTCGTCGCGGGTCATCATTGATTTTCCGTAGTTCATCGAGGTCCATAATTCGCCGACTGAAAATTTCGGAGCGGTTTCGGAATCGTAAAGGGCTACGTATTTCGGAGAATAACCTTTTACATAATCGTAGCGCCAGCCATCGAAACCGACTTTTTTAAGCCAGTTCATCCAGGCGATGATGTCTTTCTGGACCGTCGCGTTGGTGTGGTCTATATCGGGCGCGACGCCGTATTGATCGCCGGTATCATTGTTTCCGCGGCCGTCGAAATGCTTGTCGTCGCCGCATATCATTTTTTTATCCCATTTAGCGAGACCAGAGGGTGAATCAAAGTTATTCCACAGGCCGTTTTCGTCCTGCTTCGATGCGCAACGGTGATTTATGACTATGTCGGCGAGTACCGTTATATTGTTTTCATGAAGTTTGTTGATGCAATTTATGAGTTGATCCTGATTTCCATAAAAAGTGGGCGCTGAACCGGAGCCGAGATCATAGTAATCGACGGGCATGTAGCCCTGCTGACTGACGGAGCGTGTCGCGGGCGGGAGCCATAGCAGCGTGAAACCGGCGTCGCTGAGTTCTTTAGCCCTGTCGGCTACGAGGTCGTACCATTTAGCCTGCTGGCCGTCATTTTTGGAGTCCCAGCCAAAGGATTGAAACATTATGTCCGAGCCATCCGAGGCGAAAACGAATGCGAACGAAGGGCAAAGAAGCAAGGAAGCCAATAAGCAGATGAAAACGGATAATGATATTTTCACGGTAAAAGTTGATCTTGAAACGTAATTTTTTCTCATACACATCGCTCCATAAAAACACTCTAAATACTTGAGAAAACAATAGTTTGTTAAAAAAACGGCTGAAATAAGACATGTTTTATATTTATAACAAAATTATACAATTTGCATTGAGTTTTGTCAAGATTTCAAGTGAAACTTTTCCGAATAAATTTATAAGTTTTTATTTGTTTTCAGGGAATATTTAATATGTCTTGACAGCACTTTCATGAGAGTTGAAAATTCAAATGGTTTGGTAAGGTAATCGTTAAACCCCGCTCCGGCGATCCTGCCGTCGTCCTGTCTCATGACGGAAGCGGTAAGTGCTATAATGGGAATGCTTTTCAAAGCGTCGTCGGATTTAATTTTTTTTGCCGCGTCATATCCGTTCATGACTGGCATTTTAACGTCCATTAATATAATGTCCGGGTTTTGTTCTTTAGCCATTTTAACGGCTTTTTCACCATTTTCAGCCTCTACGATTTCGATGTTCTGATCTGAGAAAAATTCTTTGATGAGATCGCGGTTGTCCTCGACATCATCGACTAAAAGTAACTTTATTTTTTCAAAGATAATGTTTTCATAGAAACTGTCGTTATTTTCAGCCTCAAGAACCGTTTCCGAAGCGGTTTGAACTCCATTCAACCTTATTTCGAACGAACTGCCGTTTTCATACTCGCTTTTAACGGATATTTTTCCATTCATGATTTCAGCAAGCCTTTTAGTAATTGAAAGTCCAAGGCCCGCGCCGCCAAATTTCTGCGCCGTGCGCGTATCGGCCTGGTTAAAAGCTTCAAATATCTTTTCGCGGGCGTTTTCCGGAATTCCCATTCCGCTGTCCTCGACGACTATGACAAGATCGAGCGAATGATTTTCAAGGTCGATATTTTCAGCCGCCGCTGAAAGTTTTATATAACCTTTATCGGTGAATTTAATGGCGTTTCCAATGAGATTAAAAAGCATTTGCCGGATTCTTGTTTCATCGATAAAAAGGCGGTCGTGCAAATTTTCATTCACATCGATAATAAATTGCACGGCTTTTTCGCGCACTCTCAGCGAAAAAACGTTTTCTATTTCTAAAATTATGGCGCGTATGGAAACCGGCGCGTATTTAATAACTATTTTTCCGGCTTCGATTTTGGACATATCGAGTATATCGTTAATGAGTTTCAAAAGGCTGTTGCTGTTCGATCTTATGGCCGAAAGATAATTTTTGTGTTTTTCATCCGTTAAAAGCGATGATAAAAGGTTGGAAAATCCGATTATGCCGTTAAGCGGCGTCCTTATTTCATGACTCATATTCGCTATGAATTCGGATTTCGTTCTTGCGGCGGTTTCAGCCTGATCCTTGGCGATATTTAATTCGGCCGTTCTTTCTATGACGCGTTTTTCGAGTTCCTTATTAAATTTTAAAAGTTCTTCCTGCGCTTTTTTGCGTGCCGTAACGTCACGCGCAATACCAAAGCGGCCTATAACTCTTCCGTCTTTGAAAAGCGGCGCCGTGGCGAATTCCGCGGTTTTATATTCTCCCGATCTGCATAAAAAACGAAACTCGGTGCGTTCGGGCTGAAGTCCGTTATTATGGACCTTATGATTCTCGAACGCGTACTTAACATCGTCCGGGTGCATAAGGCTTGTGAACTGTTTTCCGATTATTTCATCTTTTTTCCAGCCGGTTACTTTTTCGGCCGCGTCGTTTATGGAAGTTACGGCTCCCGTGCATGAGACCGTATATATGACGTCCGTGGCGTTTTCGACCAGAAGCTTATAGCGCTCCTCGTTTTCGCGTAATATCTCTTCGGCTCTTTTTCGCTGCAGAGCTACCGTGGCCTGGTTTATGAACGCCGTTATAAGCTCGCGGTTTGGAATTTGGGTGTTTTTCGGTGGGATAATTATAACGTTTCCAAAGACGACCCCTGATTTGGAAAATCCGGCGCCATAAATGAGATCTATACCCAGGAGATTTTCCAGCATTTTGCAGACTGCTTCGGGGACCTGTTTGAAGGTCAGCGTGTAAAAATCCACGGGAAATAATTCGATCTTTCCCGTGTTCAGGTATTTTTTATATGATTTATCGTTTATGATATATGATTTTCCGACCGGATGACGCCCTAAAACTTCGAGGATCTTTTCAATGTGTTTTTCAATGCCGTAAAAAGCCATTGTCGTGGCGATAGTCTCAGCTTCATCGAACGAGTTGACCATGACGTAACAATTGGCCGCGAGGCTGTGAATTTTTTTAACTATATAATTGTAAATATCGGCGTTGGAAGGGAATTTAACGAATGTCATCGCGCTTTCTTCAAGAAAAAGTATTTCTTTTTTTGACTGAAGTTCTTTTTCTTCTTTTTGATGCCTGGATTTCATTTCGTTTCGTTTGGCGGTTATATCGTTTAAAATAATGGAAAAAAAGTTTTTTTCAGTGCTGAAAGCGGTTATCGAAAACCATTTTTGAAGGTTATGCGAATAGCGCTCGATGTTTATCGAAGTGAGGTTGGCGGCGACCGACGCGATCTCATTTTTCCAGCTGGAATATTTAATGGCGGGGATCATTTCGCTGAGAAGTTTTCCCGCCGCCGGCGCTCCGGAAAATCCGGCTATTTTTTCGAAAGCGGCGTTGGCTTCAATGATTTCAACGTCGATGGGCTCGGCGTTATCATCGAACAATAATTTGCAGTATGCGAATCCTCCCGGCAGGTTATCTATGAGAGAACGGCAGAATACTTCATTATAATTGGTCATAAATCGCGCCTTTTTGGTGGTTTATGCGCCGCGCAATGTCAAAAGGATTAACTGAACGCGTATGGGGTAATTTTAACACATTTTTAAAAGTTTTTCAACGGCTCTTGAAAAATAGAAAAAAATATGATAAAATAAAAAAGTAAATTACATTATTATATATTCGTTAAAAATTGAATACTTATATACTAAAAAATAAAACTGGAGGAAACTCAATGAAGATAATAATTATCGGAGGAGTAGCGGGAGGCGCTTCCGCGGCCGCAAGGCTTAGAAGGCTGGATGAAAACTGCGAGATAACGATGTATGAACGCGGGGAATTCATCTCGTTCGCCAACTGCGGCCTTCCATATCATATCGGCGGCGTCATAGAGGACCGCTCGGAGCTTCTCGTTCAGACGGTCGAGGGCATGACGGGGCGTTTTAACATAGACATCAAGACTTTTCATGACGTAATATCGATTGACGCTAAAAATAAAAAGATAAAAGTTAAAAATATCAACACGAGTCATATCATTGAGGATAGTTATGACCATCTCATATTATCGCCCGGCGCGGCCCCCGTGAAACCGCCCATCCCGGGCATTGATAATCCGAATATATACACGCTTCGGTCGATGTCCGATATGGACAGGATAATAACTGCCATGAGCCGCGGCGGTCGCGAAGCCGTTATCGTCGGCGGAGGTTTTATTGGCGTCGAAGTGGCTGAAAATATGATGGGGAAAGGGTTTAATGCTTCAATCGTCGAACGCATGGACCAGGTTTTGACGTTTCTCGATCCCGATATGGCCGCATTCGCGCATCAGGAAATAAAGTCGCGTGGAATAAAACTTCACCTTTCGGAAGCCGTCGTTGAATTTCAAGCCGCGGCCGAAAACAAAACCGTCGTGATTCTTAAAAGCGGCCGCAGGATCGAAGCCGACATAGTGATATTGGCCATAGGCGTAGCACCTGAGACGAGCCTCGCCAAGACCGCCGGATTGAAAATAGGAGAGACTGGCGCCATCTGGGTCGACGAAAAAATGCGCACTTCGGACCCTTTCATATACGCCGTAGGAGACGCTACTGAAGCGACGAATTTTGTGACCGGAAATAAGGTCAAGATACCGCTCGCCGGTCCGGCCAACAGGCAGGCTCGTATCGCGGCGAATAACATCTGCGGCGTAGCGTCGGAATATAAAAAGACCCAGGGCACATCCATAGTTAAAGTCTTCGACATGGCCTGCGCTTCGACGGGCGCGAACGAAGCCGCGCTTAAAAATTCCGGCGCCGCTTATAAATACGTGGTAATTCATGCAGGAAGCCATGCCGGTTATTTTCCGCATTCTTACGTCGTTCATCTTAAGCTCATATATTCACCGGATAACGGAAGGATCTTCGGCGCCCAGGCCTGCGGATACGACGGCGTCGACAAGAGAATCGACGTTCTGGCGACCGCTATCCGCCACAACGCGACGGTTTACGATCTCGCCGATTATGAGCTTTCATACGCTCCGCCTTATGGTTCCGCTAAAGATCCGGTTAATATGGCCGGATTCGTGGCTATCAATGATATAACGAAATTCGCGCCCGTGCTCAATATTTTCGAACTTGACGATCACGTCAAAAATGGCGCGTTCCTTCTTGACGTCAGAACCAATGGCGAGGTCAATCTTGGAAAGATCGGCGACGCGTGCCACATTCCGCTTCATACGCTCAGAAAAAGGCTGGATGAACTTCCGAAGGATAGGCCCGTCATCGTTTACTGCAAGGTCGGGTTGAGAGGCTATGTCGCGCAACGAATATTGAAACAGAAGGGTTTCAACGCATTAAATCTCACGGGCGGATATGAAAGCTATAAAAATTTCTTCGACCAGGGCTCTTTTGATTTTGCGCTTAAATCTGAAAAAGGCTCGGACGATACCCAGACCAAAACCGTTTCCGCGGTCGGCGATACGAACGTTATAAAAGTTAACGCCTGCGGCCTTGCGTGCCCGGGCCCGCTCATGAAACTTCGGGAGGCCGTTACAAAGGCCAAAGACAATGAAATAATAGAGATCGAATCGACCGATCAGGGCTTTTACAGCGACGTTCAGGCATATTCGAATTCCGTGAATTTAAAGGTCCTGAATATCGAAAAGGGAAAAACCATAAAAGCGAGGCTTCTGAAATGCCCCGCCGCAAGCGTTTCTGACGGTCAGCGGATGGCCGCTAAAAACGAAGGCGCCACGATCGTAGTCTTTTCCGATGATCTCGATCGCGCCATGGCTTCGTGTATAATAGCGAACGGGGCGATCGCTATGGGTAAAAAGGTATCCATGTTCTTTACGTTCTGGGGGTTGAATATTCTAAGGAAGAACCGCGCCGTGCATGTTGAAAAAACTTTGATCGAAAGGGCGTTCGGCTTTATGATGCCGCGCGGCACGAATCAGTTGAAACTTTCGAAGATGAATATGATGGGCATGGGCACCAAAATGATAAAAGATATAATGAAAAAAAATAACGTCGAATCGCTGGATAAGCTATTATATTCCATAAAGTCCGGCGGCGGAAAACTCGTCGCGTGCACCATGACGATGGAACTAATGGGGATAAAAAAAGAGGAGCTCATCGACGGCGTCGATGAAGGCGGCGTGGCGACATATCTTGCCGACGCCGAAAAAGGCGGATTGAACCTTTTTATATAAATATAAATAAATTAGAATATACTGATTTTATTGAACCGGCGGTCCGCGATGATCGCCGGTTTATTATTGGGGTGCGCCCGTGGTTTTTCATTTTAAAACGCGGCAATAAAATTCTTGCTTAAAAAATTCTTTTAGTATAAAATCAGATATACATAAAAAATAATCGGTGTGCTTATAAAATTAGTTGCTTTGAAGGACTCGCCTTTCTTTTTTGTAATTGCGGCCGGAGAAACAAATACGATGCTTTTTATGGGCGCTATAACGGACCCGGAATGGCTGAAAAAACGTCGCGAAAAAATTTAATGCTATTACAGAGGTATGTTCATAATGAAAAGACGAGAATTTTTAAAGATCATTGGCGGCTTGCTCGGCGGACTGGCCATGTCTCCGTATTTTGATATCGCCGGCGCTGCGCTGAGCGGTAAAGCGGCGATCCCGAGGAAACGGTTCGGAAGAACGGGCGCCGAAGTCTCCATAATCGGCCTCGGAGGCTTCAACATCAGTTTAAATAATTTCAACGATGCCACGGCGGCGGATTTCGTAAGGTACGCCATAGACGGCGGCATTAATTTTCTTGACAATGCTCGTGAATACAATAACGGATTAAGCGAGGAACGCATGGGGCGTGCGCTTTTAAACGGATACAGGACGAAGGCTTTTCTTATGACGAAAAACTGCGATCATTCTCGCTCCTTTGAAGGTTCGATAAAAAGCCTCGAACGGAGCTTGCGTGCGTTTAAAACCGATTTTATCGATCTTATCTTGTTTCATGAGATAAACTACGCGGATGACGTGGAGTATATCGTCAAAAAAGGAGCCCTCGAAGCTATGATAAAGGCCCGTGAACAGGGCAAGGTCAGATTCATAGGCTTTACGGGCCACAAAGACCCGCGGCTTCATTTAAAGATGCTTGAAATCCCTTTCGAATGGGACGCCGTGATGCTTCCTGTAGGCGTAATGGATTATCACAGAAAATCGTTCACGCGTACCGTACTTCCCGAACTTCTGAAACGCGGTACGGGGATAATAGGCTTTAAGAGCATGGGCGGCTTTATGTCCGGCGTGCCTCAGAAGATAGGGTATTCGAACGCGGACTGCCTGAGATACTCGCTGTCGCAACATGCGCATACCGTGGTCGTTGGAATGGAGCTCATTGATCAACTTTGTGAAAACATTTCGATCGCCGCGTCGTTCGTTCCGATGTCCGCGGATGAGCAGAGTGAAATGAGAATGAGGACGGCCGGCTTTGCCGATGATATAAGGACCGAGGTTTATAAAAATACGCCCGATTACGACAGCGCGCTCGGAAAGGAATTGCATAATATAAAATGAAAATGAAAAATAAATACACATGGCGGATAACGATGAAAGTCATTGATAAGATATTCGCGGCCGTAATGATTTTAGTATCGATAACCATCCTTGAATGCGCCTGCCGTGAGTGCTCCGCGGGGCCTTTGAACGGTGAAGAGTGGAAACGGCATTATATAAACGATATATTGCCTTATTGGGCTGATAAAAGCGCGCTCGGCGATCCCATCGGAAATTTTCCGTCAAAAAGGGATATGAACGGCAAACCCGTGGGGAAAGTGAGATATACGAGGATGATGGCGCGCCAGGTTTATGCGTATCTAGTAGGCTATAACCTGACCGGCGACGAGCGTCTTCTTGAATATGCGTTATGCGGCATGGGCTGGATCAGAATGAAGGCGAAAGACCCGGAAAAGGGCTATCACGCCAAACTCGACGCGTTCGGAAATCCTGATGTTAAATATTTCAAATCAGCCCAGGATCAGGCTTACGTGATGCTCGCGTTTTCCTCGTTTTATTATATCACGCGCCATCCGGCCGTAAAAAAAGAGTTGAATGAAAATATAGATCTCATGTTCAAAGGGCCCTTCTGGGACGCCGAAAATAAGATCATAAAAGACGCTCTTACGAACGATCTTTCAAAGTCCGTGGATTTCGAAAACCCGGGTCATGATATAGTTACGATCCTGGATCAGGCGAACGCGCATCTGATGCTTTTCGCCAATTGTCTCGATGGCGCTGATCGTGAAGCGGTTTTAAAAGATCTGAAGATATGCGGCGATATCCTGGCCGAAAAATTTTTCGACGACGGTATATTCTGGGACACTGATATAAATAGGAAAGATTATAACGCCAGGCATCTTGACGCCGGTCATGTCCTGAAGACATACTGGATGCTTTATGAAATATCCGGAATGTGGAAAAAAGAGTATGGGGAAGAACTTTATGGAAGTATTTTAAATAAATATATGGTCAAAGTTCTGACCGCCGCATATTCGGAAAAGTATTCGATGTGGGGGAAAAAATTCAACGGGTCATGCGCTGACGTAATTTGTAAAAATCCCGATTGGTGGATGCAGTGCGAATGCAATCAGCTCGCGTCAAGGCTTCTTGAAAAGAGCGAAAGCATATCGGTGATCCTTGAAAAAACTACTCGGTTCTGGCTCACTTCTGACTTTATCGACAGGACTAGAAAGATACGCGGCATAAGAGACGGCGTCGGGCTCGACGGCCGATACATAAAAAACAAGGATTCCATGACTGTAAAGGCGTACGATTGGAAGAACGGCTACCATGAAAGCGAGCAGGCGATAGTTTTATATCTGATGTTGAATTCCTACAATAAAAAGCCGTCCACTTTGTATTTCGCGGTGCCGCGCGGTCTGGTTAAAAAATTTGATCCGAGGCCTTATATCTTCGATGGAAAGGCCGTATCATTGAAAGAAGAAGGGCCGGTCCTCGGCGGCCGGTTCATTAAATTAAAAGCCGTTTTCGAAGAAATAAAATAGTTCGAAAACGGCCTTTAATACGATTCGTAAATACAGATTTTATTGTTTTATGACAGCCTTAGCACGCGGGATATCGGCTGGTAATAAATATCATGTTTTCTGGGCATTTTTAATGACGACGAGTTTGAAATGGCCTGACCGTCGTCTCCTATGATTCCGATATGGGAATCGCTGTCTTTGACGCCGTCGCCGTCAGCGTCATAAGTTTTCCATGTGATTACGTCGCCGGCTTTGAACGGCGGAACGGAAACTTCTTTCCATCCCCTGCCTTTAAGATCCGCTACTACGCCTGAAACTCCGAGGCGGACCTGGCTGACTACGCCGGCATCCTTAAGCGCGGTGGAAACGAACTGCGCGCATGCGAGGTTGCCGTAATCGACTTCAGGGCCGCGGAATTTAGTAGAGCCTATATAGCTTTCCGCGCACTTGACTATTTTCTGTTGAGTGTTGCCTGACGCCTGGGTCGTGGCGGTATTGTCGTTTTCGGAATTCGCCGCCGTCGAAGCGGCCCCTCCGCGATTGATGTAATCGGCATAAACATAGGCGAAACCGCCGTTGTGCTTGATCTTATACCAGTTTCCGGATTTTCCTACAACTTCTACCCGGTCGCCGTTTGAAAAGCTTCCTATGACATCGCCCCAGGGAGCTGTTCTTATATTAAGGCTTGAATTTACATTTACCGTTCCGGTAAAGTTTTCAGATTTTTCAGTTTCTGAAACCGTGGCGGTAGAAGTGTTGATATACTGGCCGCAGACATATCCGATTCCGCCGTTATAGTTGATCTTCCACCAGCCGTTTTCTTCGCTTATTATCGATACGGCGCAGTCTCTGGTGACGCCGCCGATTATTGAATAATCGGTGCCGGGTCCCGATCTTACATTTAATAAACTGCATGTGACTAAACCGCCTTTTGGAACGCCCGACGTTGATGAAACCTGACCCTGGCTGATAGAACTGAGCGTATCATCTATTCCGCCCGCAAAGATCGGGACGGTACTAACAGCCAGAAAAGACACTGCAATGAGAAGTAAAATGACGTTTGATAATCTGGATCTTTTTAAGTTGTTTATTATATCCATACAAGATCACCACTTTCATAGATTTTAAAAACTTCAAGTGATTATACTCGAAATATGAAATTTAAGTTCTATAAAAATTATTTATTTTTTAAAAAGCTTGGCGCGCTCTTCGGCGGGGATTTTCTGTTCTTCGTAGAACGCGGCGGGCGCCAGGGAATTCTGGGTAAAGCCCGTAGCTGAAAATGATAGTTTCCCGCCTTTTTCAGGCCAGTTCAAAACTATAAGAAAGTCGTATTCCGAGAGTTTTTTATTGGCCGTGGGGCGTTCGTTATTCATTTCGATCCTGTCTATTGATATTTCGGGAAGGCATCCTGAAAAATCGATGTCGAGCTTAAGATTTGAGATATTGTTGAAAGTTAGTTTCGCGGGTGAAATCGCGAATTTGAAATTATTGTTGCCATCGTCCATTATCCACTGGTGGATATAATCTATATCGATCGAAAACGAATAGTTTTCGGGGCTGAAACTTATGGAGTGAATGTAGTTGTCGTGCCAGCCCATCGTTTCGAAATCCGCTTCGGTGAATTTTTCTGGGTATTTATTTTTAGCCATATATATCCTCCGTGAATTTTTTATTTTTTAGGCGGAAGCTGTTTAACCGGAGCCGTTTTTTTCGGTGTGTCCGTCGTAACTTGAGGCCCGCTCATTTTAGATCTTATTTCCGTTTCCAGTTTTTTCGCTTCGTTCGCTATGAAGCTATTGTCTGAATTCATCGCGGCCTTTAAAAAAATAAGCGCCTGCGCCGGATTTTTTTGAAAGTAGAACGAGAGCGCCTTATTGTATAAGAGTCCGGGGTGGTTGCCGCAGTTGGTTATGCCGAGTTCCGTTATTATTTCAGTCTGGTTATAGTCCCTTTTTATGTTGAGATAGATATTTGAAAGATTAAGGTAAGACGGAAGATGCTTGGGATTGGCGTTTAACGCCTTTTTGTATTCGTCTATAGCGTCGTCGAAGCTTTCTTTTTCTTCGTTCAAAAGTCCAAGATAATAACATGTGACATCATTTTCTCCGAAAGCCGCTTTCGCCTTTTCAAACGTGTCTTTCGCGTCGATTGAATGGTTCAACGCGTATTGAGAAATTCCCAGCTTTTCGTAAAGGTCCCGGTTTTTATTTCCGGCCGCGATCTCGGCTTTTATCAGATCGTCAAGTCCCTGATACACCTGAAGCTTGAAAAGAGCGTTTATATAAGCGGTTCTGTAAATAGTGCTGGCTGGTTCCGCGTCCGCGGCGGCCTTATAATATTTCAGCGCCTCGCCGCTTGCTCCGGTTTCATCCAATATTCCGGCGAGTTCGAAGTTGGCTATCGGAAGAACTGAATCGGCCGCCATTACCTTTTCTATTTCGGCTTTCGCGCGGTCATATTTTTTCATGAGCCGGTATACTTTAGAAAGTCCGAGACGGCTGGGAAAATAATCGATTTTGATATCGAGGCATTCTTTATAGCTCGCCTCGGCGCCAGGGTAATCGCCCTTAGCCGCTTTCGAATTCGCCGTGCCGAAGAGGGCTTGATGTTTCTGCTCGGCGTTCCTTGAAAATTTAGCGGCTTCGGTATAAAGCCTGAGGCTTTCGACGTATTGCTTTTCGTAATAAGAACAATCGGCGAGACCGGATCTGGCGTCGAAGTTTTCCGGCTCTAAAACAGCGGCCACGCCGAATGATGCTCGAGCCTCTGAAACTTTGCCGAGATATTTCAATTCCAGCTGCCCTTTTAAAATACACGCGAGCGTAGCCGATGAATTATAATTCTGCCATTCCGCCAGCGTTTTTAACGCTTCGTCGCTCTGATTTTTTGAAACGAGCGATTCAACTTTTTTTGAATGTATTAAATCGATCATAGCCATTTCGGCGGAATTATATACGGTTCCGGATTTAGCCGATTTCACGAGCGAAAGCGCTTCATCGAATTTTTCAGCAGCGATAAGGCCGATAACGGCTTTTTCACCGCGGCTTTCGCCGGTCGCATCTGAGGCTTGAATTGTTTGTAAGGAAGAGGTTTTAACGCCCTGCCCGATAGCGAGGATATATAAAACGTTAAAAAAAACGGTCGCCATAAAAAGTCCCGTTAAAATAATAACGCTGGCTGCCGCTACCCTGATGGCGTTTTGTTGGGGTTTTGCGTCAGGCCGCCAGATGAGATCTTTAAATTTTGCGATATTTTCGTTTATGGACTCGACCTGTTGCGGCTTGATAAGCCTTTGATTGGTTTTTATGCTTGAATCTATGCCGTTGATAACGCTTTCGCTGGCCCATTTGGCGTTTCTTTCGCGTTCTTCAAAATTCGGGTCGAGCTTTTTTTTGAGCTTTAATATCGTGTCCGATATTTTATTTCTTATCGCTCCTTCCGCGTGACCTTTAAAACCGGTGAGTATTTCAAGCGCGCGATCGTTGCCTATGGCGCTTAATGCGTATATAGCGGAATCCTGCGTCCATGGCTCCTTCGAATCGAGCATGTTTGAAAGCTTGTCGAGAATGAGCGATTTTGACGCCCTGTCTTTTTCAAGATACTTATATAATATTTTAGTGATATTTCCTTTGACGCGGTTGTCTTCATGCGACAAGAGCTTTAATGTCGCCATTACGCCTTCCTCGTCGCCGAGTTCGTCGAGGGCTTCGATGGCGTTGGCTATTACGCGAGGGTCCTCGTGTGAAAGATAAGGGATTATATTAGATACGATGTCTTTGCCGCCGATCTTTCCGAGTTTTTTTATTATCGTGGCGATTATGTATTTATCGCCGGTGGTTTTTAGTTCATCGATAAGAAGTCCGGCCCTCACGGCGTCGGCCGAATCGGGAATGGACTGGATATTTTTTATTCGATCGCGTGCTTCCCTGGATAGAAAATCCGAGCCCTGCGTTTTTTGCGCCGCCGCTTCTTTTTCATCGTCAGCCGCCTTTTTTTCCTCTGCTTCGACCATGGTTCTGGATGCGATCTGGGCTGAAAGCGATCCGAAGGTTTTTTTCGCGTAATAGCGTACCGCCGGATTGCTATCGTTCAAAAGGACTTTTACTGATTCCAGCACCCTGATGTCCGGCAGGTTAAGAGCTTCTTTCAACCCTTCCTGCCGCGCGTCCGGATCTTTGTCCGATAGTTTTTTTAATAGGGCCTTAACCTGTTGATTTTTGGTATTTTCGTCCATGTCGCCTACCGTTTTTGTGATTTGATAGAGCTTTTAGCTTTTTTCGCCGCGTCCGATAACGGGGAACCCTCGTCCTCAAATTCGAGCACGCAGTTCAGCTGCGTCAACGCTTCGTCTTTTTTGCCGGAATTATAATACGCGAGAGCCAGGTTATAATGCGCCCACGTAAATTTTTGATTTATCTCTATGGCTTTTTTTAAGATGTCTATGGCTTCGTCGAATTTTCTCAGGTTCAAATAAAGATAACCGAGATTATTCATGGCAAGTATATGCGTTTTATCGAAGAGAAGAGCGAGCTTGTATTCGGAAAGGGCGTTGTCGTATCTTTTGACTTCGTCGTATAGAACGCCGAGGTTGTAATGCGCGGAAGCGAGGGTCGGATCATTTTCAATGGCCAGATCGAAAGCCGTTTTGGCCTTGTCGAATTCTTTTTTTGCGTAATAAACGAGACCGAGCTGATCGTAAATAATTGGATCTTTAGGTTTTTTAGTGAGAAACACGGTTAAAACCTGCTGAGCCTCTTCGTAACGCTTCTGTATGTAATACGTTTTGGCTAGATTTACGGCCGCGTTGGAATATTTAGGATCGATCGTTATGGCTTCCTTGAATTGAAACTGAGCTTCCTCTAATTTGCCGCCGTTGAATAAAAATGAGCCATAGTCATTTCTTACGGCCGCGTAATTAGGGTTGCGTTTTATGGATTCGGTATAAGCTTCGCGGGCTTCCGCGTCTTTTTTCAGGCGCTCCAGGCATATAGCCATATTATAAAAAGCTTTGGACGCTTTTTCAAGGTTTTTATTCGTTTTGACTTTTTCAAAACATGCGAGAGCTTTTTCGTTTTCCTTTTTTTCAAGATGTATAAGGCCTAATTCATTAAATGCGTCTAAATTGGACGCATCGGCGGCTATTATCTCATCGAATATTTTTTTCGCCTCGTCGAATTTTTTAGCGGAGGAATATATTTTTCCGAGGACGATCTTTGATTCTATATCGTCCGGTTTTATAGCGAGCGCTTTCTTTATTGAATTTTCAGCGTTTTGAGGTGAATTGAAAAGAAGGTAACAGTTGGCTATATTATAATGAGCGTTGAGCGATCCGGGATTGATTTCGGCGGCCTTTTGAAACATTTCAATAGCCTTGCTGAAGGCGCCGCCTTTCATATATATAAGGCCTATATTGGAATAAGCGGCGTCATTATTAGGCGCGATATTTATAACTTTCGTGAATTCATCCATGGCGGCCTGAAAGTTACTTCTGAGCATGTAGATGTTGCCGAGGTTTACATGAGCGTCCACATGGCCAAGATCGAGCTCTATGACTTTTTTGAACATTTTTTCGGCTTCGTCGAATTTTGCCGATTGAACATATTCGACGCCCAGTTTGAAATATTCATCGACGGTCGCCTGTGCCTGTGAATAAACCGGGGGCGGAAGGAGAGCGGCGGTCAGAAATAAGAAAACAGTTAAAAGTAAGACAAGTTCGAACTGAACCGGAAAATAACCGCATAAAAGTTTGTTTATGTTCATAAAAAAATCCTCAAATTAAATAAAATTTGAAGATATTTTACCTTATACCCGAATTAAAGTCAAGCGCCAAGTTTTTGCTGGAAAAATTTGAAAAACAGGCTTTTTTGAACATATTTTCGATGGCCGGAACTGTTTGTTATTTTCTTAAAGCGTAGATGTTGACGACGTGCTCTTCATAATCGACGACGAAAAGCTCGCGGTTTGAGGGGCTTAATTCTATCGCCCGGGGCGTCTTTCCATCGGCGAACGTCTCTATGACGCGGTTCTGGCTGTTGGAGAACATAGATATGTTCGCGCCGCCGAAGTTGGCGATGAATGTGTATGCGCCGCTTTGCATCTGAACTATGCTGTGAGGCTGGATGCCGACTTCGAATGAATCGGTGAAAATGCCGGTGAGCGAATTGATGCGCGTTACGCTCTTGCTTTGATAACCGGCGCAATAGACATTGAGGCCGCCTACGTCCATATAAAGATAAACGGGGTCGGTGCCGACAAAGATCGAATTTTTAACCGCGAGCGTATCGGGATTTAGCACGAGCACTTCGTTCGTGGAGTAAGCCTGCATTTTGGCCACGAAGACATCGCTGCTGTTGCGTCCGGCGACGGCAGCGGTCAAAAATGGCCCGAAGTATTTCGACATGACGAAACCGCCGTCGGAAAGTCTGTATTTATTAAGCTGGCCTTCGTGAAGGTCGGGTATGTAATAATAATCGCCTGCCGATGAAACGGCGACGTCGGTCGGGCTGTTTCCAGCCGGGAAACGGTTTTTGACGCTGTCATAAACGGTGTCGAAAACTATGAGTTCCTTGTTGGTCCTGTTGACGATATAGATAGCGCTCTCGTCAAGGCTCTTTCTCATCCTGTCGTTCTGGCCGGGCATATCTATAGACCTTACGCTGTAATCTGAAAGGTTGATTATATATAAAAAGTTATAAGCTGAAATATAAGCTTTGTTTTTGCATACTTTTATGTCGTTTCCGTAATATATGCCGCTTATGCTTTTCCAATTCTCGCCATTTTTATATGTCCTAAATGACGCTTCGTCCGACGCAGTGAATACTTTGCCTTTATTTAAAACGTAAAGCCTGAAATAATAAGTCGTGTTTTCCGCCAGGCCTTTGATTTCGACGCTCGTGGAGTCGGCGTTCGTATATTCGACCTCGAGGGTCGCAAGCGTGTCGACGCCGGTTTTCGATCCCCGGTAAACGCGGTATGACGCGAAATCGGAGTCCGTGCATTTATTCCAGGTCAATGTCATCGAATCCGTTGTTTTATATGACGGTTCGCTGAAATTGATCTTTGAGATGGTGTTATATTGTATCTCGGTAGTTCCCGCGACGATATTTGATATCGTCGAAAGTTCCGCGGTGTCGAAAGCGTAGAGGACATAATAATAGGTCGTGTTCGGGTTTAGCTTTGAGTCGTCGAATTTGGTCAGCATCTTGCTCGTGACGGTCGCGACTTTTTTTGACATGAAGGATACGGCCGAGGTCGTATCACGGTAAAGCTCATATTTTAAAAAGTCGTCGTCGTAAGACTGCGTCCATGTCACGCTCATCGAGTTAGTGGTTATGTCCGTCGGTGTATTTAGCGTTACGGCCGTCGGCGGGAAGTTTTGATCGTATGTGTCAAAAAATATCTCGCCTTTCGATTGCGCGAGGTGCTGATATACGTCGGACGAAATTACCCTGAAGTAAAATCTTGTGTGAGGTATAAGACTATACATTTCAACGTTATGCTCAAGGACATAATTTTTATTTTCAGCCGTCGTTTTATCATAGGTTACGGACTGGCCGTATTCGACGCACGATGTGGCCGGCACGTTGGTTTTCCAGTAAATATTGCAGCTTTTATCGGTGATTTTGGTCACCTTGATGGATGTTTCGTCAATGATGAGCTCCTGGAAATTAGGCTGAAGCCCGCCGTAGATCACTTCCGAGGACCCGCCAACGGATCCGCCTCCTCCGGGTTTGCATCCGCTGGAGATCGCCAAAAATATAATTATGATGAAAACAAAAAAATACTTTTTCACATTAATCTTTATCGGAGTAAAAATCTTTATCGTTAATGGAAATATCGATTGATATTTAAATTGAAATCAAGTATTATCGTTTGAAAAGAAAATAATCAGCGGAGGTCCGGTTATGAACGATGATATAAAAGAACTCGGAAAGCAGATCGAAAATTTCAAAGGCCTTCTCGACGAATTGAAAAAATTCGACATGGGACCGAAAGGTTCACGGCAGTCATCACGCGCGAAAACTTCCGGGCAGCATGAAGCCGGACAGGCGTCGGCGCCGACGCGGGAGGAACAGAAGAAGCAGTCGTCCTCCGGCCCGCCAAGCGCCCGGGCATTTTTAAAAGCCGTTATAGCCGAAATACATGAAAATCCTGCCGAGTATAAGGAAATTAGCTGGATATTCGAATTGGGTTCCAAGTATGAGGGAATTCGCGAAGCGGTCGAGAATATTCAAAAAGAAATATATGCCATAGGTTATGACGTGCGCGCAATTCGAAGCAGGATAAGGCGGGAATTCGTAAGTTGATGATAAAACCGCTGTTTTAAGCGGAACTTTATTTGTTTTTAACGCCGCCCGGGCTTGAACGGGGGCGGAAAAAAAGATGAAAAAAGAGGCGGCTTCATATAGAAAGCCGCCTTTTGCTATTAGGATGATGTATCCGGGATACGTTCCGGTTGGAAACGAACCGATAAGTCCACTGGTTTTTAAAAGTGTACTTAAAGGTGCGATTTTGTCTTGTTAAAAAAACAAATATTTAAAGCCCGGGTTTAAAGGTTATATATGAAAGAAATAACAATGGTTTCTCCGCTTTCCGATTCGAAGGCGCAGTTTAATGTTCTGTCCTTTTCCTTGTCGATGCCGTATTTTCCGGCGATGGGAAGCCCGAGTTCATAAAACTGGTCGGCCGGCGTTATTTCGCGCATGAATCTTCCCGCTATCGTGTTTAACATTTCCGATCTCGCGTCCGTTTCCATTTCATCGTTCACCAGATCTTCCGAATCCAGGCCGAAAACATTATAAGCTATCTCTCTGAGAAGTTTTCGCGATATGGTCAGAATGAAAACATCGTATTCCTTTAAAGATGATTTTTGTACCGAAAGCATGGACTGGAGGCTCTCACTGAAAAAATCGGCGGAAATTTCGCCGGCGTTCTTATCTATGAGCGCGACGAAACTCATTTCTTCAATGGTTGCGATTACCGAATTTTTTAATGCGTCTTCTAATATGATAGCCAATTTATTCGCCTCCCGGATTTTATTTGAATGAAATGAAAGCGGCGTGAATACTGGCCGGCGAAACAGGTTTATTTATTACGGCGAATGCCCCGCTTCTTTTGAGGTCGTTTTCTTTCGCCGGGTTACTGGTGCTTGTGATAACTATCACAAGAATATCCTTGAATTCATCGCTGGACTTGATTCTTGAAAGTAGCGCCGTGCCTTCCATTACCGGCATATTAAGGTCCGTCACGATAAGTTCGGCTTTTTCGGACGCCAGTTTTTCAAGCGCGTCCGCGCCGTTCGCCGCCTCGGTGAATTTTTTCCCGCGAAACCCGGCTATTTCAAGACATTGCTTGATTATCATCCGCGCCATGCCGGAATCGTCCACAACGAGAATGTTTTTGATATCTTCTTTCGATCTTGCCGGCGCCGAAAGGTTTTCGTTTGCGCTCATAATTCCCACTCCCCTATGCTCGGTGATGAAAGTACTATTTTACCGGTTTCAACGGCCAGTTTTACTGTCCTGCTCTTGTTTCCGCCGACGTCTTCCGCTATCGGTCCGAGTTTATAACGCCACAGGTTCTTTTTAACGGCGAGCACGTTTCTGGTGCCTATATCGAAGCGTTGTTCCGGGTCCATTATATTTGAACCGCCGGCGATCTTTATAACCAGGTCGCTGTATAGGAGCAATCCGAATTTTGAAAGCTCGTTCATCAGAAACAATATTCCCGTGTCGGCGAAGTAACATGGCTTTTCCTGCGCCAGCTGCTGGTTTATCTTAGATTCGGGAAGGGCGATGTGAATAAGACCGGCGACTCGAAGCTTGGGCGAATATACCATAACTCCGACGCATGAACCGAGCGCGAGCGTCTTTAAAACGTCGTCCATCGCGTTCGATACTCCTATGCCGCCTATTCCTATTATAACCAATCCCATAAAATATTCCTTTTCTTTATTGTAAAATATGAGCTTATAAATAGTTTATAAAAATATAAAATGCAGGCTGCCGTATAATGTTAACGCGTCCCTGAAGATAAATATTTTATAACAAATTTGAAAAGCAATTTTCATGCCGAAACTTCAAGCAAATCTATTATTGCCGCCGGTATATCGCCTAACGCCACCAGTCTTTCGGCTCCACCTTTTTCAAACGCTACTTTCGGCATTCCGAAAACGATCGAGGTTGCTTCGTCTTGAGCCATGGTGCGCGCTCCGGCTTTTCTCATTTCGAGCATGCCCGCGGCGCCGTCGCTTCCCATTCCGGTAAGCATGACGCCTATCGCGTTGGACCCTACGAATTTCGCTATGGAATTGAACAATACTTCAACCGAAGGCCTGTGGCCGCATACTTTTTCGCCATCTTCAAGGCGTACGATATAAACGCCGCCTGAGCGGTGGACTTCGAGGTGTATATCGCCCCGCGCTATCAGAACTCTTCCAGGCATTATCCTGTCGCCGTTTTCGGCTTCGCGCACTTCCATCTGACACGTATCGTTAAGGCTTGCGGCGAAATGGCTTGTGAACCCGGCTGGCATATGCTGAACGATAACGACGCCCGGCATGGTGGCCGGGAAAGCCTTTAGTATCTTTCTTATGGCTTCCGTTCCGCCGGTCGAGGCGCCGATGGCGATGACCTTATCGGTAGATTCCGCGAGCGCTTTTTTGTTTATTTTAAGTTCGCCCGTTTCGATCTTTTTATTTTTTTTCCAGGCTGAAACATTAGTTGCCGCGGCCAATTTAACTTTTTCGCGCAGGTCCGCGAGCATGGCGTTCAAATTCCTTGAGATGTCAGTTGATGGCTTGGTTACGATTTCAACCGCTCCGGCTTCGAGCGCTTCCAGCGTAATGGCCGCGCCTTTTTTTGTAAGCGCGCTTACAACCACTACCGGAAGTGGATATTGCGGCATAAGCTTTTTTAAAAATTCGACGCCGTCCATTTTTGGCATTTCAATGTCGAGAGTGAGAACGTCCGGTTTTAAAAACACTATTTTATCGCGCGCCGCATAGGGGTCGGCCGCGGTTCCGACGACCTCGATTCCGGGGTCCATGGCAAGTCCCCGCGCGAGTATTTCGCGTACGAGCGCCGAATCGTCGACTATCAAAACTTTTATTTTGCTGGTGATGGCGGCACCTTCCATTATATTTTTTGATAAACCGCTGGTTTTATGTATTTGTAAATTTGTGAAGACCTGTCTATCGATTCGGAATGTCCTATAAAAAGATATCCTTCCGCTTCGGTATACCTGTGATATTTTTCAATGAGAGTTTTTCTCGTGGGGCCATCGAAGTAGATCATGACGTTTCTGCAGAAAATTATGTTGAAAAGTCCTTTGAACGGATAAATGTCCCGCATAAGATTCAACCTTCTGAAAAGCACGTTTTTTTTCAGATTAGCTTTCACTATAACGTTTTCGTCTCCGGCCATCGTAAAATATTTATGGCGCATCTGGGGTGGAACGTGCGCCAGTTGCGCCGCCTGATAAACGCCCTCGCCGGCTTTTTCAATGGATGTGACGGAAATATCTGTCGCGAGTACCCCGAATTCGCCGGATATTTTATTTTCCTCGAAGAAATTCGATATCACCATCGCCACCGAATAAGGCTCTTCACCTGAAGAACACCCGGCGCACCAGATTCTGAGATCGATCTTTCCCCTTTTTTTCATTTTATCGATTATTTCCGGGAGGATATTTGATTTTAAAAATTCGAAGTGATCGTTTTCCCGGAAAAAAAAGGTGTGATGCGTCGAAACTCTGTCAATGAAGCCCAGAAGCGCCTGGCCGGTGGGTTCGTTCGTTACGTGGTCGTAATAGTCTTTGAATGTAGTGAAACCGCCCGTTCTGAGCATTTTTTGAAGTCTTTCAATGATGAGAGTGCGCTTATGATCGCCAAGGCTTATTCCGAAGCGGTCATATACGAGTTCGCGTATTAAATTGAATTCCTCGTCGGAGAGGTTAATTCCGTTTATCATCGTTTGTGCCATGAAGATCGCATTCATTCAAATACATTTCGATCTTTTCATAAAAGTCCTTCGGCGAAAAAGGTTTGGGCAAATATCCGTCCAGGCCGGAGTCGAAACATCTCTGTTTGCTGTCGTGAGTGTCGAAAGCGGTTATCGCGATGATAAGCGAGTGCTTCCCGGTTTTCCGCTCTATCTCTCTTATGGCTTTTGTCGTTTCAAAACCATTTATTTCAGGCATCTGCAGGTCCATCAGGATGATGTCGTAATGCTTGCTTTCGACGCTAGCGATCGCTTCGCGGCCGTTAGAGGCCGCGCTTATATTCCAGCCTTTTTTTGAAACTAAAGTGGATATAAGCCTTCTGCAGGTTGGATCATCCTCGACGGCGAGGATTTCTACTTCGTTGTTATTTTTAGCCGTTTTTAATTCGGGGATCTTTTCGCCGGAGAACTCGACCTTTCCGTGTTCAATTTTGGAAGCGTCTTCGAGAATGCGGTTCATGGTTTTCATAAGGCATTCGATCGAACGTTCTATCGTTTTTATATATTCGCGGCCTTCTTCGCCGGCCGCCGTTTTTAAAAGTTCGGTAAAACCTACTATATTATTCATCGACGAGCGCATTTCGAAATTGATCTCGTTTAAAAATTCGCTCTTTTTTTTGCTTGAATTTTCGGCCGCGTCCATGGCTTTCTCGAGTTCGGCCGCTATGAGCATCCTGTCGCTTATTTCTTCGCGTAAAAGCCTGTTTATATCGACGAGTTCCGCCGTTTTTTTATCGACCTCGCGCCCGAGCTCCGCAGTCAGCTTTTGATATTCGGTTACATCGCGGGCTATTCCGACGATCCCCTGCGGGGCGCCGTCTTCGCCATATATTGGCGTTTTAATGAATTCTATCCATATTTTCGAGCTATCTTTGTCCGAAAATTGATTTATAACGGTTTTCTGTTTGCCGACCTGCATTATTTCGCCGTCTTCCTGTTTAAATCTTGCCGAAATATCTTCGGGCCAAAGGTCTGAACAGGTGGCGTTTATGAGTTCCTCCGGTTTTACGCCGAATGATTCGGCGAAGAGGTTATTAACCGCCAGGAGTTTGTCATGTTCGTCTGTAAGCCATGCGATATCGGGTATATTGTTGAGTATTGTCATTACTGAATTTCGCTGGGACATGGCGTTTTTAATTTCCGTGATAATATGCGCGTTTTCACCGCCATTTTTTTTAGAGTTTTCCGCGGCGGCTTTTGCGATATCGATATTTTGCTTTTCGAAAAGTTTTTTATACCGCGAACGTGAAACTTCAAGTTTATCACACACTTCGATGATTTCAGAGAGTTCTTTCATATATTGATTTTCATATTTTGCCGTTTCGATAGGATCCATAAAATTTTCCTTTCTTCTGAAAAATTATATTAAAATTTTCCAAATTCTTTATCGTCTAACGATATTATATCTTCCGGGTTTATTTTTTTATTGGAATGGAATTCCGTGGATGATTTTTTATTTTTATTTATTATATGAGGATTCTGCGCTATCTGTCTGGGTTTGGTCGCCGACGCTTTCTGGGCGTTATGGCGTTCGCTCTTTAAATACGCGTTCACCACTTCGGTTTTTCCGCCTTTAAGAGTGAATTTTTCCAGAAGCGCCTTGAGCTCGGCCGCCTGACTTGAGAGCTCCTCGCTTGCCGCCGCCGATTCTTCTGCGGTAGCCGTGTTTTGCTGCGTCACCTGGTCCACCTGGCCGAGTCCCTGATTTACCTGCATGATTCCGTGAGTCTGCTCTTTTGACGAGGAAGCTATTTCACCGACGATATCGGTGACCTTCGTAATGCGTTTTACTATTTCTTCAAGCGCCTTCGAGGTCGAGCCGGCTATTTTAGTTCCCGCGTTCGCCTTTTTTATCGAATTTTCGATCATTTCGGCGGTTTCTTTAGCGGCCTTCGCGCTTCTTTGAGCTAAATTGCGCACTTCTTCGGCGACGACGGTGAAGCCTTTTCCGTGTTTTCCGGCTCTTGCGGCTTCGACCGCGGCGTTTAAAGCCAGAAGATTCGTCTGGAAGGCTATTTCGTCTATCGATTTAATTATCTTTGAAACGCTGGCGGACGCTTCGTTGATTTCGTTCATAGCAGCGGTCATTTCGGTCACCTGAGCGTATCCGCCTTCCGCGGTATGGCACGTTTCCTTAGCGAGCAGGTCTGCCTGAGAGGCGTTTTCGGCATTCTGTTTTGCGCTTGAATTTATCTGCTGCACTGAAGAGCTGATCTCTTCGAGCGAGCTGGCTGATTCGGTAGCGCCCTGGGAAAGCGATTGACTTGCGTCGGATACCTGTTTTGCTCCGGTATTTACCTGGTCCACCGCCATAAGGACCTGGTTCAATAAATCGTTCATGGAGTCGATCGTCTGGTTCATCGCGTTTTTCAAAATTGCATGATCGCCTTTGTAATCGCCAGTGATGGAGGTATCGAGATTGCCTTTCGCCATTTTTTCCAGGCAGCCCCTCGCTTCGTTGACCGGCATTAAAATGTTGTCGATCATCTGGTTGATGCCTTCCACCAGTTTTTTATACTCGCCGAAATGCGTAGAGGCGTCGGCGCGTTTTGAAAGTTCGCCATCGTGAGCCGCGCGCAAGAGCGTTTCAGTATCCATCATGAGAAAATTGATGTTTAAGATGCATTTGTTCAGGCTGTCTTTCAGTTTGTTGAATTCGCCGTTATAGTCTGAAGTAATGCTATTATCGATTTTTCCGTTGCTGAGATCTTCGAGACTGTGTATAATTTCATTGATAGGCGTTACGAAGGCTATGACGGTCTCGTTCATGCCGTGTACGACTTTTTGAAAATCGCCTCGATGTTTTGTTTCATCGGCCCGCGTCGATAGATCGCCGGCAGTAGCGGCGGTCGAAAGTATTTTCGCATCGGTTATGAGGCGGTTGATCGAATCTATGCATTCGTTAAGGTTATTTTTGACGTCGTTGAATTCGCCTTTGTATTCATCGGTGATCCTTGGAGGCATATTACCCTGAGAGATTTTATGAATGTAATCGGAACTTAGTTTCATCGGCTTGATGAAGGCTTCCATCATATCGTTTATACCTGAAATTATGGGCTTGAATTCAAAATTTAAAGCATCGACGTTTCCGCGCTTTGAAAGATCGCCTTCGGATATGCTGAGCGTGATCGCCCTGGATTCCGCGGAAAGTTCCATGATATTGCGGTAAATTCCGCCGCTGATAACGATAGCTGAAATGAGCGATATAATAAAGGCAATTAGACCTATTTTTATTGAATTTTGTGAAAGTTCGTTTACTATGTCGGTTACGTTATCGACGGTAGCCATGAATTCATCGTTGTATGTCCCCGCGCCTATGACCCAGTCCCATGGTTCAAAATAAATACATGCGGCGGTTTTATTTTTGGATTCTTTTTCGCCCGTGTTTTTCCAGTTATAATGTTCTATATGTATTTGGTCTTTTTTAGAAATGGTATTATCCACCATGTTTTGAATGAAAAGCCTGCCGTCGTTGTCTTTGGCTTCCCAGAGATTTTCGCCGTCGCGCAATCCGTCCTTGGAAATTATGTATTTTCCTTTTTGAGCGCCGGTTCCGCCAAGAATATATACATAGCCGGTTTTTCCGACTTTTATTTTCATTATTTCTTTTCTAACGGTTGGAACGCTTTCCTGTTTTATGCCGACGAAATACATTCCTAAAATATCGCCGGAATTATTTTTTAGCGGAGCGTAAGATGTCACATACCATGAATCCACGACGAAAGCCCTTCCGCGATATTCTTTTCCGGAAAGAATGTCCGAGATTATGGGATTGGCTTTTCCGTCAGGGTTTATGGCGGGAATATAAGTTCCGATCGCGCGTTTTTTATCGGCGCCTATAACGGTTGTGGCGATCCTTAACATATCGCCTTTTTCGTTCATTTTTTGAAATATCGTGCAGGTGCCTCCGACAAGTTTGACCACGTCGTCAACGATGGGCGACGGTTTTTCCGATTCGTAATTCTGGCCAAGCCAGGCTCCCGTTTGGTCGAGCCAGGTACCGCCGATCAATAATTTCGGAATTTCGGTTTCAACCGTTTCTTTTGTGAGTTGATTGACCGCCGTCCACTTGATGTTTTCCTTGGATACCGATATTCCTCCAGCTTTTTTAATAGTATCGCCGGTGACTTTAAGGTTCGCCGCGACGAATTCGGTTAAAAGATCGTTCTGTGTTTCTAAAAGAGAGTGCACATTTTTTACGATATTCTGAAGATCGGCCATCATGAGCGAGCTGGTTTCTTCTTTGATATATTCCTTGATATGATTTTTTTCATAATTTATCAAAGCCAGCATTATTAGAATCGGAGTAAGCGCGGCAAATATCCCCATTAATATTATTTTTGATTTCATTGTAATTTTCATAATGTCACTCCCTTAAAAGAAAATATCGGTTAAAATTCAGGCATTCATGTTAGTTACCCGACGTGATATTATTGTGGAGTTTATAAGCATTAGTTTTCCACGGCTATATTATTCTGAACCGCTTCCAAATCTTCGCCCTGCAATAATTTATCGGCGTTTAAAATTATTTTTACTTTTTCGCCGACTTTTCCCATGCCCTGAATGAACTTGCTGCCTTCGCCCTTGTGGACCCTCGGCGGCGGTTCGACATTGGTTTTGGGTATGTCGAGAACTTCGGAAACCTGATCGACTATAAGCCCTACCGATTGATCGTTGACGTTTATGACGATTATGCAGGTCCTGTCGTTATATTCTTTTTCCGGCATCGAGAAGCGTATGCGTACGTCCATTACCGGGATAACTTTTCCGCGCAGGTTTATTACGCCTTTTACGTACACCGGCATATCGGGGACCGGCGTGATGTATTGAATTCCAATGATTTCAGTGACGTGGAGTATTTCGATGCCATATTCTTCGTTTCCGAGTATGAACGTTAAATATTTGTCCTCCTGGGTATTCTCGTCTTCTTCGTCGAAATCATCATCTAAAAGGTCCTTGCTGATCTTTTCTCTTTCTTTGATGCTCATGTTGATACCTCCGATGTATTAAAAAAATTTATATTCAAATAATGTTTACGGTTTTTTATAAATTGAAATTTTTGAGATCATATGTATGAATTTACCTTTTCGACCGAATTTATGAGATCGCCGATATCCAGGATCAAACTTATATCGCCGCTTCCGAGTATGGCGCATCCCGAAACTCCCCTGACGTGGCCCAGATAACTTGAAAGTCCTTTTATGACAATCTGCTGCTGGCCGATAAGTTCATCGACGAAAAGGCAGCACTTGTTATCGTTGTTTTCGACGATTATGAGCAGGCCGTCCGTCAGATTTTCATAGAGAGGCTTTATGTTATAAAGTTCGTGCAGCCGGATTACGGGAAGCAGCTCTCCCCGGATTTTGACGATTTCGAGGCCGTCGGGCGTATGCGTTATCTGATCGTCTTTGGCTTTAAATGATTGTCTTATGGAGCTTATCGGGATCGTATATTGAGAACTGCCTACATTTATGACCATGCCGTCTATTATGGCGAGCGTCAGAGGAATTCTTAATATGACCATTGTTCCCACTCCGGCTTTGGTCCTGATATCAATTTTTCCGCGGAGTTTGTCTATGTTTTTCTTTACGACATCCATTCCGACGCCGCGGCCTGAAATATTCGAGACGGTTTCGGCCGTGGAAAATCCGGGTTCGAATATGAATTTCCATACGTCTTCGTCTTTAAGGCCCGCTCCGTCGCCCGTGATCATACCTTTCTCGACGGCTTTTTTAATTATTTTTTCACGCGAAAGTCCGCGCCCGTCGTCTTCGATTGTTATCCACACTTCGCCGGCGGAATGTTTGGCCTCGAGTTTTATGTAACCCGTTTCGTCTTTTCCGAGTTTTATACGATCTTCAGTGTTTTCGAGGCCGTGATCGACGGAATTTCGTATTATATGCACCAGGGGATCGGAGATCTGTTCGATTATGGTTTTATCCACTTCGGTCTCTTCGCCTATTATTTCAAGGGTTACCTTTTTGTTCGCCTTGTACGAAAGATCGCGCACGAGCCGCTCCATCTTGTTGAAAGTGGAGGCGATAGGTATCATTCGCATAGCCAGCGCTATTTCCTGAATATCGCGGGTTATCTTATTGAGGTGCGTCATGGATTTTTCAAATTTTTCAAGCTGCAATCCTTTTAATTCAGGGCTATTGGCCGCCATGGCTTCCGCGATGACCATCTCGCCGACAAGGTCTAAAAGAGTGTCGAGCTTTTCTATATCGATCCTGATCACCTGTTGTATGTTTGAAAACGGCTTGGCTTGCGTTTCAAGTGCGGCCGGCGTTTTTTTGTCGGTATTATCTTTGACGCTTTTAACCGGTTGAACTGAACCGGCTATCTGACTTTCAATGGCTGATTTGGCTATCGCCTGCGCCGACTCTATTTCGGTCTTGGTTTTCAAGGGCGCGTCGATGATCTTTTGTATAACCGCTATGACTTTTTGAGTTTCAGCGTCGGATATCCGCGTTCCGTTCGTGACAATTTTGGCGGAGTTTTTTAAAAAATCTATGGCTGCGAGAAGTCCGAATATTGTGTCTTTATCGGGCATTCTCTGATTGTTTCTAAGGCCGTCCAGAACAGTTTCAGCCATGTGGCTGATCTTTTCCATGTCGGCATACCCGAAGAACCCGGCGTTGCCTTTTATGCTGTGCAGCGCCCTGAAGGCGTTAGCGGCGAGTTCGGTTTTGTGGGATGCCTTTTCAAACGCCAGAAGCATTATTTCAGCTTCTTCGCATAATTCATATGATTCCTGGGCGAATCGCGTTTTCATTTCGGGCGTTATTATAAGCTGCATATCTTCAGGAATATTTTGAGATGTGTTTTCAGCCGGTTCATCTTTTTTTTCAACGGGCGGTTCGTAAGCGAAAGGCTTTCCATATTCGTTTCGCGGCAACTGTTCAGGCGCTATCGAAATAATTGTTTGTTTAAGATCGGTTACGATCTCCTGCGCGATGCCGTCATAAATTTTGTCGTCGAGCTGTTTTTCGACCGTGTCGAGAATATTTCTTATGAAATCGCTTGTGCGGCATAAAAGGTCCACATGCTCTGATTCTAAAGCGACGCTGCCTTTTCTGAAAATGTCCAGAAGCGTTTCCGCTTCATGGGTCACGCTCGTTATGGTCTGGAGATCGACGAAAGCGGCGGTTCCTTTGAGCGTATGAAAAAGGCGGAATATGGTGTTTAATATTTCCTCGTCTACCTTCCCGGAATAAACAGCGGTTTTTTCAAGGGCTATTATCTGCGGTTCGACGTCGTCTAAAAGCTCCCGGCTGGAATGAATAAATTCCTGCATATATTCTTGCTTTTCATCGTCATTAACGGTCATTATTTGTTCACCTCGTCCGTTGAAGCTTTTCTGGTTAAAATGGTTTGAAGTTGTTGATAAGCGTCTTTAAGCTTTGAATATTCGCTGATCAGCTTTTCATATTCTTCGCGCGTGAGTTTTTTAGCTTCCTGGTCTTTTTCGGCCTTTTCAAGTGTTTCCATTAGTTCGTTAAAATTCAGCGGTTTTCCAAAAAAAGCGTAAGCGTGATTGTTAACGGCGGAGATCGCGGTTTCAACGTCGCCGTAAGCGGTTATTATTATGACCTTCGCTTCGGAATTAACGCTTTTTATTTCTTTTAAAACTTCGAGGCCGGTCATGACTGGCATTTTCATATCCGTTATAATTATATTATGCCTGTTTTTTTTATAAGCTTTAATGGCTTTTTTGGGCTGAGTAAAAGCTTCGCAGTCGTGTCCTGAGAGTTCAAGGGAACTTTTGAGGCTGTCGAGGCAGCCCGGATCGTCATCGATAATTAGTATCCTCAAGATTTCTACTCCTTTTTACTTTCAGATAAATAAATTTCAAAATATTTATAAACAAAAAGCATGCCAGTTTTAATATAAGTTTTTTGAAGCAGCTCTGACATTATAAAAAAAAACTGTTCCAATCGGCGCACGAAATACATAAAAATGAACCAATCGGTTCACTTTTATGAAATGTGCTTAAGTTTACAATAAAGCGAGCGTCTTGAGATTCCGAGATAATTCGCCGTATCGCTTTTATTGCCGGCGTTTAGTTCGAGCGCTTTTTTTATTATTTCCTTATTCAAGCGTTCGAGGTCCAGCCCATTTTCAGGCAGCCTGAAATCTTTGATATCTATTATTACATCCCGCATAGGTTTTTCGGAAAGACTCTGCGATTCACCTCTGGCGTTTTTTAAAAGAATTTCAAGATGCTCTACGCCAAGTATTTTTTCATCGCTCATTAATACGATTCTTTCAATAATATTTTTAAGTTCCCTGATATTTCCGGGCCAGTTATATGAAACAAGCATCTTTTCAGCATCGGAGCTTATGCCCGTAAAGTTCTTGTTTTTAGAAGCGGAAAAATTCTTGAGAAAAAGACGCGCGAGCGGCAATATTTCCTCGGGACGGTCCTTAAGAGACGGAAGAAAAACACGGCCTACGTTCAATCTGAAATAAAGGTCCTGCCTGAATTTTTGTTCTTTAACCTTTTCTTCGATGTTAAGGTTGGTCGCGCATATTATTCGAACATCGGTCTTGATTTTTTTCAAGCCGCCGATTCTATAGAATTCTTTTTCCTGTATCACCCTTAAAAGTTTAGCCTGCAAATCGATGGGCATTTCGGCTATTTCATCTAGAAATAACGTTCCGCCAGAAGCAATATCGAATTTTCCCTTCTGGCCTTTTGAAAGCCCGCCGGTAAAAGAACCGGCTTCATAGCCGAAAAGTTCGCTTTCAAACACCGACGGCGATATTGCCGCGCAGTTGATATCTATGAAAGGCGCCGTAAGTTCGCCCTTGCCGTAATGTATATATCTTGCGATGACTTCTTTTCCCGTGCCTGTATCGCCTTCTATAAGAACTGGAATTGATCTGTCGGTGTGTAATTTTTGCGCTTCGGCCAATATTTTTTTAAAGGTATTTGAGAACACTCCTATTTGATCGAGACCGATGGCGTGACAGTAAGCGCTTTTTAGAAGCTGCATTTCTTCCTTGGTTTCTTCGGTCAATTTTTCAGCGACGGTTATTTTTCGTGAAAGTTTTTCGTTTTCCGAACGAAGCGTATTGCGCTCCTCTAAACGTTCTATGGCTTTTATAAGTTCTTCTATGTTTATAGGCTTTAGTATATAATCGTAAGCTCCGCATCTGATGGCGTCTATGGCGCTGTTCATATCGCCGAAACCGGTGAAAAGAATTACCTCAGGACAGTTTTTATGATGCGTTTCCTTCACTTTTTTTAAAAGCTCTATTCCTCCGGTTTCCGGCATTTTTATATCGCTTATTATCAGATCGAAATCGCCGCTCTCATTAAGTATTTTAAGCGCTTCGCATCCGTTGCGGCAATCGGCGACGTTATGACCGATTTCTTTAAGAATGTTAGAAATGCTTGCGCGGCTTAAATTATCGTCTTCGGCTATTAATATTTTCAAGCTCGATCACGCTCCGGTCTTTAATTTTTTTCGGCTGGCGGAAGCTCGACCGTAAAGGTGGCGCCGCCTTTTTTGTTGTTTGAAACTCCTATGATGCCGTTATAACTGGAAAGTATCGTCTGAACGAGCGCGAGTCCCAGGCCCATTCCGCCGTTGACGCTTTTGGTGCTGAAAAAGGGTTCGAAGATTTTGTCCTTGAGGTCGTTGCTTATTCCGAAAGCGTTATCGTTTACTTTCAAATGTATCTTTCCTTCTTCGAAAACGGTTTCACAAATTATTTCCTTATCGTTTTTATTGACGGTGTCGAGCGCCTGCATGGCGTTGACTATAAGATTGATCACGACCTCTTCGAATATATTAATGTTGCCGTTAACCTTCGGGAGCCGGTCTGAAAGTATTTTCGTGAAAATTATTTTGTGGCTTTTAAGCTGCTGGCCTAAAAGGTCCGAGGCTTTTTCTACTGCGCAGTTGATGTCGCATTTCATCGTTTCGTGCGTGTGCTTCATGTTAGCGAACGCCCGCATATGTTTAATTATGTCGTCGACGCGAACTATCTGGTCTGAAATTTTCTGAAGGTTTTCAAGGACTTTAGGAATTTCGAGTTCGCGGCCTTTTTTATGCATGTAAAGCATTCCGTCGGCCAGGATCTTGATGGAATTTAAAGGCTGATTTATCTCGTGGATTATTCCGGCTGAAACTGTGCTTAAAAGCGTCATTTTTTGTATCTTCACGGCTTCCTTTTGAAGCGCTTCCTGCCTTGCGCGGAGTTTAAGCTGATCTGAAATATCGTGAAATATTATAACATACTGCCGCAGGTTTTTTTCAAGCGGATCGTTTATAAGGCTTATGAGCACTGACGCCGAAAAAATCGTTCCATCGGCTTTTTTTAAAAGAGTTTCGCCGCGCCACTGGCCGTCGTGCTCGATCGACGCGAAGACGTTTTTAAAAAAGTCGTCCGGATTCGACCCGGATTTTAAAACACTGATATGCCTTCCGCTTACTTCAGTTTCGTTATAGCCGGTAATGATAGTGAATGCCGGATTTATGGACTGAATAATTTCTTCGTTATCGATTATGACTATCGCTTCGGCGATATTCTGGAAAAGCTTTTCTATAAGCCGCGCCTTGCTTTCCGTTTGCTTTTTTTCCGTCAGATCGCGTATGTTTATGAATTTGTCGCCTGAAACCACTCCATCCACTTTTATTTCGATGGGTAATATTATGCCGTTCTGCTTTCGCCAGAGTATTTCACGTTTCAATTTTAAATGATTATTGGCGATCTCGATGCCGTCCCCGTCCGGTTTCATTTTAGACGGGACCAGGCCGGGTATGAGCTTATTTATTTTTTTCCCGGCGACTTCCTCGGATTTACAGTCGAATATTATTTCCGATGAGGGGTTGAATGAAGTGATAACGTCGTCGCCGTCTATTATTATAATGCCGTCCTGTATGAGGTTTGTGATTGAATGCTCGGTGGCGATGCTTTTTTCAAGAAGCAACGCGGTCTGACGGCTTTGAAGTATATGTCTTATCCGGTGTTTTAGAAGGCCGAAGTGGACCGGTTTTATTATAAAGTCTATGACTCCGTATTCGTAGGCCATATCGATGATATTGTCATCGTCGAGGCTTGTTATCATTAAGATCGGCGTCTGTTTTTCGCCCATGGCCGCTTTTTTCAGCTTGAAGCATGTCGTGAAACCGTCCATTTGAGGCATCATGGCGTCCATTAAAATGAGGTCCGGCAGGCGTTTTTCACACAAAGAAATCGTTTCTTCGCCGTTTTGGGCTTCAATTACTTCAAGCCCGTCCTGCTCGAGCATCTGGCGGAACAAAAATCGCGTGCTGCGATCGTCGTCGGCTACAAGAACGATCTGGCGGTTATGCGTCATGTTAAGAGAACCACCTCACTTGTTTTTACTTTTCATTTTGTTTAAAATGTCGTCAATGGTTTCGTATTCTTTTATAAGCTCAAATAATTTTTTCAGGGCGTATTTTTTATTGTCCTCTGAAAGTTCTTCGGTTTTGGCGAATTCTTCTATTTCGCGGCATATTCTGGACGCGGTCATGGCTCCTATATTTGCGCAGGATGACTTCAATCCGTGCGAGGTGAACCTTAAGGCCGCAGGATCGAGACGGTCGATGCAACTTTTTAATTCTTCTAGTTTGGGAGGAGTGTCGCACAAAAAAATTTCTATAAGTTCGGAAACTATATCGGGCTTTCCTGGCATCTGAAGTTTTTTAAGATTTGAAAAAACTTCGAGGTTGATATGTTCCTCGATATTTTTTTTAGGGTCCGCGCTTTTCAGTGGAGTGTCGATAACATTTGTATTAGCGGTCCCGCTTTTGCCGGCGGCTTCGTTATGAAACGCCATGATGTGATTTTTAATATTGTTTATCAGCGTCCTGAATTCTATTGGTTTTACAACATAATCATCCATTCCGGACAGAATGCAATTTTCGCGCGTACCTTCCATGGCGTCGGCGGTAAGGGCGACTATCTTGATTTTTTTTAATCCATTCTTTATTTCGAATTCCCTTATTTTTCTTGCGGCCTCGTATCCGTCGACCAGCGGCATATGACAATCCATAAGCACCAGCGAATAATTTCCGGTTACGACTTTCTCGATGGCGAGCGCCCCGTTATTAACGCAGGTTACATCGTAGCCGGCCTTCGCGAGCATCGCTTTTATTAATTTTTGATTAAATGCGTTGTCTTCCGCGAGAAGTATTCTGTCCTTGCTTTCTAAAAGGGCTGATGTGTTTTTAGTTGGCTCATCCGGCGCGGCGGAAACATTTTTATTGAAATCTATTTCGTTCAGGGGCTTAGCATCGGATTTTTCCAGTTCAAGCGTGAACCAGAATTTAGAACCTGAATTCAATTTACTGGCGACGCCGATACGGCCGTTCATGAGTTCTATAAATCTTCTGGAAAGAGCCAGTCCGAGGCCGGTTCCACCATATTTTCTGGAATTGGACATGTCGCCCTGATAAAAAGGCTCGAAAAGTTTCCGGCATTGATCTTCGCTCATCCCTATTCCGGTGTCTGAAACTTCGAAATAAAGGCGTGTTTTGGAGTTTTCGGAAGCCATGCGGGTGGCGCTGACGTTGATTTCGCCTTTATCGGTAAACTTTATGGCGTTTCCTATAAGGTTTAAAAGGACCTGTTGTATTCTTCCAGGGTCGGAAATAAACCATCCGCGGGCTTTAGGGTCTATATGAACCTGCATCCTCAGATTTTTTTCAAGGGCTTTTCCCGAGAGTATCTCGATGGTCGCCTTTATCATTTTTTCAAGGTCGAAACTAATATTTTCAAATTTTATTTTTCCGGATTCTATTTTTGAAATGTCGAGTATGTCGTCTATTATGTTCATAAGCAATTTCGTCGAAGTTTTAATGATATTGGCATATTCGGCCTGGTTCTCGGCGGACTCTTCTTTCGTAAGCAGGTCGACCATGCCGATGATGCTTGTCATGGGCGTTCTTATCTCGTGGCTCATGTTGGCCAGAAATTCGCTTTTAGCGAGGCTTGCGGCTTCAGCGGATATTTTAGCGTTTTGAAGTTCGGTTTCTATGGCCTTGCGCTCGGTTATATCTTCCGCGATGCCTATTATGCAGATCGGATTTTTATAGGCGTCTAAAACCGTTCCGGCTGAAAAATTCGCGATGAATTTGGCGCCGTCTTTTTTTATAAAGGTATATTCGATATTTTTCAGCTTTCCCTTTTCGATGATCTTTATTCCGTTTTCTATCGAGCGGGCGCGGTCCTCCGGCGCGACGAGGTCATCCGCTTTTTTGCCTAGTATTTCTTCCTTGGATGAATATCCATGCATTTCGAGAGCGGCCTGGTTGCAGTCTATAAGGGTGGCGTCGAGGTCGAATATCGATATGGCGTTTGGAGAATATTCAAGTATATTGCGGATAACGTTTCGTTCATTGATCAGGAGCGCTTCGGTTTTAACGTTTCTCAGATAATGGGCTATTATCTCTCCAACCATTTTTAAAATATTTACGTCTTCGTCCGACCATTTTTTATATTTTTTGAGAGAAGTATAGCCTATGAATCCGGTCAATTTGTCCTCTACGCAGAGCGGAACGGCGAGGACGGATTTGTTGTCGGCGAGGCAGAGAAACTCCCTTTCGTATAACGTTTCGGGCGGAAGCTCCGCGGTGTTTGAAATGAGAACAGGCTCGAAGGTTTTAAGCATGCTCATCGCTATGGGTATTTTTGAAACAGGCACTGGCTTTATTTTGTTTTCCAGCGTTTCTATGCCGGGCGCGGTCCATTCATTGTTAAGTGCGAGTTCGGAACCGTCTTCGGATAGAAGAAAAAGATAGCTCCTGTCAATGTCGGAGAATTTGCCTATTATTTCGAGTGACGTATTTATCAAAAAATCCTTGTATTGAGTTCCGAGCTGAATAAAGCTAGTCGATATCGTCGTAACGATATTTTCCAGTTCGATATGGCGCGTAAGGGCGGCGGCGGCAAGCCGGTGTTCCGCGAGTTCATCGCCGAGCCTGACGTTTTCACGAAGAACTCGATAGAACATGCTCTGGCGTTCCGTGGCGTAAAAAATGGATCTGGCGAGATTTTCGCCGTCAATGGCGCCTTTTATTATATAATCCTGCGCCCCGGCTTTTATGGCCTTCAGGTCCCCGTTCGGGGCGTCACTTCCGGTCATTACTATGATGGGAGTTTCGGGCGAATTTTCATAGATGCATAAAAGAGTTCCAAGCCCCTGGCTGTCGGGAAGCCCCAGGTCCAGAAGAATGGCGTCGCATTCCATTTCGCCGAGGCGGTGAAAGGCTTCGTCGAGCGTGGCGGCGTGCGTTATATTGAACGACACGAGGCTTGTAGCGGCCAGAAGCTCACGGATAAGAGACGCGAAATCCGGATCGTCTTCGACCAGAAGTAATTTTATCGTTTTTCTTTCCATGGCGCCTTTCCATCGATTGATTTAAATTGAAGGTTTGGAAGCGTTATCAATGCCGGTTGCGAAGGAGCCTAACCGCCGCTCATAAGATGGATGACTTCGACGTTGGATCCGTCCGCGACCATCTGATTCTGGTAAGCATGTTTTTCAATATGTTTTCCGTTGATTTTTACTATTATCAAAGGAAAGGAATAATTACAGGTCCGGAGCAGTTCGGACACGGAAAAATCTTTATGCCATTCAACGGCCTGACCGTTTACGATTATCATTTGTTAATTATTCTCCATATCATGCGTCCGTGACGATATTTTACCGTTTAAAAGTATTTCGACGGCCG
Organism: uncultured bacterium; assembly: GCA_964545075.1. Taxonomy (GTDB): domain Bacteria; phylum Muiribacteriota; class UBA9980; order UBA9980; family UBA9980; genus DAOPXV01. The sequence continues at coordinate 59,949 of CAZJFS010000004.1, forward strand.
CGTTCGCCTGCGCCGCCGCGACAATGAGCACGCGGGAAGCTATAAGTCCGTTTTCAACGTTACTTTCGGTTTTCTGGTCCCCGCATATTACCAGTTTATCGTGTACCGATGTTTTAATGGCATCGTTCATACCGTAACCCGCGAGGCCCGAGCCGATGACGATATATTTCTCGGGGAATCGCTCCATCCAGGCCTCTACGAGCATGACCTTGGCCGAAGCCCGGTCGAAAGCCTCGATAAGTATATCGCAATCTCCGAATATCGTTACGGCGTTATTTTTATCAACCATTTCGCATAACGCTTTTATTTTTATAAAGGGATTTATCTTTAAAAGGTTTTCCTTCAGGGCCTCGACTTTTACGCGTCCGATCTGATCATGAAAAAAATTCTGGCGGTTGAGGTTGGACACCTCGATAGTATCGAAATCGGCTATAACGAGGTTTTGAATGCCCGAACGCACCAGGGCTCCGGCTATATTTGAACCAAGCCCGCCGGCTCCGGCGATTCCGACTTTTTTCGTTTTTAATTTTTCAATCGAACCGGGCGGGTTTCTCTGATAAAAACCGTTATAAAATTCTTTTTTGTTCAGGCTCATTCTTTGGTTCCTTTTTAAACCATTGAAGGGACGCGGATCAAAAACCCGCGTCCCTTTAATTTTTGAAGGATATCAGTATTTCTTATTTAGCATATTTTTTAACTACTGCTACGACTTCCGGGAAATCGATTCCGAGGTCCTTAAGCAGTTCGAGTTTTGGAATGCCGTTTTCCGTCCATCCGCGGCGTTTATAAACCGCGTCCACCAGCATCTGGTATTGCTTTTCGCGGAACTCACGCGTTATTTTAACTTTTTCGGTCGTGGATTTTCCGGCCGGGTCCACTCCGATCTTTTCCTTGAGCTGCTTGTCGTAGCGATCTACTCGCGATTCGTATTCTTCGTTCGTTACGGGGCCTACGGAGCGGTATGGCGGTATATCGTGCTGGCGGGTTCCGAACCCCAGGCGCAGGTTGAATACGCGCTGAAAATTATAGACGCGTTCGGATGCCCTTATAAGACTGTCTTTATCGATGTTTTTACCGGTCACGCCATTAAAGAGATTGACGTAGTTTTGCACGTGCTCGGGAACTTTAGCGGGTTCGGAAGTTTTCGGATTATCTTCGGGTTCTACGTCGTTCCATGGGAGTTTGCAAAGGCCGTTCAGTCCGAACCACGTCCTGAAAAGCGGGAAATAGTGGAGAGCTTCAGCCTTGTTTTCAAAGGTTGGGATATGATTGTTGACCATATCCATGAATATGAGCCATGCTTCGTCGTGCTGAGGCCCTTTGTTCGTAAGAGCGTAGCCGCCCTGCTGGGCGAGAGATTCCTTTGAGACGTATTGCGAATATTCAAGGCCCTTGCATTCCATGCCGATGTCTTGCATGAATTTCATTTCGGCGCCGTAGTTTTTCGCGAAGTATTCCTTCATTTTGCGCACGCCCATGCCGGCTATCTTTCCGAAACCTTCGCCGCGCCCCATCTGATGGATCAATTCGAGCGCCGCTTCATGGTTTCCAAAGTTGAGCTTGAGCCCGCCGGTTATTTTATCGTCTATGATCTTGTTTTCGTAACATTCCATGACGAATGCCGTAAGAGTGCCGAAGGAGATGGTATCGATGCCGTAGGTGTCGCAGTAGAAGTTGAGCTCTAAAACGGCGTCGGGATCGAATATTCCGCAGCAGGAGCCCACGCCCGCAACCGTTTCGTATTCGGGACCGTCTATAGTGACGAGCTGGCCTTTGTAGGGGCCTGTTTTAAGCTTGAATCTGTCGACCGCTTTCGCGCATCCCATGGTGCATCCAAACCAGCAGCCGTCAACGGACCCCTGGGTGAATTTTCTGTCCCATATCCATGACGCCATATTTTTGACTTCGGGTTTATTCAAACCGCCGAATTTAAAATTATGGGTAGGAAGAAGGTCGTAATCGCCCATGATCTCGACGAGATGAGCGGTGCCCTGCCTTCTCATTTTACACTGTTTGTCGTCGTTTTTGTTTATCTCTTTGTGAAGTTTTATTCCCGTTTTGTTTAAAAGTTCCTGGTTGGCGGGATGATTGGCGTTTCCGGTGAGCTTCGAGAATTTCACGACGAGGGCTTTTATCTTTTTATCTCTTAAGACGGTTCCGATGCCTCCGCGGCCGGCCTGTTTTAGCCTTATGCTCTTTCTTCTGAGATCGTAGAAGGAGAAGTTGAGACAGCCGATAAGCGTCTCTTCGGCGGCGCGGCCCGATGCGACGGTAGCCACGTGAAGCTTGTCGGCTTCGTCAGCGGCATACATTTCCGTCAGCTCTTCGCAGAGAAGGTGGCTGTTTACGCTTTCGAGCGGAGCTTCTTCGATCGAAACTTTTCCGTTGTCTCCGTCGATGACGATAATTACGTCTTTAGTTGCCTTGCCCTGAATCTCGATGGCGTCGAAACCGGAAAATTTCATATAAGGCCCGAAATATCCGCCGACGTTGCTGTCTATGACTGAATTCGTCGTGGGAGAAATGCTTACGACCAGGGACTTTCCGGCGCCCGGATATTGCGTGATTCCGGCGATGGGACCGGGAGATATTATGATCTCGTTTTCGGGGTCGTTCCATTTCGTGGTGTCTTTTACCGCGTTCCATAGGTACCACAGGCCGAATCCGCGTCCACCGACGAAAATATCCTTCATCTGGGTCGTGACCTGCTTCGCTTTTATTTCATTATCGGAAAGGTTCACGTAAAGCGTTTCGCCGCTATAGCCTTTTTCTACCGGTTTTGGCGTGTAATCAAAAGATTTTAAAATTTTGTGAGCGGCTTTCATTTCTTGTATGGTGTGTTTATTTTCCACTTTTTTCTGCCTCCGTTTAAATAATTTTATAGGCTTTTATAATATCAGATGTTAACATCGTTACTGATTTATGACGCTGACGTCGTTCTTGACCATAAATATAGCGCCCGTCGGACATTTTTTTACGCACTGGCCGCAGGAAATGCATTTGAACGGAAGTGTTTCGTCTTTATATTGGAACATAGCTTCTTCCGGGCAGAAACCTATGCAGGAGAGGCAGCCTATGCATTTATTCTTGTCGATGTTAACGATGCCGTTTTTAAGTCTTGTGATAGCCTGCGTCGGGCAGACGGTAATGCAGACGCCGCATTGGGTGCAGGTGATGATTTTATTCGAAGGATCATCTTTTATTACGCGAAGTTTAGCGCGCTCGAGCTCTTCGGTCTTGAAATAAATTTTGGCGCATGTTTTTTCACATTCATGACAGCCGCTGCAGAGTTCATTTTTTTTGCCAATTGCCGATACCTTCATACGTGTCTCCTTCTAACTTGTTTTATATGTTTATTTTTGGGTGTTACCAGGGTGTTGTCTGCTCTCTATAGTAAAAATGATTATATACAAAATTAATTCAAGTGTCAAGGATAAATAATCAGCAAGTATAACCACAGGTTTTAACTATTCACGAAGATTATATGTAAACGACCGCCATACCGTTTAAAAAAAAGTAAAATATATCTTGATTTTTTTGACTTATTCGTGTATAATTTGCTCACTTGTAGTCTAAATCGTATTTTTACTGATTTCTGACAATGACATGAAATTTTATTTTTTTTATAAAATAAACTAACGTGTGTTTACCACATAAGGAGGATTTAAAATGGCTACGCATGCAACAAAAGCTAGCGAAATTAAAAAAGAATGGGTACTGGTTGACGCCAAAGACATGATCTTGGGCCGCGTCGCTTCACAGGTTGCGCAAATATTAAGAGGAAAGCACAAACCAAGTTTCGTGCCTTATCTCGATATGGGCGACAATGTAATAATCATCAATGCGGAAAAGATCACTGTTTCCGGCAAAAAGCCTATCGACAAGATATACTACAGGCACTCCAGTTATCCTCAGGGCTTCAAGTCCGAAAATTTCGTTGAACTTCAGAGACGTCATCCGGAAGAACTCTTAAGAAGGGCTATATGGGGAATGCTCCCTAAAGGACCTCTCGGCCGCGATCTTATGAGAAACGTCAGGATCTTCAAAGGCGAGAATCACACTCACGCCGCTCAGAAGCCGAACGCGATAAAGCTCGAAGCTTAATTATTTAAAGATTAAAAAGGTGTTCATTTTAAATAAACGGAAAATTTTTTAAATGACTGAAAAAGGAGGGGAATTAATGGCGGAAGTAAAAACATTAGGCACTGGAAGGCGCAAGTCGTCAGTCGCCAGAGTAATACTCAGGCCCGGAAAAGGCACGATAGTGATCAACGGCAGAAAAGCCGAGGATTATTTTTCAGGACTGAAAATATTGCTTCGTGAGATGGAGGTTCCATTTACGATAACAAGCACGAACGGTCAGTATGACGTTAGCGTTAACGTTTTCGGCGGCGGAATTTCCGGCCAGGCGGGCGCGATCACACACGGCATATCCCGCGCGCTTCTTAAAGTTGATGAAGAAAACAATAATTACAGGCCTCTTCTGAAGAAAGCCGGCCTCTTGACCCGTGACCCGCGTATGAAAGAACGTAAAAAATACGGTCAGCGCGGAGCTCGTGCAAGATACCAGTTCTCAAAACGTTAATCATATCCCTGAAAAGTATATACTTTTTTTGGAATATATTACAAAAGGCAGGTTTCATGCGTCTAACGCGTTAGGCCTGCCTTTTTGAATTTTTAATCATGAAAACATTTTTAAAGATATTTTTTAGCGTAATGCTCGGAGCCGCGTTTATCTGGCTCGCCTGCAGGAACGTCGATACCGGCCGGATATTTTCGATAATTTCAAAGGCCGATATGCTCTACGTTCTTGCCGCTCTGGCGATATTTCTCTTCACTCAGGCTATGCGCGCCGAGCGCTGGCGCGTTCTTTTAAGTTCGGGTGGAAAAGAATATGATTTTTTTGGAATATTCAAGATCTTCTGGCTGGGCGTTTTCGCGAATTATATTTTTCCAGCGCGGCTTGGTGAATTTTCAAGGCCCGCCCTTATGAAAAAAATATATAAAGCGTCCTTCACGAACGTACTTGGAATCGTGGTCGTGGAAAGGCTGTTTGACCTTTTTGGGCAGATAATACTTTTCATATTCGTGTCTTTCTTCGTTCCGCTTCCGGCGTATATACGTTCCGCCGGATACCTTATCGCCGGATTGTTGTCTTTCGCCGTATTTTTTCTGATACTTATGAAGCTCAACCTTCCCTTCGTGGAAAGCCTTATCTGTAAAATACTGAAGGGATTTCCCGAATTCAAGGAAAGGCTTTTAAGGATGTTGAGATCTTTCGTAGACGGCCTTAAGATAATAGACGGCCCGGTTAAATTCGCTAAAGTGCTTTTTTACACTATGTCTTCATGGCTCGTTTCGGCGGTTACCATAATGTTCGCCGTAAAATCGATGGGGATCGAACTTAAGGAGCCTTATATCAGCGGATGCTTCATGCAGGTCGTAATAAGCCTTGCGCTCGTCATACCCCCGCCTCCAGGATTTATAGGGACTTTTCATTATTTTTGCAAGGAGTCCCTTAAATACTACGGCGTGAACGATGAGATTTCGTTTTCCTTCGCGGTTTTATTCCATGGAATTCAGTTATTGATAGTGACATTTCTCGGTTTCGTATTCCTTATTTCATACGGCCTCGGCTTTAAAAACCTTATGTCTTCCGAAAGCGAATCTTCGTAAGAGTCTTTCTGGAAACGGCCGCCAATTTATTCATAATAAAACTAGAAGAAGCCCGTTTAAAAGTTTCATTATATAAAATGCGCAAAATAAAAAACATCGGGAGGCTATGAAAACCTTCCGATGCTTTTTAATATAAAATGATAATGATTTGGGAATTAATAGATCAAAGTTTTTTATTATATATTGGTTATGATGATAATGCCTTTATTTTTCTATGAGTTCAACATTAGCTCTCGGGAGAACGAATTTTTCGCCGTTTTCGAGCTGGACCTCTACGGTTCTTACTTTGGCTTCCGTTTCGATCTTACACGGTTCGTTAGGAAGTGAAACTACCGTCGCGATCTCGCCGAAATGCGGGACACGGATAATTCTTATGAGGCTTCCGGCTTCCATGAAAAGGTTCGTTTCGCTGTGAGAGCCGATCTCTTTTTCCGTCATATTATCCTTTGGTACGATTATTTCAGGCCTGATGACGCCGGCGCGGATCTGCGTGGCGCCGTTTATGGAGGTCTTTTTGCCTTCGTTGGCCTTTAAAAGATCGAACGTCTTCCGGGCCATATTTATGTTTCCAAAGCCTTCGGTGATGATGAGCGTTATGCCTTTATTCTCGTTTCCGGTGATGGCGACTCCGAGATCGTACCCGAGGAAATTTCTAAGCGTCTCATCGTCTATGCCGCCTACGATAATGCCTTTAGCTTTGCATGCGATGGCTTTTTTTATGGCGGCGGCCGTAATAAGCGATCCGCCTACGATAATTTTTCCCTCATGCGCGGAAGTAATAAGCGAGTCGTCAAGTATTGAATCAGGGCTCTTGGCTAACGTGATCAGTTCGCCTACGGTTTCTCCGCCGATGCCGAAGATGCCCTGGATATATGTTCCAAAGGTCTTGATGACGACGCCTTCGTTAGGTATTATTTCATCGATTATTCCGTCCACGAAAGCTTTGATCTCGACTGGCGTTGGGTTCTGGCGTATGACGACCTGGCCCGTGGCGGTCGAGATGCTTTCAAGCGTGCCGTCGCATGGCGACGGACATAACGTTTTAAAGAAGCCGAAGAAGCTTGTACACTGTGCGATCGGATCGCCCTTTCTGATCGGGTCCCCTTCTTTTTTCATCATATATTCGCGCAGTTCCTTGGGTTCCACGCTGAGTTTGCTCGCTACGTTTACGAGTTCGACGTTACCCGGAAGGTCCGTCTTCGCCACTATATCTGAAAATTTAACGCGGTCGCCCTTCTTGACGACGACGTTTCCCATGAGCGGAAGGCGTCTTTCTTTGGTTATGATAGTTTTTTCAGAAACTTTTA
>CAZJFS010000005.1:0-1843 GCA_964545075.1 uncultured bacterium
AAACCCGGCCCGGACCATGATTTTAAGATAAGTAAAGACGCGGGAATTTACAAAACTATAGAACGCGAAAAATTTTATTTATATGAGCCTTCCTGGCAAAATGCGGACGTATCGATAGAAAACGCCATTGAAAAATATGCTTTCGTCTTTCTTTTAAAAAACGATTCGGTCATCGGATATGGGGCCATCAGTAAGGCCGGCGGCGACGTGCCGCGGATCGGAATACTTGAGGGATGGCGGGAGCTAGGACTGGAAGCCTTTCTTATCCGCGAACTTTTAAAAGAAACCTCGTCAGACCGCGTTACGGTCTTGAATGTCGCCGAAAATAATTATTTAGGCATGAAACTCAAAGAGCTCGGGTTTAAAAATTTCATAAATCAGTTCGAAATGAAATTAGACCTGAAGTGAGACCGCGCTCTATCCGATACCGTATGAAAGCCTTCGCGCAAGCCTTCCAAAAGCATTCATCAAACCGGCCTTTCCAACCGCTGAAGTGATCTTTCCGAATTTTCTGTAAAAAAGATTGAACATAAAATATGACGGCCACATGGAAAATTGAAGCGGTCGTCTCTTATAAATGTTTTTCAGCGAATAGAACCGTTCATAGATAGCGAGATATCCGTTCAAAAGTTCTTCCGGCGTCATTAAAAGCGGCTTGAAAACAACGTTGGCTGTGTTATAGCGCTCCGTGTTACGGTCGGTTATGCGGCCCTCGCGTTCTAATCGCTCGAATAATTTAGTCCCAGGATAAGGCGTTAAAATATGCGATGTCATAGTCTCTATTCGGTTTCTGACGAGCCAGTCCAGCGTCTCATCGAAAACCGAAGGTCCGTCATGGTCGAATCCGAATACCATGCTGGAGTTTATCATGACGCCGCGGCCATGTATTTCGTCTATCGTTTTATCGTATTTTTCAACAAGGTTCTGGGATTTATTTACGCTTGAAACGGATCGCGCGTTGATCGATTCAAATCCGATGTAAAGGCTTCTGCATCCTGTTTCAGCCATCAGATCGAGCAGGCGGGGTTTGTTTCCTATATCGGCGGAAACGGCCGCGTGCCAGATCAGTTTCATCGGTTTAACCGCTTTCAGGAATTCAAATACCCATTCGTCCGATCCGATGAAGTTATCGTCGACGAAAAGCATCTGCCGGCTTGGAAGTTTTTCGATCTCGTTGATAACGCTCTGAACGGGCCGGCGCCGGAATTTTTTCACCGTATAATCGCAGCTGTTATAGCAGAATTCGCACGAATGAGGGCAGCCCCGGCTCGTGGTAACGATATTGGTATATAAATAATCGTTGATGTTTATGGCTTCCCAATTTGGGCGTAAAACATTTTCGAGGTCACTTCCGCATAACGAACGGTATTCTTTTTTCAGCCGCTTTTCCATGGTATCGCTTAATATCTGCGTCCAAACATCTTCGGCTTCGCCTACGCAGACCGAATCGGCGTGTTTCAACGCTTCTTCCGGGCGGGCGCTCGGGTATATGCCGCCTAAGATAACGGGCACCCCGACCGCTTTATATGCGCGGGCGATTTCAAAACATCTGTTCGATGAATCAATATTGCAGGTTATCCCGACAAGGCCGGCCGACGCGTCCACCTTGACCCGCGTGGCGTTCTCGTCGATTATTTCGACGCTATGCCCGGGCGGGGTCAGCGCGGCCAGAACTAAAAGTGATATGGGCGGCGCCATAAGCCTTTTAAATTCCGAATCCATAGGCCGCAGCGTCATTTTTGGCGATATAAGAATAATTTTCATTTTTAAGGCTTATTCCTGTAAAAATTAAAATGAGCCCCGCGTTCGCTGGCGCGAACACTTGAAATTATAGCATAATAAA
>CAZJFS010000005.1:1943-66845 GCA_964545075.1 uncultured bacterium
TTAAAATGAGCCCCGCGTTCGCTGGCGCGAACACTTGAAATTATAGCATAATAAATGCAAATTATCCATAACATTATCCACTTGACATTTTTAATAACTTATGCTAAAATTCATTTATAAGGTGATTTGATAATCACCTTGAATCTTTAATCGACATGGAAAAAATGATAAAATAAGAAACAAAGCAATTACGGAGCCTCTCATGCATGCAGAAAAAGTGGAAACCGAAATAAGGCGCGAACAGATAGCTCAGGCTGCCCTGGAGATCATATCCCTCTACGGGCTTAAAGGCCTTACGAACGAAAGGGTCGCGGCCCTCGTCGGCGTGGTCCCCTCCGCGCTTTATAAACATTATAGAAGTAAAAGCAAGATAATCGATGCGGTCATCTGTTTGATGCAGGAACGCATGATGAATGTCATAAAGACCGCCCAGAGCGTCGGCTCCGACCCGCTCGGATGCATCAGACGCGTCTATCTGGCCGAGGTTCGGATGATAATGCAAAGCCCCGGCGCTCCGTTCATATTTTTTTCCGAGGAATTCATCGCCAATAAAAATCAGATTAAAAACAAGTTCGACGAGGTCGGCCGGCTCCACTTCGGAGAAATGTTGAAACTTTTCCAGAAAGCCCTCGATCAAAAGCAGATACGCCAGGATTTCGCGGCGCAGACGCTCGCGATCTTTTATATGGGAATGGTCTCTCAGACGATGTTTCTGACCCAGGACCCTGATAAAAACGCCAAAATTAATATAGACGTGTTGAAACACAGCGAAAACGCATGGAAAGCGTTCGTGGACATGCTCAAAGCAAAGTAATTTTTTTTGTCACGTGAGGTGACTGAATAATCACCTTACAGGGTTTCACGGTTTTTAAAAATAGTTTACAGACCAGAATATTCATATTATTTTTAATTTAAATATTCACAATATCATCATTCATTAGAAATAAAGTTTCATCATCAAAATTTTTTACGCGGTCAGGTGACTCATAAATCACCTTTTAAATGAATTTTAAAATCTATTTAAAACGATTAAGGAGGAATATCATGTTTAACCATTTTATCGCTCTCTCGAAAATATCTTTCGCAAGAAGAGCCTCGGCCTTCGTCATCATTGTCGGATCGGCCTTCGTTTTCGTCCTGTCTTTCGCTCACACTGCTCACGCGCAGGATACGGCCGGCGTCGCGCTTAACTCCAAAAGCCTTGATTCCGAGCAATTTATGGGTGAAATTACCGCTATAAGAAAAGCCGTCCTTTCCACTAACGTTTCCGGGCGTTTGACCAAAACACCTTATTTTATAGGCGATTACGTTAAATCGGCAACTCCAATGGCCAGCCTTGATACGAGAGACTTCGAAATAGTCGTCAAACAGGCGAAGGCCGCCGTCGATGCCAGCGCCGCCAGGCTCCGGCAGCTGGAAATCGGGTCCCGGCCGGAAGAAAAAAAACAGGCGGCGGAGCAGCTGCGCCAGGCAGAGGCGACATCTAAGACGGCGATTTCCGATTATGTAAGAATGAAGGAACTCTTCGCTTCGAATATGATTTCCAAACAAACGATGGAAGCTACGGAAGCGAAGGCGACCGTGTCAGAAGCCCAATACGCTTCGGTGAAGCTGCAAAAGGCGATTATCGACCAGGGCCCGCGGGTGGAAGAAAAGGAAAACATGCGTGCGCTTATAAGGCAACAGGAGGCGTCTCTTGAGCTTGCCATGATCCAGCTGGAATACGCTACGCTGAAGGCCCCGTTCGACGGCATCGTCTCAGCGCGCCATTCGAACGAGGGAGCCTTTGTAAACCCGTCGTCACCGATATATACTCTGCAACAAATCGACCCGATATACGCCTCGGTGGACTGCCCTGAAAAATACATGTCCCTGCTTCAAAAAGGGGTCAGGGCGACGATAATCATAGACGCGCTTCCCGGAAAGAAGTTTTCGGGCGTTCTCGAACGGATGCCGGCCGTCATAGATACCGTAACCCGCACGGCAAGAGCCGAATTCACTATAGAGAATCCGGATAAGCTCCTCAGGCCGGGCATGTTCGTCCGCGCCTCGATTTCGTTTGAAGCGAAGATCGGAGGGGCGAATGAACGTTTCTGATATTTTCATCAAGCGGCCGATTTTCACGATCATGTTCACGTCGTTCCTGGTCGTGATAGGGCTGTTTTCATACGCCGGGCTCGGCGTCGAGCAATTTCCGCAGATAGATTTTCCCATGGCGCGAATCTTCGCGACGCTTCCCGGCGCTAGCGCTGAGGAACTCGAAACTCAGGTAGCCAAGCCCATCGAGGAAGCGATAAATTCCATTTCCGGCATTAGCCAGATATCTACGACATGCACCTTCGAAACCGTCCAAATAATGGTTCAGTTCAATATGGAAAAAAGCGCCGACATAGCGGCCCAGGAAGTACGGGAGCGCGTTTCGCAGATACAGGGGAAGTTCCCGAAAGGAATGGCCGCGCCGCAGGTCGGAAAGCTCGATCCGGGCGCGCAGCCCGTCATAACTTATATCATTTCGGCGGATATGCCGTTGCGCGAGCTTACCTACTTCGCGTGAAAAAAGATCAAGGAACAGCTGGAAACGTTAAACGGCATAGGTAGCGTCAGGATCGTCGGCGGCCTTGAGCGCGAGATAAGCATCGAGCTGGACGCCGCGAAGATGAATGCTTACAAGATTTCCCCGGCCCAGGTGAAGGCGGCGATAATAGCTCAAAATTCGGAGGTCCCTGGCGGAAACGTAACCAACGGCGACCGGGAATACGTCTTAAGAACACTCGGCCGGCTCGAGACGATCGATGAATTTTCGAATATCGTCATTGCCTCGCCGAATAACGTTCCGATAAAGATCTCCGACGTAGGAAAGGTCGTCGACGGTGAGGAAGAGAAACGGACTTTAGCCCGCCTCGACCAGAAAGCCTGCCTTTCAGTGATCGTGCAAAAACAATCCGGCGTGAACGCGGTCGAAGTGACGGATCTTGTCAAGCAGCGCCTTGACGAGCTCAGGCCCGCATTTCCCGAAGGAATAAAGATCACGCCCATACGCGACAACTCCAGGTTCGTCAAAAATTCGCTGCATGAATTGAATCTTCATCTCGTACTTGGGGCCGTTCTGGCCTCGCTGGCGGTGCTTCTGTTCATGGGGAACGCCGTTTCGACCGTCATAGCGGCGATTTCGATTCCGATCTCGATAATATCGACGTTCTTCCTCATAAGCTACATGGGCTTCACCATGAACAACATGTCGATGCTTGGGCTGACGCTCGCCGTCGGTATTGTCATTGACGATGCCATAGTCGTTCTCGAAAACATCTTCAGACACATGGAAGAAAAAGGCGCTGATTCCATGAAAGCGGCCAGCGATGGCACTTCCGAGATATATCTGGCGGTAATGGCGACTTCCCTTTCACTCGCCGTCATATTCATTCCTGTGGCCTTCATGCAGGGCATTATCGGGAGATTTATGAAGCAGTTCGGGCTTACCGTCGCCTTTGCCATTTTAATCTCGATAGTGGTTTCGCTGACCCTCACTCCGATGATGTGCTCAAGGCTTTTCAAGTATAAATTCGCCCGGGGATTTGGCCACAGCAAATCGTCGCGTTTTTATTCCTTTATCGACGGAATTTATGGGACCCTCCTGCATTTTTCAATGAAAAACCGTATGGCCATAGTGATCGTCTCAATTATATGCGTAGCCGCGATCTTTCCGCTCGTGAAACTCGTCAAGATCGACTTTGTTCCGGCGGACGACACCAACGAATACACAATATTTTTCAGGACGCCGGAAGGAACGTCGCTCGAAGGGACGGCTAAGATTCTGGTAGAGCTGGAAGACAGGGTAAAAAAAATCCGCGGCATCGAGCATATGTTCTCGTCGATAGCCGAAAACGAGGGCTCCGGAGTTAATGAAGGCTCCATTTTCATTCAGCTGGTGGACATTTCGAAGAGGGATTATTCCATCTTCAACTCGATGGACGAGGCTCGGAAAGCCCTGGCTGAATACGGCGGCTATAAGCCCGTCGTTCAGATTTCCGGCGGCATGGGCAGCGGAAAAAACTGGGATGTGACGATGGCCGTCAGAGGGCCTGACCTTGATAAAATAAGGGAATATTCCGAAAAAATCGTCGAGAAGATAAAAAAAGACCCGATGATCTCGGCGGCCGAATCTTCCGCGCTCGATACCAAGCCCGAGATACACGTTAAAATCGACCGCCAGAGGGCCTTCCGCTCGGGGATTGACGTCGAGGCCGTAGCCTACGCTCTTCGAACTCTCATTGGCGGCGTGGACGACATCAACCAGTTCAAGCAAAACGATGAAATGTATGAAATAAAGATGCGCCTGGGGCATGATTACAGGAATGACGCCTCAGCGATAGCCGGCCTGACATTTCAAAACCGCGAGGGAAAGATGATTCGCCTCGACACCTTTGCGTCGGTGAAAGAGGGCCGCGGCGCAACCCAGATCGACCGCCAGGACAGGCAGAGAAGTGTCTCGGTCAACGCCAACATGACTCCGCTCGGCGCCGTCAACGAAGTCAACAAACTAATGGAAAGCGCCGCCCGCGAGCTTAAAATGCCGCCCGAATATGCCTTCGGGTTCTTCGGCAGGTCGCGCGACATGAACCAGACGATAAACGGCTTCATCATGGCGTTTTTAATGAGCGCGATCTTCATGTACCTGATTCTCGCGTCTCAATTCGAAAGCCTCCTGCATCCCGTCACCATAATGCTCTCGTTGCCGCTTTCCATACCTTTCGCCCTGCTTTCGCTGTACGTTACCGGGAATTCTCTCAATATTTTCTCCGCTCTGGGCGTTTTCATGCTCTTCGGAATCGTCAAGAAAAATTCAATTCTGCAGATCGATTATACCAACACGCTGCGCGAGTCCGGAATGCCCCGCGAGGAGGCCATTATTGCGGCGAATCACGCCAGGCTCAGGCCCATACTCATGACGACCGTCACTCTCATCGCCGGGATGATACCGATGGCTATGGGGACCGGCGCCGGCTCCGGAACCCGCGCGTCTCTGGCGATAGTCATAATAGGCGGCCAGACGCTGTGCCTTTTAATCACGCTCCTTCTGACGCCGGTGGCCTACAGCCTTTTCGACGACCTTCTTGAATGGATAAAATTGAGAACGCCTAAGCTCGAAGAAGAATAATCTTTTTAAAGCGGCGTTCCACAATTTCTCTGTCAAATTTTTCTGTCAAATTTTTCTTGCCAAAATTTTTATGAAGGTGTATGATTTAAATATAAAATTTAATTAATGATAGGAAGTGCTGCAATGGCTATAATTCATGAAGAAGAATTAAGAAGTGAATTTTTAATGTCCGCGTCCAAGCGGATACTTGCGGCGGCAAGAACGGCCCCGAAAGGGTGCGGCAAGGATAATACCGTTATGGCCGTAGCTACGGCCGACGACATAAAAAAAATATCCGAAAAATTAAGGGAACTGTCTAAAAAATACGAGCATCCCGGTTTCGCGCGCGACGCCGAAAATATATTATCTGCAGGAGCTCTGCTTCTTTTCGGAACCAGGATAAGTCCTATGGGGCTAAAAAAATGCGGAATGTGCGGATTTGAAAACTGCGCGGCCAAGAATGAAAAACCTGATATACCATGCGTTTTCAACACCGGCGATCTTGGGATTGCTATCGGCTCGGCGGTGTCGGTGGCGATGGATATGCGCATCGATAACCGCATTATGTATACAGTCGGACAGGCTGTCCTGGAAATGGGAATTTTCGATAAAAGCGTGAAGATCGTTTACGCCGTTCCTCTTTCCGTATCGGCTAAAAATCCATTTTTCGACAGAAAATGAAAAACCATTGCGCTTCTTTATTTAGCGGTTTTACCGGCCTGCGTTTTTTTAACCGTTATTGTTCTGTCGAAAGCGGCATTAACAGTTCCTTCTTTTTTTACGTTATCCTTATCTATCATAAATATATCGATCGTATGACCGTTATTTATTTCAAATTTTTCGCCGATTTTGATCTTCAAAATATAATTTTTGCCGCAATATTTTTTTATTATAAAATCTTCGTCACCGGTAAAATCAGAATTATCACTGTCGAATAACGTGAAGTTTTTGTATGCAGCGTTCATATCGTAATTGAACCATTTTCCATCTTTTTTGGAATAGCAGCTATAACTAAGCCAGTTCGCACGGCCACCCTTTTCTTTTAATATTATCTCGTTTTTTTCATCATTATCGATATCCGCCATAAATGCGGTTCCTTTGAGATCGGGGCTGAGATACCGGTATGTTTCGATTGATTCGGCGTCCCCGCAAATGGGGACGTCAAAGCTTAAATCGCTTATAATTTCTCCTGCATCCTTTATGACGGCATCGATTATTTTAGAAGCTTTATCGGCGCTCGTCCTTAATTTGTCGTAGTTTATTTCCATGGTATAAAGCGATTTGAATTCGCCGTTTTCACAGCAGTATATTTCGATCTTTCTGACCGGCTCGCCTTCTTTCTTTAAGGTATAAACTTTGTTTTCACAGCGGACGAATGATAAGGATTCCCCGCCGCCGTCAGGTGCGCAAAGGTCGTTTTTCACTATCAAGTACTTTCCGTTTTTTTGCTTTTTGAAGAAATAATTATCTTCGACATATAAAGTCCCCTGGACGGAGTGGAACCGTATCTCGTTGACGCCATCGTTATCGATATCGATAAGAGAAGTGAAATAGCGGTTTCTTGAATTGACGATCGTTTTTTTCAGATCCGTATCGTATTCAAGTTTTACTTTTTCAGGATCGATTCCGGCATTTCTTAAATACATCGTCTGATTGAGATACAAACCGCGGTCTTCGCCTTCGAAAGTCACATCTTTTTCAGCATTTAACGGTTCCATTTCGAGAGATTTCTCGTTTTTTTCATAGAGCAATTTCGCGAGAAGTTTAACTACGGGCTCTTTTATAAACTTATCGGGTCGTGAAAGCGAGATGCTCGTTTTTTCATGGTCGTTGCCGTTTAAGTAATATAACTGAAAATCATTTTGGGCCGATGAAATTCCCGATCCATGAAATAAGGTGATAAAAGCGCAGGAAATAATAGATAATGAAAATTTAATAATTTTATTCATGCGAAATTCCTTTTTCAGCTATATTTGAATAGGCGTTTTGACAATGATTGCGATCGCTTAAAGCATTGCGAGTATTTCCGGCTCTTCGGGGAAGCGCCCGGTTTTCTTTTTGCTGAATATTAGCTTTCCGTCCGCGGTGATCTCAAAAACTCCGCCCCGGGATTTAATAAGCTTAACGGTTAAATTTTTCTTTTTTTCAATTTCTTCGGCAAGACTTGCCGCATAAGGATAGTAGTTTCACTCGCCGCAGTATTCGATGGAAATATTCATTTGTCGCCTCCATGGTAAAGTGCTTTTAACAAATTATATCAACGACCGACGATTTTGTCAACAATCAAGCAACCATAATGAAATTAAAATATTGAGCCGAATGATATTAGAAACCTCATTCGCCAAAGCTTTTGTTAAAATTCGAAAAATCCTTTTTTGCTTTGCATTTCGCAATCGGCCATCTCGCAATTTGCGACGCTGAAATTTTTTTCTTCAGTGAAGCATATTGCGCTTCCGCGCTTTTTTGCTTCGCATTTAACGAAGCGACAGGAGGAGATGGAGTCTTCGCCGGCCGAACGATAGACGCCGCCGCCATAGCCGGCCGAACATTTGCCGAAGTGGCAGCCCGTCATGATGGTTTCGCAGAAATTTAGATGGATTCCGCCGCCCTGTTCATGAGCTTGGCAGGAATTGAAGACGGAGTCGAACAGGTTCAACATCGAGCCTGCCTCCGCGCTTATACCTCCGCCGTTTTTCGAGTGGCATTCATAAAAAGACGAATTCTCGATGCTTATGGACGCAAAGTCAAATCGTGCGCCTCCGCCGCTTTCTATTGCCGCGCACTTGGTGAACGAAGAATTTTCAATCGCGCCGTGCGCCTCCCAGCAGGCGACGCCTCCTCCGGATTCGTTCGCCGCGCAATCTTCGAAAACGCAGTCCTTGAAAGTGAAAAAGACCTGAGCCGGACGTTCATGAGATTGATCGTTTTCGTCCGCGTCCTCCGTTTCAATTTCATCGTCGTAAGGATCGATCTCCACTGCGACGCCTCCGCCGGAAAAAATTTCCGCCATGCATTTTTCAAACCGGCATTTCGACAGAATGACTTCGCAGTTGCCGCAGAAATAAACGCCTCCTCCGGTTCCAGCCGCGCAGGATATAAATTTGGATAATAGTATTTTTATATCCGATTGCGTCGAGTTGATCCCGGCGCCCTTTATGCGGGCCCTGCAGTCCTCGAAAACGCAATCGTGGACTTCGGGCGCGCAGTTATAACAAAATAAGCCGGCGCCATAATCGGCTTCGCAATTTTTAAAAATGCTGTTTTTTATAACGAAAGTGGGATCTAAAGATCTGGCGAGGTTTATAAGCGTGACCGCGCCCGTTATCTTTTTTTCGCCGTCGAATAAGTCAGGGAGCTTTCGAGCCGCTTCCGGCGAATATTTTAAGATCAGGCTGCCGTCGGAGCCCTCGCTTCCTTCGAAAACGCAATGTGAAAAGACGCTATCCGCGCCGTTGGGATCTCCAAGTATAGTTATATTGCTCCAGTTTTCCGAGGAATTAGCGGGAAGAAATTCAGACCCGGACGCTTCTATGGAACCCTCACAGAAGATCCCGGCGCCTTTTTCGAAATGAAGCGCGGCTGATTCGACGATGAGCTTGGCCCCGCGCCTGATAATAATAGTGTCTGAAACATGATATTTTCCAGGCATTATCTTGTGGCGGGCGCCGCCTTCGATGAGCAGATTTTTTATTTCGGAGTTATCAAAGTTCATAAGATCATTTTACTAAAAAAAAGAATTTTTTGAAACAATAATTTTTAAAAAAACTATTCAGGACGTTAAAGGTTTTATATGGCTTCGATATTAAGTTTTTTATTAACTTAAAATTTGACAATTGTATTAAATTTATATATAATACCACTTGTTGATTTTTATTGAATTTTTAAAAAATAAATATGTAAGGAATTGTTGTCATGAGTGATAGTTTAAAGATCTTTTTCGCTTCATCGGAAGTTCATCCCTTCGCCAAAACCGGAGGACTTGCCGACGTTTCGATGGCGCTGCCCAAAGCACTCTCAAAATTAGGCCATGACGTTCGCATCGCCATGCCATGTTACAAGAGCATCGACCGCCAGAAATATGAGATGCGGTATCTAACTGATTTTCCTCTTAAAATGAACAATTTTACTCATAACTGCATCGTGCGCGAGGGAAAACTGGAGTTCAAGGCCGAAAAGGATAAGAAACGCTCGCGCGTAAAACAGCATGTTCCGGTTTATTTTATTGATTCATATGAATATTTCGATCGCGACGGCTTATATTCCACGGAAACCGCCGATTATATCGATAACGCCAGAAGATTCGGATATTTCTGCCGTTCCGCCATGGAACTTTTAAAAAAAATCGATTTCAAGCCCGACATAATCCATGTGAATGACTGGCAGGCCGCCTTTATTTCACTGCTTTTGAAACGCCAGTATAATTCCGATCCTTTTTATAAGGACATAGCTTCAGTATTCACGATCCATAATATACAATACCAGGGCGTATTCGATATGCAGGCGCTCGTCGATCTCGATCTCACGTGGGATTATTTTTCGCCCGATCTTCTTGAATTTTTCGGCAAAATCAACCTTATGAAAGCCGGCATAATTTTTTCCGACTCGGTCAACACCGTATCGGAAAGTTATGCGCTGGAGATACAGGGAACTTCAGCGGGAATGGGGCTTGAAGGGCTTTTATCTACCAAAAAAAATGATATTTACGCCATTACGAACGGCATTGATTACGACGAATGGAACCCCGAGACCGATCCTAACCTTGCTTCCAATTATTGCGTCAAAACATATGCAGCTAAAAAGCTTTTATGCAAGCGCGACCTTCAAAAGTCCGCCAAACTTCCGGAAAGTGACGTGCCGGTTGTCGGAATGGTGACGCGTCTGGCCGATCAGAAAGGCCTGGATATCGTAGCGAAAGCCATGGAAGATCTTATGAAGCTCGACATGCAGTTCGTCCTTCTTGGCACCGGCGATAAACGTTACATCGATATGCTTTATTCTTACCTGAAAAAATATCCTGAAAAATGCGCTTTTTTCCTTAAATTTGACGCATTTACCGCCTCGAAGATCTATGCGGGCTCCGATTTCTTCCTGATGCCTTCGCGTTTTGAACCGTGCGGGACGAGCCAGCTTATATCGCTTAAATACGGAACGATCCCCATAGTTCGCGCTACAGGCGGGCTTGCCGATACCATAACTGATTTCGATGTGCGCACCAACCGTGGAAACGGTTTTTCCTTCAAGGAATACAATGAAACGGCGCTCGTCAAGTGCGTCGAACACGCTTTCAGCATATACCAGAACAAGCAAATGTGGAACATTCTTATACAAAATGGCATGGCCTGCAATTTTTCATGGGAGACGGCCGCCGCTAAATACGTGGATGTTTATAAGAAGTCTATCGAAAAAGTCAAAGGCTATATTTATTAAAAAATAACAACCAATTTTAAAAAGGAGCGGAGTTTTATGGCAATAAAATTTGGAACCGACGGATGGCGCGCCATTATGGCGGAAGAATTCACTTTTCCGAATGTGCGGATCGTGGCTTACGCCATCGCTAAATATATAAAAGATCAGAAAAAGGAATCCCGTGGGATCGTAATCGGCTATGACACGCGCTTTTTATCGGATAAATTCGCCGAGACGTGCGCGCAGGTGATGATGGCGGCCGACATAAAAGTATATCTCATGGAACGTGATGCGCCCACTCCCGTAACGGCTTTTACCGTCGTTGAAAAAAACGCCGCCGGAGCGATAATGCTTACCGCTTCTCATAACCCGCCTTATTATAACGGACTGAAATTCATCCCCGAATACGGCGGGCCCGCCAACACGCAGATAACTGGACAGATAGAAGCTAATATCGCGACCATCATGCCCAACGAAAAGATACTTGAAATGTCCATGGAAAAAGGCTTTGCCGCTAAAAAGATAGAGAAGATCGATCCCAGCGAGGCTTACTTTAAAAAAATTCACGAACTCGTCGATTTCGAGACCATAAAAAAATCCAAGATCACGGTCGCTTATGACGCTCTTTACGGTACCGGGAGAAATTACGTCGATTCTCTTCTGGCTCAGAATGGCATTAAAACCCGCGTTATTCACAATATGCGCGACCCGCTTTTCGGCGGCGGAATGCCCGAGCCGTCGGTTGAAAATCTTACGCAGCTTATCTCTATCGTAAAAGACAATAAGCTCACGCTCGGGTTGTCGACCGATGGAGACGCCGACAGATTCGGCATAATCGATAGCCTCGGCGTTTATCTTACGCCCAACCAAGTAATATCTATATTGTTCCTGCACCTCATCAAGCGTCGTAAATTTCAGGGTTCGGTGGTCCGGACCGTCGCGACGACCCACCTTATCGATAAAATAGCCGCTAAATTCAATATAACGGTCCATGAAGTTCCGGTTGGATTTAAATATATCTGTGAAAAAATGCTGGCCGAGAACGTCATAATCGGCGGCGAGGAAAGCGGCGGGCTTTCGATACTCGGGCATATCCCTGAAAAAGACGGCATCCTGGCGGACCTGCTTATGTGCGAGGTTGCGGCCATAGAGAACAAGCCGCTTTCGATCGTATTTAAAAATATCATGGATGAATACGGAGAAGTTTATACCGAACGCATCAACATACATCTTAAAAACGACGAGCAGAAAAACAACATCATGCTCAAACTCAAAGTCGATCCGCCTTCATTCATACAGAACGTGAAGGTCAATTCGGTCAACGATATCGACGGTTATAAATACATATTAAAGGATGGCTCATGGATACTCGTGCGCGCTTCCGGAACGGAACCCGTGCTCAGGATGTATATCGAAGGCGCTACCCGCGACATGCAAAGAAAACTTCAGAAATTCGCTGAAGATCTCCAGAAGTAAAATAAAAATAAAATAAGAGGTGTTTGTTTTGGTAAGAAAAAATTATTTTATTAAAAAAGGTCTCCAGACAAGGTTTATCGGAACGGTTTTTTTAATAATAGCTCTCGTCGTGGTTGTTTTATTCTGCAATCTCTACTTTTTCGGGCTTTTTCTCGCGCAGGACGATACGGAACAAAAATATGAGAGCGCTATGACGAAACTTCAGGAAGACGTCAGGGATAAGCTTGCTGGAAGGCTTGCTCTGCTCATATTAGTCAACATAACCATAATCGCTCTGATCTCGCTATTCTTCTCGCACCAGATAGCGGGGCCCGTGTATAAACTTGAAATGACGCTTCAAAAAATAATCGACGGCGATGCCAGCGTCCGGTTCTCCTTCCGGCAGAGCGACAAGTTCGATGAAGTGGCGGACCTTTTGAATGATATGAAGGATGGTTTCGTAGAGCCGTTGAAGCTCGTGCGCGACGTCAATTTGAAAGCGCTTCCGCTCATAGAAGAGGCCATCGCGAAAAAAGACGCCAGGGTATCCGAAGCGGCTCTTTCGCAGCTTAAAGAAATGCACTCGCAAATAGCTAATTCCATACTCGAAATGAAATTCGAGGCGCCTCAGAAGGTTGAGGTTGCGTCTAACGATCAGACAGCTTCGCCCGCGCCCGATGAAAAGAAAGAAAGTTAAGGTTAATGATAAAAATAGGTGTTTCCGGTATCGCCGGATCAGGTAAATCTTTGTTTTGCGGCTTTTTTAAAAATGATAACGGGTTCGTGCTGGATTTGGACGGCGTGGCTCATGACATGTATTCGGATCGTGAAAGTTCCGTTTATCGCGAGGTGATCGCGACGTTTCAAGCCGGCGTGCCGGACCTTGTGGCCGCGGACGGTTCCATTAACCGTAAAGCTCTTGGCAAATATGTGTTTTCGGATGGGCAAGCGTTGAAAAAACTCAACGATATATTTTATATTAAATTTATTGAATATGTCGGCGCGCTTGCCGCGCGGTGCTGTGAAAAGGGATACCGCTACTTTGTTCTTGACGCGGCGGTGCTTTTCGATAGCGGTCTTGACCGGCTTATGGACAAAACGGCGTGGGTATCCTCGCCGCCCGGTTTAACCATCGCAAGGCTTGTTGAAAAACGCGGATGGACGAGCGAATATGCCGACGGAGTCGTATCGCGGCAGATCGCCCGGTTCGCTGGCAGCGCCGAAAAAGCCGGGTTTATTATAAAAAACGACGGGGATGCTGAAAAGTTATATTTGAAATACCAGAATTTCTTGAAGGAGATCAATCTCGATGAAAAAAAATCTCGCTAAGTTTATGCTTGTAATAGCGATTACGGCCGCATTTCTAACGTTATTCGAAAATGCTTTTGCCGCCGATGCTATGAGCGTGGTCCGCTCCGTCAAATCTTTTTATTTTAAGGCGAATTCAGATTTTATAGTGAGCTTTAAGGTTAATTCAAAGATGCGCGACATTGCCTTCGACGGGAATTTCATGTTCCGTCCGCCGATGAATTTCATCATTGACGCCGTAAGCTCCGCTCTTCAGGTTAAGATCGTTTTCAAGGAAGCCGATGGCTTCATATATCTGCCGGCCGCGAATATGATCACCAATCTTGATAAGATGACGCAACTGAAAACGAAATCGATACAGATACCTAAAAATATGGCGCAGCTCGATTCAAAACTCGATCAGCTGGCCGCTGATTTCGAGCTCGATGCTTCCGACGAGCCCGGCGACGTTATAAAGATCAGCGGAAAATCAAAAAAAGCGAAAGGCGCGTTCAGCGCCCTCGTCGATAAAAAAAGCTTTGAACTTAAATCCATAGCCACGTTTACGGCGAAAGGCGCCGAAGAAATGTTCATAGAATTTAAAAATTACAGGAAAGAAAAAGTTTCCGAAGCGCTTTTTGAAAGGCCAACGGGCGCCATCGAGGCAAATCTTCCCGTTCCGGTTTTCTGATCCGATATTTTAAATCCGTGAAAAAGCATCTCAAATAAGATGAATTAAAAAAGCTCCGCCTGATTGACAGGCGGAGCTTTTTTAACGGCGATTATTTTATCGATATCGTTTCTTTTCGCTGGCGGCGAGCTTATTTTATTCTGACTTCGGCCGTTTTATCGTTGCCTTCGCTGATCCTTCCGGTTGGTTTATCCTCGGCTTTTTTTGCCGTTACTTCAGCCGTTCCGGCTTTAAGCTCTTCGAATTTAACGAGAGGGACTTTAGGCGCCTTCGAAATATTTTCACGGCTTTTCTTTGCGAGCTCGATGACCGTTGCGTCCACCTGCATTTTAGCTATTTCGTCGTATATTTTAACCGCTTCGGGACCTTGCGCGTCATATTCGTACGCCGCCGCTTTGCCGAGAAGCGCCTGAGCTTTCTGAGAGGTCGTGATATCCTTGACGTTTAAAAGTTTGTCGAATTTTTCGATGGCCTTTTTCGAGTTGTAGTTTCTGAGGTATTCGTTGGCTGAAAAGAAGAGCCCGGGAATTATTTCACGGTTGTCGGCGAATCTCGCCTCGAGCGTGTCGAGGGTCTTGCGCATATCGTCGAGTTTTTTCTGATCTCTGTATATTTCCGCGAGCCTGTATAATCCGGTTATATTTTCGGTATAAAGTGGATAATCCTCGGATAAACGGTTGAGAATATCCGCTTCCGATTTCGCATCCTTATTTTCCTTGTGGATGAAGGCGATTTCGACGCAGGCCTTAGGCGCCAGGTAATGTTTCGGAAATTTTTCGATTATTTCCCTGAACGACTTTATTGAATTGGCCGCGTCCTTGTCTTTTCGGTATTTTTGGCCGAGACAATAAGAAGCCAGAGGCGATTTCTGGTCGGCTGATCCGATTTCCGCCAGCTGTTTTAATTTTTCGGCGTCCATGGCCGTTATTTCCTGGTCCGTAAAGGTTTTGGGAACTGAAATTTCAGGCGTGACATCGCTTTTTTCATCCGCCCCGGCGGCCATGCATGAACTTTCACGGTCCGAGGGCGAAAGGGTGGTAATTACCAGAAACAGGCTTAAAGCAGACATTTTAATGAAATTTTTCATTTTCAAACACCCCATATTTTTATCTTATGCTTAATATATCATTATTTTTCATATAAGGCAATAGCCATGTTCGGCAAATAATTTGGAAAGTCTCATTATCGGAAGCCCCACGACGTTGAAATAACATCCGTCTATTTTTTCAACGAACAGTGATGCGAACCCCTGTATTCCGTAGGCGCCCGCCTTATCCATAGGCTCTTTCGTCATTATGTAGCGATCTATTTCGTAAGCGGAAAGTTTTTTGAAGAAGACCCGCGTACATTCGTGACCGCTATGCATGCTTTTTTTACCGCCGGATATTTTCAAAACCGAAACGCCCGTTACAACTTCATTGTCGGCTCCGGAGAGCTTCGAGAGCATTTTTTTTGCGTCGGCTTCGTCTTCAGGTTGGCCCATTACGTGACCGTCCATTACCACGATCGTATCGGCGCCGATTATCAATGCGTCATTTCCGTCCGCGTCCTCCACTTTTGACGCTACGGCGGCGACCTTGGCGGCGGCAAGTTTTGAAGCGAATTCGCTTGGCTTTATTCCGGCGCCGGATATAAGTTTTTCATCGAAATCCGAAGTTATTACTTCGAATTTAACGTTTAAATTTTTTAATAATTCTTGTCTCCGCGGCGATTTTGAAGCTAGTATAACGCGCGCGCCGCTTTCATTGACGTATTTTAATTCTTTCATTTTGTCGATCCTATCTGTTTTTGTTTGTCGCTATCGTGTCCGGAACTTTTCCCATCGGACTTTAAAGCCATATTTGTTTCCGAAGTGGTTTGAACTTTCAAAATATTAATTTCAGCTGAATTTTTGGACGCGAGGTTTACTTCCGCCGTAGATTTTTGTTCCTGCTCATCGATGCCGTATATTTCATCCAGCAGGACGAACTTATAGCCGGCTTTTTTAAGTATAGGTATGAGTTCTTCAATGACCTGGAGGGTCGTGGCGTGTATGTCATGAAAAAGCATCACGTCGCCGCCTCTGACATGCTTTAAAACCTTGTCGAGAGTATAATCGGCCGAATGTCCCTGATAATCCTTGGAGTCTAATGACCACATTACGATATAAAAGCCTTCCTCTTCGGCTTTTGAGATGAAATATTTGGGAAGGGAACCGTAAGGCGGCCTGTAATATCTGATTTTTTTAACGCCCGTAGTCTTCTTTATGATATCGTTAGTTTTTGAAACTTCCTTGTCGATCTTTTCGTGGCTGATCTTTTTATAGAAAGGATGGGAGTAGCTGTGATTTCCTATCAAATGCCCTTCCTTATGGATCTGGGCGGCGATTTTCTGATATTCCGCGATCCTTGAGCCGAGTACGAAAAATGTAGCTTTTACATCGTTGTCTTTAAGTATTTTCAATAGTTTAGGCGTGTATGAAGGATGCGGGCCGTCGTCAAATGTCAGCGCGACCATCTTGCCGTGGCGTTTGCCTTTTCTGAGTATTACCTGGCCTTTATCAAAGGCATAGGTTTCGGGAAGGTCGTCTACGAAAAATTCCTTTATTGTATCGGCCGCTTCTCCCACATTTGCCGTTTCAGAGGAAGCCGTTTCCTTTTCCATGGCTTTTTCCTCGATAGCGTCCTCGGCTTTGACCTTGTTTTTTAAGGTTTCGAGCAGTTCGTTTTTTTGCGAGTCTTCGACTTTCGCGGCCTGCTGGGAATTATGCTTTTCGGTTATATCAAAATATTGCCCTTCAGATAAATTCATCGTGTATTCGGGAAAAAGGAAAAAGCCGTAATTTCTTCTGAAAAACTGTATTCGTTTAACTCCGGTTTTAGCGTTGTCTTCGGGAGCCTTGAATTCGTTGTTTTTATGAGGGGAAGCGCTTCGTTCATCCGAGACGGGAATGGGTTTTAGCGGAAACTTTCCGCTTTTTCCAGCGGTTTCCAGATGTGATTTCACTTTGGTTATCATGGCGCGCACTTCTTCGTTTGAATTAAGTCTGTTCGCCTTGAAGAAGCATAAGAGCGCGTTTCCGTATTCGCCGCTGTCGTAATGCATCTGGCCGTTCTGCATCCAGCTTTCATATTCTTTCTCAAAACGGGCCTTTAGCGGACCCGCGGTTAAAGCGCTTGAAAAAAAAGGAATTAAAAGGACGACAAAAAATAAGGAAAGCCAGATAGGTCTAAAAGATTTCATATGAAAATTCGCTCCAAAGTTTTAAAGCCCGCATGCGCATAAAATGATCAGGGCGCATGCCGGGGGTGTCTAAATTAAAATGGTTAATATATAATTCGTCAAAATAATCGCTTAATTTAAACTTTTTATGTCCGATTTTATCCGGCGATGACTTTTACATAAAATTCGCGTGTTCTCGGGCCATCGAATTCGCAAAAATATATTCCCTGCCATGTTCCTAAAAGCATTTCTTTCTCGTCGACGATAATCGTCAATGACGGTGAAAAAAGTGACGATTTGATGTGCGCGGCTGAATTTCCCTCGCCATGAGAGTAATTTGCGTTAAATGGAATGGCGCTATTAATGAACCCGGTTATGTCGTTCATGACGTCGGGGTCGGCGTTCTCGTTTATTGTTATTGCGGCCGTCGTATGCGGAACGAAGACTGTCAATATGCCATTTGCGATGCCGCTTTCAGAGAGCGCTCGTTCGATATGGCTTGTGACGTTTATAAATTCAACGCGCCGTGATGTCCTTATTGAAAACGTTTTAAGCATTTTAACCTCGGTGATCTGTAGTTGATGGAGTTTAGAGTGGAAAAAAGCCGGTATAAATCAATAAGTGGAGAGTCGAGAACGGAGAACTTCGGTAGCGCCGCGTTGCGCCTTTTTAGAGCCGGCAAAGCCGGCTTTAATTAACTCTCAACTCTCCGTTTTATACTCTCCACTGTTTTTAGCGTTATATTATCAACTCTTAACTAATTATTAGAATCTTTCCCACAATTTTTTTGAAAGCTTCAAAGTTTCGGCGGCGACCTTTTCTTCGTCGATGTCGAGTTTGAGCTTTTTATTTTGCATGAGGACTTTTCCCGACGCTATTGTCGTATCTACGGTCGAATTACCTATGCCGAAGCAGAGATGGCCGAAGAAATTCGTTTCATCGAAAGGCGTCCATGGGAAATAGTCGACGAGTATTACGTCGGCGGCGAATCCTTCTTTTAAGATGCCCACGCCCGAATCGCCGAAATGGCGGTTGGCTATTTTCGCGTTGTTTATCGCGAGCGTGGATAATACTTCCATGAAGCCCGAGCCGGGGTTTTTATCGGCCAGGTGGCGTATCCACATTGCGGCGCGAAGCTCCTCGAGCATATTTACCGTCATAGCGTCGGTACCAAGTCCGACCGTAATGCCTTTTTTAGCCATAGCGGGAAGATTGGCCACGCCGACGGCGTTATTCATATTTGATTGAGGATTATGAACGACCGCGGTGTTGGTCTCGGCCAGAAGGTCCATTTCTTTGGGGTTGATATGGACGCAGTGAGCGCATATCGTTTTGGGGCCGAGTATGCCGAACGAGTTCAGTCTGTTCACGACTCTTTTTTTGAAGTTTTTAACGTTATAAGCCTGGTCCGATTCGGCTTCCGCCGTGTGGACGTGGAATCCGGTCTTTAAGCCTGATGCTGCCTCTACGGCTTTTTCCATCGTTTTATCTTTTATCGTAAACGATGCGTGAAGGCCAAAAAGCGCCTTTATCTGTGGATCTTTTTCCTTGTTGCATTTTTTTATGAAGTTCGCGTTCTCGGCGATGCCTTCATCGGATATCTTCTGGCCGTCGCGGTCTGAAAGTTCGTAGCAAAGCGACGCGCGGAGTCCGACTTTTTTAACGGCTTTGGCTATCGTTTCAAGCGAGCCTGTTATCGCGAAAGGGCTTGCGTGGTGGTCGATGAACGTCGTCGTGCCTTTTTTTACGGCCGTGATCAGCGGCATAAGCGTGCTATAATATGTGTCTTCGAGGGTGAGCTTCTTATCGAGCCTCCACCATAAATTTTTCAATACCTGATTGAAATCTTTTGAGGGAGCGGCTTTTCCAAGTCCGCAAACCTGCGTCGAATAGAAATGCATATGGGCGTTTATGAATCCGGGCATTACGACCTTGCCGTGAGCGTCGATGACCTGATCGTATTTTCCCTTAAAGGTTTTATCCGGGGCGATCTTTTTTATTTTATCGCCTTCGATTAAAAGCGAGTGGCCGGTGAGGACCTTGTTTTTTTCGCCCATCGTTACTATGGTTCCATTTTTTATCAATATTGTAGATACTTTTGACATTTGATTATATTCCTCCAGTTTGATATTTTTGCCGAGTAAAAAAATTGTCTTGCTGATATATTTTACCGGAAGAATAACGGATGTCGAACATTCGATTTTACTATTATTCTTCCGGATGGTTCATGAATTATTAGTCTTCCTTGAGCATTGCAAGTTCTTTTTTCGTGCGATCTCTCATCGTTATCGCGCCGCTGAAGCATTTTTGAGAGCATATGCTGCATCCTATGCACTTTTCCGGATCCGTGACCGGATAGCCGTCTTTATCTTGCGTGATGGCCATATACGGGCAGCGGGTGCAGTTTCCGCATTTGAGGCACGTATCGTGATCGCTGCATGATATTTTCTTGGTGGGCGTCAATGACATGAAATCGGTTACGGGGTTTGGAAGAGCGGCGCCTACGAGATCTTTTACGGATTTGATTCCGCGTTCGAGCATGAGGTGCGAAAGGCCCGACGCGAGTTCTTTATAAACGCCCACGCCGTGTTTCATGGCTATCGTGCAGAACTGTACCGTCTTCGCGCCCAGAGCGAGGAAATGGGCCGCCGCTTTATAGTTCATCGGTCCGCCGTTTCCGGAGACCGTGATGCCGAGTTTCGAGACGTTCGCGAGCGAAAGGTTCGATATAGGAGTCACTCCTTCGCCGCTCATGCCGACGACTATGGCTTCTTCCCAGTTCTTTTTGTTTCCTTTCCTGAACATGAGGGTCGGGAACGTGTTGGCGAGCGTTACGCCCGCGGCTTTTTTCGGATATTTATCGAGGACTTTTTTGATCGCCATCATTATCGGATGAAGAGACGTTACGGCTGCCGTGAGTTTAAAGAGTTTCGGTATCTTCGGGTTTGAAATTTCCATTATCCAGTCGATTATTTTAGCCGTGAGCGCAGCGTTCTGAGATACTATGTCGCCTTCGGTTCCGTCGCCGCCCTGCGGGCAGGAAAGGCTGTATTCGATGCCCATTACGCCGGCATCTTCGAGCTTTTTAGTGTTCGACTGCCAGCCGGCTTTGTCGCTCTTGTCGTTTCCCGTGACCGGTCCGCCCGTCGAAGCCATGGTGAGCTTGGTCGGGTATTCTTTGACGAGGCGTTTGATTTCCTTGCATACCCTTGAAAGCGAGTGGCCCGATACGTTGTCGCAGTTGGCGTACGTGTTCGGGGTTACCGCGAACATGTATTGCGAAGGAATGTGTATCTGCACGCCGTCGAAGGAGGTTTTCATTATGCCGCCGGCCCAGCCAGCTTCATAAGCTTTTACCATCTGATCGTATCCGTCCGAGGGCGGAGCCGCCGAGAGGATGAACGGCGATTCGATTTTTCTGCCGAAAAAGTCGTATTCGAGAGAGACGGGAAGCGGGTTCCAGCCGGGAAGCCCGACGCGGCTCTTAACCATTTTTTCGATCTTCGTTATTTTTTTGCCGCTTAAATATTCGTCCATCTGAATGGCGGTGTTTTTGCCGGCGGCTACCGCTTCGACGACGGTCGTCGGGCCGTTAACGCAGTCGCCCGCGTAGAATATTTTCGGATTTTCAATTTTATTAAGACCCGATCGGTTTCCGATGGCCATGATGACCTGATCGAAATACATTCTGTCCTGGTCGGTGCCTTTTATTTCTTCGATGTCCTTCAGGCTGAATTTTTTGCCGTTCAATTTAACTTTAGCGGTTATAATGCCCGTGACTTTTTTTCCTTTTACGGTGATCTCTTTAATTTTTATTCTGCCGTTAACGTCAACTCCGCTGTGAGCGAGCTCAAGAAGCTCTTTCTGCGTGAGAGGCATTTCGCTTAACGTTTCAAGCGCGTACATTTCGACCATTTTCGCGCCGTTATTTTTCGCGGTTACCGCGCAATCCCAGGCTACGGCTCCGCCGCCTATTATGGCTACGTTGCCCTTGCACGCGAATTTTTTCGGGTCCATGAGGTATTCGAGAGAGTAAACGGCCGCTTCCTCGCCTTTTACTCCGAGTTTGATGGGATTCCAGAGGCCGGTCGCCACGCATACGGCGTCGAATTTTTTAAGAAGGTCATCGGGTTTTTCGATGTATTTATTTTTAACGACTTCGATATCGCCGCATTTTAACAAAAATTCGATATCGCTTTTCAATATTTTCTTGTCGAGACGGTATTCGGGAATCGTGTTGCAGGCTCCGCCGGTTAAATTTTCCGCTTCGAATACGGTGACTTTATATCCTTTCTGAGCCAGCATAGCGGCCGTTCCGAGTCCAGCCGGGCCGGCGCCTACGACGGCGACTTTTTTGCCGTTCGATTTTGCTTTTTTGAATGTGGGCATAACTTTAAGCTTTTTTGCCCTTTCGATCACGGTTGCCTGAAGCGACGGGATCTCTATGGCTTTATCGAATCCGAGGTGTACGCATTTAGCCATGCAGTGCTTATCCGGACATACCGCGCCGCAAATTCCGCCGAGCGGGTTGAAGCTCATTATTTCGCCGGCTGCGCGCATAAAATCCTTGTCGGATTTAAGCCTTGCGGCCATTATGAAATCGGCGGGCGAACAATCTGCGGGGCAACCTTGTTTGCAGGGCTTATCCTCGCAGTATTCGCAGCGTAAAAATTCGGCCTCAAGCTGTGCGTCGGTAAGATGGGGATTGTTTGTGTACATAGAACAAATACTCCTTAACTTCATAGTTTTTTGTTTTTTGATTTTTTAAAAAAATAATAGTGGACCAATTTAATACAAGTAGTTTATGTATTATACCACTACCATGTACCGCAAGTCAAAAAAATATTTAACTTTTTTTTAAGAAAAAAAGAATCGTGAAAGATGAGACGATGACGACGTAAAACCAGGATATAAGTGGAAATTGATCATTTTGAATTCATGAGATCTATATTCGAAAAATAATTTTTTAATTTTTCGATGTTTTCAAACAGGTCGTTGAGTTCTTTATAAATTTCTCCGACCTCGCCTCCCTGCGCCGAAAAATTTTTGGACATGGCTAGGTTGGCGATCTTGAGCTTCACTATGTCGAAATAATTGCTTGCGCGGCCGACCTCCATATCTATCATTTTTATGACTTTATAGCCATGCTGATAGGTTTGCAGGGCCTCTTCGAGCATCATTAGATTTTTCTGATATTCGTTTTTAAGCTCGGAATCCTTTTCGGACGTGATCTTGAATTTATATTCGTCGGCCTGCCGTTTTAATTTATCATAATCGACGGAAAGGATCTGTTGTTCTATTTGCGAGCCTTTCCGGCAGAGGTTAAGAAGTTCGTCGTATAATCGCTGAAATTTTTTATCCAGTTCGTCGACGACCTGTTTGATGGCGCCGTCATGAGAGAAAGCTTCTTTTATTGCCTCGATTTTTTTAAGCGTTTCAACCATTATGCGAGAATACCTGAGCGAGAGGCCGTCGATCCTGAGGTCGGCTTCTTCGCCGTTCGACGCCGGACGTGAAACGAATATTTTCAGTTTGTTTCTCAGAAAGAAAAAATAAAACAGGGAAGCGGCGCCGAAAAGGATTAGCGCCGGGACTATGAGCGCTATCATAAAACGCACGAGTATGAGAATGATCGCGAATGTAAGGATCGTAAAAAGAATTATGTTAATGTCCATCGGCTACCTCACTTTTTTTATTTTAAAATATTATATCAAATTTCAGCGCGATATTCAATTCATATAAAACGGATATTTATATGAATTAATGGATCGTTAAAATATTATTTGTTGACATTTAATTGATAATTTTAGTAGAATTAATATGAATGTGCTTTGTAATTATTCCCAATGGCGCAGGCATACGAGGAGGCAATACTTGGTTTCAATTAAGAACAAGTCATTGAAAATAGCCGCTTTCGGCGTGATATGTTTTTTATTCCTTAACTTTTTAGTTTTAAACGCTTTCGCTTCGGAAACATCCACGGTTGAGATCGAAAAAAAGGCGGCGGATAACATGAAATCCATAAAAATAAAATGGTTCGGGCATGCCATGTTTTTACTCGAACTAAATGACGCGAAAATATTGATAGACCCTTTTTCCGATATCGGCTATCCGATGCCTAAAGATCCGGTCCGATGCGACGCATGCGTCGTTTCGCACGGCCATGCCGACCACAACAATACAAATCTCGCCGCCGGCGCGTATGCGTTGAAAAATTCGGAAGGCGCTTCAAATATTCACGGGATCAACATCCGTCAGATAAAAACCTTTCACGACAAAAAAAACGGAAAGGACCGCGGACCGAACCTTATAAGCATATTCGAATACGATAATTTTCGTTTGGCTCATATGGGCGATATCGGAACTCTTTTAAGCGATGAAGAAATCAAAAAGATCGGCAGGATCGACGCGATAATGATACCGGTCGGCGGCTACTATACGGTTGACGCGTTTGACGCGTGGGAGATAATCAGGCGCCTTTCGCCCAGAATAATAATTCCGATGCATTATAAGACGCCGCGGCTCGACCCTAAAAATCCAATAGACACCGTTGATAAGTTCATAGCCGGGCGTTCGAATCTGACGAAGCTTTCAGGCTCGACTTATGAGATCGATATTTCAAGCATTCCGAAAGAAGAAACGATAGTTTTATTTTCGCCGCCATCCGAATAAAAATAATGGAAGCCATAAGGAAGTAATAATGAAGAAGAACTTTGAATTTAAAATAAAAAAAGGTTTTATCGAGGTCATGGTTGTTTTGATACTTGCCGTATCCCTGGCCGTAGGATCGATATATTTTAAATATTCGACACAGGCTTTTGACAACACCATAATCCAGGCCCACAGAATAAAGGCGAGAAATCTCGCTTCCGCGGCTTACCAGAAGGCGCTTCTTACAATTAAACGCCAGTACGCGCTTGGAAACTCGAGCTGGTATTATCCGGAACAGAAGGTGCTTCCGGTCGATCAGTTCGAAAAATCACTTGGAGATGGAAATTACAAGCTTTTAAGGGTCGAGATAGTTAAAACGCTTAAAACGCCGTATGAAACGATCAACAGGGCCTATCATGGTTCGAAATATATCGTCGGCAACGCCGATTACGGAACTTATGACGTATACAGGATAGTTACGGCCGGTGAAGTGCCGTCTTCGGGTACGCGCGTTAAAATGACCTCGATGGTAAAGGTCATTCGCGAAAAAGTCAGATACTAAATGTTTTATCGTCGGGAGGACGCCATGAAAATACTGAATTCGGTTGAAATGATAATAACGGGCTTTTTTATCGCCGCCTCCGTCATGGCGATGCCGCATAACGCTTATGGCGATGCCGCCGAATACCAGAAAGGGTTTCCTGTTTCGGTTTCGGGCGACGTTCAGAGCCAGATAAAAGTGGCGGATATCGATGGCGACGGGAAAAAGGATCTCATAGTCGGCTCCAGCGACGGCATGGTGCATATCATGGGCAATGACGGCCGCGAGAAAAGGTTCGGCCTCTGGCCCAAACAGACCGGCGGCCCTATAATTTCGCCGGTGGCGATAGGCGACACGAAAAATGACGGTAAATTGAGAATCGTTACAGGAAGCATGGATGGAAAAGTTTACTGCATAGACAGGTACGGAAAGACCGAGTGGTCCTATGATACCAAAGGCAGCATAAAACAATCGGCGCCGCAGTTATATGACGCCGCCGGCGACAACAAACTCAAGACTTTCATTGGCTCGACCTCGGGGCGCGTCGTCCGCCTGGATGAGGATGGTAACGTCGAATGGCAGACCAATATGGGCGCCGGCGTCATATCGACCGTGCGCGTCATGGACATGGATAATAAAAATAAAACGGACGTCGTGGTGCGCGATAAAAACGGCCAGGTTTCAGTGTTTTCCGATGGTCAGATGAAGCCGGGCTGGCCTCAGACCATAGGCCCGAAAAGCGGCGACTGGGCCTTTGAGTTAAACGCCATGGATATAAACAAGGACGGGCATTCCGAAGTGGTGGGCCAGACGCCTCTTCCATACACTTTGAAAGTTTACGATTCATCCGGCAACGTCAAGAGCGCGATGCCGCTGCCCGGGAAATCATACGCGCAGGTCCGTATGGCCGATATCGACAAGGACGGCGAGCTTGACATGGTAATAACATACAATAAGCCCGAAGAGAATGAGGCTTATATCGATATAAGAAATCAGAAGGGCGAATCGCTTTCGGGCTGGCCTAAAAAAGTCGGAACGTATATGGCCGACGCTCCGCAGGTGGCTGATGTTAACGGAGACGGCGATCCGGAAATAATTTTTACGGCCTGGACGGATGACGCCCGTGAAAAAGCCGGATACGTTAATGTTTTGAATACGCGAGGCGAACCTATACCGGGGTTTCCGAAATATGTCGGGAAAAGTTACGCGCCGGTCACCCTTTCTGATATAGACGATGACGGCCACGTTGAACTGATCGTGGCCGGCGGCGTCGCGCTCACGTCTCCCGGAATACATGTTTTCAAAGTTCCGGCTGCCCCGCCCGTAAAGATAATCTTGCTTGGAAGCCAGTATGAAAACTTTTAATTGACAAATAGTTCTATTTTTACTATAATTGTTTAACTTTAAGAAGACCTTATTTTACATAAAATTTCACGGACCTGAGGTGGGATAATCAATGACTGAAGTTAAAAACAGGCTCTTATTCGTAGAAGACGTATACATACTAACGGAATTTTTGAGAGCCGGCTTTTCCAAAAACAATGAAATTTATGAGATGGTTTCAGTTAAAACGGTATCTGAAGCGGTAATTAAAATGGCGTCTGAAAATTTCACCGCGATCATTTTAAGCTCATGCGATAATTCGCTTGACCCTGTTTCAGCATGCGCCGAGATACTTTTAAAAAAAACCGATATGCCCATGATCGTCGTTTGCGACCCGTCCGGTGAAAAAGCGGCTTCAGATTCGCTGGATGCCGGCGTTGCGTTCTATATCGTCAAGACCGCGAATTATGAAAAACTTTTATTGAAAGTTCTTAAGCACGTATCCAACGTAAAAAATTACAGTGATTCTCAAAAGAATAACAGTTCCGAGATCGAGCTCATAAAAAAAGAGATAAAAAAAGTCGATCACATAAAAAATGAGCTGACTGAAAACCTCTGCCATGAGCTTCGTACGCCGCTATCTTCGATTCGCGGCTATACGGAACTGATACTTAAAGATAAAATGGGTGAGATAAGCCCGAAACAAAGGAACGCGCTGAACGTGGTCCTTAAAAATGCCGACAAATTACTTGTTTTGATTGATGAACTCTCCGAATTTTCGAAGATCCAGCATTACAAGAACAGTTCAAATATAAGAAAGATCGATCTGATCAACGTCATTCAGGAATCCGTCGCCGCGCTCGCTTCGAAATCCATCGAAAAAAAGGTTTCGGTCGATTTCATGCAACCGGGCAGGGCTTTTTATATCACCGGCGATTATTCGCAGATGTCATATGTGTTTTCAACCCTTATAAGCAGCGCCATAAAATTCAATGACGAGAACTCAAAAATCGATGTTGGCGTTGAACATACCGATACTGAAATTTCCATAATGATACCTAAGACCGCTATTGTCGCCGAGACTTCAGATATAAAGACCGTTCTTGAACATTTTTTCGCCAACGAGGTCCCCAGCCAGAGGCAGCTTGCAGGGTTAAGCATGGAATTTGCCATGGCCGCCGAAATAATAAGGCTTCACGGCGGAAAGGTGGCCGTGGTCGGGACAGCGTTAAAAGTAACCATTCCTCTTTATCTCGAAGTCGATATCTCTCATCTAAACCAGCCGGCGAAAACCAGCGGCAGCGGCAAGAAAAAAATACTTATAACGGATGACGACGCCGATTGCGTGAATCTTTTGTCCGATATACTTGAGAACGATTACAATCTGGTTGTGACAAATTCCGCTTCTTCAATGTTCAAGGCGCTCGACGAGCACAAGGATTTCGCCATGATATTGCTTGATATAAACATGACCGATCTCGACGGTATATCGATATGCCGGACTTTAAAAGAAAAACCCGAATATTCGGCTATTCCTATATTGATGGTATCTGCGTCCATGCAGGAATCCAAGAAACGTATGTCGCTCGAAGCCGGAGCGATGGGCTTTCTGGAAAAGCCTTTCGAGGCAGAAGTGATATCCGAATTCATAAAAAGCGTCATATAAAAAGACTCCGGAAAAATCAGATAAAAAATGAATCAATAAAAAAAAGCGCCGTTAAAAGCGCTTTTTTTATTATCCTGAAATCGTCCGTCGATTAAAAGCTTTGATAAAGAATTTCACATAATTTCGAAATATTGTTGATGTCGTCGAAACTTTTTTCAAGTGATTTTTCGGCCGGCGTTTTTGACGAAGAGTCGTTGAACTTATCAAGCGTCGCCATGATATATTTCGTTCTTGGGATATTTCTGAGCTCGTAATATTTTTGAAGATTGCGCAGGCAGTTTTTGACGACCTGTTTGGCGGAAATGGGGAAACCGTCTATGTTTATTATGGTATTTTCATTTTTGTTGAGGGCGAGCGCCAGCCCCATGTCGATGATCTTTAAAAATATCGACTGCCTTTCGCGCAGGCCAAGCTTCGAGGCGAGCGTCGGCATGGAAAGCATATCGATATATGACATGAATCCCAGTTTTATGGTTTCGTTGAATTTGAGTATGAATGAATTGGCTACGACCGCGCCGGTGGCGAGATCTTTTTTTCTTAAGAGACCTATGTTTTCCTTCATTTTTAAAACGCAAGAGGGATTCGAGTTCAGAAAGCCTTCGATTTTGAAGTTTCCCTCTTTCATTTGCTTGAGTATCCGTGAAGCCGGGTATCTAAGATAGTTAAGAATTCCCATCAGCGCGACGGATTTTTTTTCGTACAGGCGGGCCAGGTTTATCTTGGTGTAAAGGTCCATCGTCGAGGAATTTTTAAGAGTTTCAATGTCGACGTCGGCTTCGTGTTCCACTTTTTTCATGTATTCGATTATTATGGAAAGAAGGGAAAGGTTATATAGGGAAGAATAGTCGTCGCCAAGATTTTGAGCCAGCGTTTTTATGTCGACGCCCGCTCCAAGCGCGGCTTTCATATCTTCGATCATCTGCGGAGTTATCGTGGCGTCGAAGTTGATTTCGGATTGTTCGAAAGGCGCTGGATATCCTGAATACGAGGCTGAGAGGGAATATTCTTTTTTCGCCGAGCCGTCCGGCCACATTACGGTGACTTTGACGGATGCGATGAGATCGGAAAATGACGCGTAATCCGTAATAGGCGAAACCGATATTTTATATTCGTAGCCTTCGAGTTTTCGCAGATCGAAGCCGCCTTTAAAATCGAAAAATTCCTCGTTTAGCTTGCCGTCGAGGTTGAAATCCTCGAGGGATGTGAAAAACGGAGAGTCGCGGTCGATCACTTTATAGGTCTTGTCGTAGAATTTAAGTTCAGGAAGATAGAAAGGGTTTTCTCTGATATTGTTGTCGATATCCTCGAGCACCTTGCCGGCTATGAACATAGCGACGTAGTGGCGCATGGACTTTTGAGCTTCATTGGTCCTGGAATTAAAAATCGTGAGAATGAATGAAGCCGAAAAAACGAGTATCGTTATGGCTATCAAAAGTTCAACATAAGAAAACGCATTTTTTGTAATATTCTTTTTTTTAAGCTTTATAAATAGTTGTGACATAATCGTTATGGTTGTTCCGGTCCCTGAAAATTTTTATTTCGTTTTTTCCGTTGATTTTTGGTAATTATTGTTGATTTTCGAATTATATCCGGTCAGAATCGATGACGTAATGCTTCCGGGAGTGGAGATGTCTACATAATTTTTAAGGGCGTCATTCGCTTTTTTCTGATCGTCGGCGGTGGCTGTTCCAGTAAATCTTTTTATCCCGAAGCCTAAATTTGAAAGAAACGCGTTGGCTGCCGCCGTAAACCTTTGAATGTAGGAACCGCGGGATTTGGGAGGCAGCGCGGCCGTCGTTGTTGCGGCGGGGGTGCTGGTATCTTGCGGTTTTGCGGTGTCGGCTTGAGGTTTAGCGGCGGGATTATCCTTGGGAGATGTGACGTCAGGTTGCTGCGTAGCCGTGGAATCCTTGGGCTTGTCGCCGCCGGATTGTTGAGAGTTATCCTTGGGCGTTGCTATGCTGTCGGGTTGAGCAGCGGAATCCTTGGGCGGCGTGCCGCCAAGTTGCCCGTCGGCAGTCTGGGCGCCGGTATGCGCGTTGTTTTTTTGCGCGATATTTGTTACCATGGCCAGTTGCATCGCGTTATCGGTCTTTTTAAGCGAATTTATGGAAAGCAGATCGTTAAGCTGGTTAGCGCCGAGGCCGGATGCCGCAAGATGCGCATCCTGACCGCCGTTGGTTTGAGGAACCCGGTTCAATATTTCAGGGCCGCCCGGCGCGTTTATTTTTTGAAGTATTTCGTTGATGTCGTTGGTGGTTTCAAGCGATTTAACTATGGCTAACTTGTTTTTCATGTTGGCTCGCTGTTTTTTCAGAACATCGAGTATTTTCTGGGGGGTTTTCGGAGAAATTTTCGAAGTTGGAAAATCATCCACTGAATAAAACGAGGCGAAGGTTGTGATGACTGAATTATACTTGTTTATAAGGGTTTCTACATATTTAAGGCGATAAAAAACGGCCCGGGTAGCGTTTGAAGATTTTACCATTATCCAGAGATCGAGGGCTTCGGGTTCGTCTTCGGCATCGTAGCATAAAAGCTCGCAGGTAAAGCCGTCGATCAGCGAAGCCTCATTAAATGCCTTGTCTTTGCAGGGCCTTTGGTCGAATCCCACGCTTTTAAGGTTCCACGCGAATTTATGAAAAGCCGAGCGCGTAATAAGTTCGGCCTTTAAAAGCGCCTCGCTTTTGGCCAGCTGATTTATTTCACCGATGTTTAGTATGGATATGTTTGAAAGCGAAAGAGCGATGAAAGCCACAAGGACGATAACTATATAAACCGCCATGCCTTTTTTATTAAATGCATATGAATTTTGTTTTTTCATAATCGATCCCCGCCTTTTTTTCAGTTAATGAATTCGCCGGCGTAGTAATTTTTAAGCGTAACCTGCGTTAATACGCTTATTTCTTCGTTCTTGTTGAACGTCGTCAGGTTGATGCCGATGGACCCCTCCGAAGCTGAAGTGAATACAAGTCTTTTTATGTTTGAAGCTACTTCGCGTTCAGATTCGACTTTTCCGGTAGTTGGATTTTTCGTGACGGAGTATAGTTTGAAGCCTTTTATAACGCTGCCGTCTTCCTGCTTGAAATCTTCGCTTTTCTGATAATAAACGGCGATCTTGCCGTCTTTATCGATGACTACGAGAAAGGGCGATGATGAACCGATCCCGGGTTTTACGACCTCCGAAGCGCAGGAAAGTTCATCTATAAATTTTATCTGAGTTCGCCTTGCGTCCTTTTGGACCTCGATCTTGTTTTTAAGCGACGACTTATTAGTTCCGGCTGTAAGCTGTAAAATTCCGTAAAAACCGGATATTACAAATGAAAATATCATGAGCGAAACTATGAGTTCTACCGCGGTGAAGCCATTTTTACGCAAAATATTTCTCCTGCTTATAATTTTACAAAATAATCGAGTCCGAGTCAAATTTAAAATCTTTCAGTCAGCGCTTTTTATCGAATTTATGCCTGTTGAAATGAAATCCCAGAGCGAAGAATATAGCTGCGAAAATATATGAGTCGGCGTTCATCCAGTTTAGAAATCTCATTAAATATTTCAACATTTTTAATTTAAGCCTTAAAGCCAAACGGATAGTCCAAAAGGCTAGTTTAAAGACTGGCGTTAGTGTATAAAAAATAATTTTTACAATCAATCTTATCACGCTATTTATTATATCAGAATGCTCCTATTAAATCAATAAATAAATTATTTCCGGAAATCGATCCAGGGAGATATTGAAATTAAAAAGAGCCTGAAAAGCCAGCCTACGAAAAAGGCGTATGGAGTTATGAGCAAAAGTATCAATGTGGCGATCTTATAGCCGCGTTCCTTGACCATCATAAAAAAGGTCGCTATGCATGGGACGAAAAGCGTTATAACAACAAGTGCGACCATGATCTGCGCCGGATTTAAAAGACCTTTTTCCGAAAGCGTGTAAAGGCCGGCCGCGCCGTAATCGCGTCTTAAAAATCCCATTATAAAAGCGAAAGTCGCTTCCTTTGGAAGCCCGAGCATTCCGGTTATAACCGGCGAGAAAAATATTTCCAGGGCCTTTAAAAATCCGGTTTCCGCCAGAACAAAGAGTATGAAAGTGCCAGTGAGAAAAAGAGGAACAACCTCTTCAAGAAACCACAGGACGCGGTTATACGTTTTTTTTATTATGTTCCAGAGCTGTGGGAAGCGTATCGGCGGCAGTTCCATTATAAAAGGCGATGCGTCGCCCGGAATATAATAAGCCGAAAGCTTGCTCACTATTATCACCTGTAAAAGCACGACGAGAAATATCAAAACAGTAGCGTACCAGGCGATCTTAGCGGTCAATCCCATCATTACGCCGAGCTGGGCGGAGCAGGGAATTCCCAGCGCCAGAATTATCGTCGCTATAAGCCGTTCTTTTTTCGAGTCGAGTATGCGCGTCGTAAGTATAGCCATGGTTCCGCATCCGAGGCCGAGAACTATTGGCAATATGGCTTTTCCGTTTAATCCGATATGCTTGAATATGAGATCGGATAAGACGGTGAGACGCGGGAGATATCCAGAATCCTCGAGGAAGCTGAACGAGAAAAAGAACGTGAACATGATAGGAAGCACTATCGCGATGGCGTAGGTCATGCCCATCGTTAGAAGTCCGTATTCGCCGACGAACATACGTGTCACGATATTTTTATGGCCGAAAACCGCGTCGAAGAAATTTATGAAGAACGGATTAATGTAGCCGCCCTGCGCGACGCCGTCTCTTACGCGGCCGAAAATGGTGGTTTGAAGATAATCGACGCATGTCCCGGCGCCGAAAATTCCGACGAACAGGTAGAGGATGTATAAGACCGCTATGAATATTAAAGACCCGGTTTTAATATCGGTGAGCCACAGTCCGAGGTTGTGGCGGAAAGTTCTTTTTTTATCGGGCTCCGCTATGGTGTAAACGGAACTAATGATATTTTCAATCGATTTTTCGCGGGACTCGAAGATAGACGAGGACAGCGCCGAAAGTTCCCCGGGCGGAAACGCCGTTAAAACATTTTCAAGTTCCGCCGCGTTTGATTCGTCAAAATGTTTAAGCACCGATCGGTCGCCGGATATAAGCATTAGAGCGGCCGGCCTTTTGAATCTGAATTCTTTTGGCATCAGGTCGCATAATTTACGGCAGATATTTTCGACTTTTTCACTGTAGTCGATCGTCAGGCCGCTTCGCGAGAATTCGCTCATGCTTTTTTTCAGTTCGCCCAGTCCTTTTTTCAGTATCGCCGTTGTGCAGACCACCGCGATATCGCCAAGCATGGATGATAGCTTGGCTTTATTTATGAATATTCCGCGTTCTTCGGCCTCGTCTTCCATGTTCAGGTTTAATATAAGCGGAATCTTCATTTCGATGAGTTCGAACGTGATGAGAAGGGAACGCCGGAGATTTTTATAATCGGCGACCTGTAACGCGAAATTAATGTCTTCGCGCCATAACACGTCGCGCGTTACTTCTTCGTCCTCGCTTTTAGGTATGAGGGAGTTCGTGCCCGGAGTGTCGATTATTTCAACGCTCATGTTTGAATTCATGGGCATTTTACCTGAACTTATATCGACGGTCGTGCCGGGATAATTTGACACGACGACGTACTGGCCGGTCAAAAGATTGAACGTCACTGATTTTCCAACGTTAGGATTCCCGACGAGAGCTATTTTTGAGTTGGCGTCAGCGGTAAAGCACTGTATGTGATTGTTTTCCGGATTTGTATTCAGCTCATTCATTTTTAAACCGTCTTTCTATTTGTTTTTCGTGCGGCATGTTCGGCAGACGCCGTAGAGCTCCATCCGATGTCTTGATATTTCAAATCCATTTTCCGAAGCGACTTTTTCCTGGAGTTTTTCGAGTTTTTCGGAGTAGAATTCGACTATCTTTCCGCATTTTTCGCAGAGGAGATGATCGTGGTGGCCTTCGGCGGTTCCAGCCTTTTGTAGTTGATAATAGGACTTGTTATCCTGCAGCTTCATTTTGCTTATCAGGCGAGTCTTCTCCAGAAAGACTATGTTCCGGAAGACGGTGGCGCCTGAAACCGCCGGATTATTGGCGCGCGCCTCGGCGAGGATCTGTTCGAGGTTGATGTGCTCGCGTGAATGCCTCAAAAGAACGTCGATGATGACGCTTCGCTGAGCGGTCATTTTAAGGCCCGATGTTTTGAAATGGAGAGTTATATAGCTTTTATTCATGTCGCCCGCCTTTGTAAATGAAAGTCATTTTCATTTACAAAGTTATTTTAACATGGAGCGGTTGGAATGTCAACATGAATTTTCAGACACGTGATTTTTCGGAAACATTTTAATCGGGCTGCGGTTTTATAAGTTTTAATTTATAATGCCTATAAAAAAGTCGTTGACGTTATGTCCGGTATGGCCGGTTCGTATGAGGCCGCCGTATTTTTTAAAAAAATCATGGCTCGCGAAACTTGCGGCATAGTTGCTTATAATTTCCGGTCCGATTTTTAACGCGGTTCCGGCTTCAAGCACGGCTCCGGCGGAATCGGTGAAGCCGTCGGCGCCGTCGCTCGCGAATGCCGCTACCGATATTTTTCGCCAGTTTTCGATTCCCGATTCGCCGATCGCCTTCGCGCAGAGAAGAACGAAATGCTGGCATCGCCCGCCTTCCTTATTTCCGGTAACTTTGACGGGCGCCTCGCCTCCCGCGATGAAGCAGGTTTTATTCCTGGCAGTTGCGGCTAACTTTAAAAGGCTTTTCATGAAAGCTCCGGCCTCGGTTTCGACCGGACCTGTTAATCGCCGCTTTGAAATGATCATGTTATAACCGAGGCTGGAAAGCTCGAGGGAAAACGCTTTCAGCATTTTCGAATTGTCGCCGATCACGAAATATTTCGGACTTGCGGCCGTATTGACCTCGGCTGTTTTTTCGGATTCGAATCCGGCTTTTTGTCTTAAATGCCGGACGACGTTTTTGGGGCACGGCGCCAATATATTATATTTTTTTAATATATCCAGCGCTTCAGAGGCGCTGTTGATATGCGGCCATGTCGGGCCGGAGGCGATATCGCCGGGCCCGCCGCCGATAACGTCGGATATCGCGAGCGTTATTATTGGCGCTTTCGTCAGCTTCAGAAGTTTTCCGCCCTTGACCTTCGATAGCGCCTTGCGCACAACGTTTACTTCGGCGACGCTCGCTCCTGAAGATAGAAGCAGACCGTTGGTTTTTATCAGTTCGGAAAGTTCGACCGCGCCGTCAGGTATTTCAAAAAAAGACGACCCGCCTCCCGAAACAAGGCATAGCACGGTATCGGATTCGCTCATTGAAAGATGGAAATCGACGAGTTTTTGCGAGGCGATAATGGTCCGGCAGTTCGGCAGCGGATGCGACGAAGCGAGGATACTGATGCCGTGCGGTAATTTTTTATCATCGTAGCTTAGAAGCAAACCTT
Organism: uncultured bacterium; assembly: GCA_964545075.1. Classification (GTDB taxonomy): domain Bacteria; phylum Muiribacteriota; class UBA9980; order UBA9980; family UBA9980; genus DAOPXV01. Next base: position 36,714 of record CAZJFS010000005.1, read on the forward strand.
TTTCGATCGCGTCGCCGAAGATTTCCGACACGCCCTTCGCCATCGCTTCGGCGCATTTTCCAAACCCGGAAATGAAAAGTTTCCCTTCGCCGAGACTGAATTTTCTTGCGCCGATCGCAATAGAGCGGCTCTTATCTCTGAATGAAACCGACCGTTTGATCCATTCGGCCGCGGATTCTGCATTAACGGCGCGATTTATCGCGGAAATCAATTCCGCGTGTATAATTTCATTATCCATGGTCTGAAATGATAACATATGGCTCGGTTATTTTCAATGCCGGCCTTAAAAATAGTTGAATAAGTATGTTGAAATATGAAAAAACTTATGATATAATAAGCGCAATAGTTTTTGTACCATCAAAAAATTAAGGGGGATACACATGAAGGTATTTCAAACTGACAAAGTAAGGAATTTATGCACACTGGGCCATTCAGGCTCGGGCAAAACCTGCCTCACGGAAGCTATGCTTTTTACGACCAGTACGATAACAAGGCTCGGCCAGTCTGATAATGGAACGCTTACATGCGATTTTGATGACAGCGAAATAAAAAGAAAATCGTCTATTTCAATGGCAATGGCTCCTTTCGAATACAAAGACCACAAAATAAATATGCTCGATACTCCGGGCTATGACGAATATATCGGTGAGGTTTTAAAGACGATGCGCGCCGCTGACGCCGCCGTTATTACCCTTGCCGCGGATTCAGGCGTCGAAGTCGGCACCGAAAAAGCTTTCGATTATGTCGAGAACGCCAAGCTCCCAAGAATATTTTTTATAAATAAAATGGACAAGGAAAATGCTGATTACGACAAAGTTTTCAACGATATAAAGGCGAAACTTACCCTTAAGATACTCGCCGTTACTATCCCGATCGGAAAAGCCGCCGGATTTAAAGGCGTAGTTGATATTATAAAAATGAAGGCATTCATGTTCTCGGGCGACGGAAAAACAATGAAGGAAGAAGCGATCCCGGCCGATATGGACGGCGCGGCTAAAAAATACCGTGAGATCATGCTTGAAGCGGCCGCCGAAGCGGATGACGAACTCGGCATGAAATATCTCGAGGGCGCGGAAATATCCGATGCCGAAGTTCAGAAAGCTCTCTCTACGGGTATCCGCGAAGGTAAAGTATTTCCGGTTCTCGCCGGATGCGCCACGACCAACTTTGGCATCCAGCCTCTTCTTGATTTCATCATAGGCTATATGCCCAATCCAGCGCAGCGCCCCACGCTCGAATGCAAAAATATAAAAACGGATGCCGTTGAAACGCGTTCATTTAAAGATTCCGAACATCTTTCGATCTTCGTATTCAAAGTGTTCAGCGAACCCGGCCTCGGCGAATTATATTACACCAAAGTTATGTCCGGCGTTCTTAAATCCGGCATAGACCTTATAAATACCCATTCCGAACAATCCGAACGCATAGGCACGCTCTATACTCTTCGCGGCAAGAATCGTGAAGACGTGGCCGAACTTCATTCAGGCGATATCGGCGTCATAGTTAAGCTTAAGGCCACCAAGACTTCCGATACACTGGCTGATTCCGCTTCCAGGGTAGCTTTTGAAAGAATATCATTTCCCGAACCTCTGTACAGCCTCGCGATAGTTCCTAAAACCAAGGATGATTCGCAGAAGATGTCGACGTCGCTTTCAAAGATCGCGGATGAAGATCCTACGTTCAAAGTTCCGCCTCCGAACGAATTCGGCCAGACCATCATTTCAGGCATGGGCGAAATACACGTTGAAATGGTGCTCGATAAAATACGCAGAAAATTTAATGTCGGTTGCGATATTCAGCCCATCAGAATAGCTTATCGCGAAACGATAAGAAAGACCTCCAAAGCCCAGGGCAAGTTCAAAAGACAGTCGGGCGGCCGCGGCCAGTTCGGCGATTGCCATCTTGAGCTTAAACCGAACGTCGGAAAAGGCTTCGAATTCCTTGATAAAATCGTCGGCGGTTCCGTGCCAAAACAGTTTATCGGGCCCGTTGAAAAAGGCGTCGTCGGTAAAATGGTCGAAGGCGTTATCGCCGGTTATCCCGTTATCGACGTATCGGTAACCATTTATGACGGATCGTATCACGATGTCGATTCATCGGCTCAGGCATTTGAAATTGCAGGCTCAATGGGTTTCAAGAACGCTTTCGTTGAAGCCGCCCCATATATTCTCGAACCGATATATATGATCGAAGTCGTCGTTCCCGACGAATACATGGGCGCCATCATGGGCGATCTCAACTCACGCCGTGGAAAGATCATGGGTATGGAAGCCAGCGGCAAGAAACAGGAGATCAAAGCTCAGGTGCCGTACTCGGAGCTTATAACATACGTTACGAACCTGCGTTCGCTCACTCAGGGCCGCGGTATGTTCAAAATGACATTCGATCATTATGAACAGGCTCCTGAAAACGTATCGCAGAATCTTATCACCGAATACGAAAAAGCTAGAGAAGCCGGCGCTTCCAAATAATTAAGCCATCGTAAGCAACTGAATAAATAAAAAGGCGTTACCGTTAAAAGTAGCGCCTTTTTTTTATTTATTCGTTTTTATGCGAAAAGTATTTTTTATGAATAAAAAGCCCGCCCTGAAATCAGAAAAATCCATAAAACCGCATTAAAAATCTTTGACGCCCCGTTTAAAGGATATCTCGTAATATGGCGGTCATGACGGTGAATATAGAATAGCCGGAGTTTCCGATGGGCGCGTTCACGCGAACGCCATTATCGCGAAACCAGGTTATCGAATTTTCGGCGCGGTAAGAAGGAGGACCGTTTATTTTTCCTTGGGAAATATTCTTTCCAGCTCTTTTTTATGATATTGCTTCATTTCATCATAACTCGACATTCCATCGAGGAAATTGCGTTTCATCGGAAAATAGCGTGGATTGAAATGCGTCATATAAATATGAAAGACCATCGTGCCGATAAAAGCGAGGATGGCTTCGAATCCATGGATGGCTCTGGCGATATCGATCGCGATAATCGGCGTGAAAGGCAATATCGCCTCATGATACCACATGATGGAACCGGTCGCTATCATAAGAGTGCATCCCCAGCAAGCGGCAAAATAGTCGAATTTTTCAAGGTATGTGTATCTGTCGAAGTTAAAATTCCCTGGCCGGCCCCGAAATAGCGATATCCAGTCTTCGATGCCGTCGTAAAGATCGTCCGGATTTGGTATAAAGTGTTTTATTTCAAAGCGGCCGTTGCGCGTGAAAACGATAAAAAGAATATGCCATGCGCAGAATATTATCAGGCCGGATGCGGCGATTTTATGAATTATGACGTTCGCCGGAAAGCTTATAAGATTTTTAAAGTAGAATTCTGAAATGAAAAAATTGCTGAACATCTGCGCCAGGCCGGTTATGGAAAGAGTTATGGAGGAAGTCAGCAGCAGAATATGCTGGCATCTAAAATTTTTGCTCCATCGGAGGAATTTGACTTTATGCCGTAAATGCTTTGGAATGGTTTTGTCGTATTCGGGGAATTTTTCCGGCCGCATCGTATCGACGATCATTTCCTGATCCGGGCCCGCCTCCTCTCGTTCTGACGTTTCCGGCGTTATCGTTTCGGTTTTTTTATTTTTTCTTTCGAATCTTTTGGCATTATACCATCTGTTGACGTCCAGAACTATATAAAACATGAACATTATGGACGTCAATATGATAGCGGCTATGAAGAAGCGCGCTACCCACATTGTTATCCAACGCCCGCGTTTTTTTTCGAGGTTTTTATGATGAAAGACTGTTTTCCATTCCGTGAACCCGGCGTTATGATGTTTTTCGCCGGGTTTATGATCGTCATATACGTGACATGGCAGGCAATCTATTTTTTTTATTTCTTCCGGTTTGTGAGGAAAACCGGTAATGGCCTTATGACACTCAACGCATTTAAGCTTGCCGCCATGGACGGGATTGGCCAGAGTGCTTTTATCTATACAAACGCCCTTCGGTTCGGCTGATCCGCCGCCTGCCTTGAGGTTGGTATTGCCATGGCACGAAACGCATTGCGGCGCCTCTTGATTTTGATCCGCCGCGGTGGCATAACTTGGAAGCGTGACCGCCGATATGTAAACGCAGGTAGCTAATATCGCTAATATTGAATATTTTCCACTCTTGAAAATGTATCCCGGATCGTAAGTAAAAGTCTGTTTCATTTCATCCAATCGTATTCATACAACTGATTATCGGCTTTCAATTTTTTTAACGTATCTGAAGTCATTCCGATCTCGGCGTCGGACAGGTAGCAGGCCGGGTCCGGGGCCCAGGTATCGTTAAAGATCGCTTCCGCTCTGACCCTGAAATTACCGTTACAAATATTCAAATATTTGCATATTTTACAGCGGCCCTTGAGGTGCGGCTTTCTATTTTTAAGCCTTCCCATTAGTTCGTCGGATAAGTCGGGCCATATTTTAGAAAACGGCCTTTTTCGGATATTGCCGAATGAATAATGGCGCCAGAACTGGTCGGCATGAACTTCGCCGTGCTGGTCGACGCAGGAGATGGCTATGCCGGAGTTATTTCCGCCGTTATATTGCAGAAGCGTGAGTATTTCGGCCGCTCTTTCCGGATTTCTTTCAAGCATTTTCAGATAAAGCAAGACGCCGTCAACATGGTTATCGACTGTCAGCACTTCGATCGCATGGCCTTCATCATAAAGTTTTTGAGTCCGTTCAAATATGTATTCTACGGTTTTCCTGGATTGTGGCAGAGGCACTTCCTCGCTTAAAAGATCGGTTCCGCGTCCGGCGTAAACCAGATGATAAAAGCATACTCTTGGAATGCTTCGGTCTTTAAGCGTATCGAAAATAAAGGGAATTTCTTTATAGTTGCTTTTATTTATCGTGAAGCGCAGGCCGACTTTGATGCCTTTATCCATGCAATTTTCAATTCCCGCCATAGCCATATCGAAAGCCCCTGGAACGCCGCGGAAGCGATCGTTGGTTTCAGCTATTCCGTCGAGCGAAATTCCGACGTAAGAAAAGCCGGCATCTTTTATTTTTTGGGCAGCATCTTCGTTTATAAGAGTTCCGTTGGTTGAGATCACCGCGCGTATATTCTTCGAGCGGGCGTAATCGCCGAGTTCGAAAAGGTCTTTTCTCATGAGCGGCTCGCCGCCGGAAAAAAGAAGCGTAGGAACGCCGAATCCGGCCAGATCGTCTATCATGGCCCTTGCTTCCGCTGTTGAAAGCTCGTCTTTGGCCGGTTCACATTTGGCGTTAGCGTAGCAATGAACGCAGAAAAGGTTGCATTCCGACGTTGAGTTCCATACCACGATGGGTTTTTTGTCCTTTGAAAATTGCAGCATATTCGACGGCAGCTTTGCTGAATGCCTTCCGTATCTCTGGACGTCGTGCGGAGAAACGAGACCGCATAGTAATTTGGATACGCCTATCATTTAAAATTCTGCCTTCCATGTTAAAGTGTGGAAATTATAACAAAAATTCGATAATCTGTAAATATAAATATAAGCATGGCGTTGGATAAAAATGAATTGACTTTAAATCATGTTCTTGATATTATTATAAAACAAAAGAAACTTAAGCGATTTTGTCGGGTTTTGAAAGTCGCGTTAAACCCTTTAAAATGAGTGTCGTATGGAAAAAGAACTGAACGAGTTGGAAAAAAAAATATTAAATCTTATTCAAAAAGATTTTCCCGTCAGCGCAAGGCCATTCGTTAAAATTGCCGAAAAATTAGGCGGCTTGAGCGAGGAATGCGTCATGGAGTCTCTTCGATCTCTCAATGAAAATGGTTATTTAAGACGCCTTGGACCGATATTTAATTCCGACCGTCTCGGCTACGTAAGTACGTTAGCCGCTATAGCGGTGAGCGGGGATGAAATTGAAAAAGCCGGTGAAATAATTAATTCTTATATGGAAGTTACTCATAATTACCTGCGCTCCGATGAAAAATTTAATATGTGGTTTACTTTAACGGCTCATTCCGGAGACCGCCTTTTAAAAATAATCGATGAAATAAAAGAAAGGACGGGCGTGAGTGAAGTGCTCAATCTTCCGGTCGTAAAAAAATTTAAAATAAAAGTCGAATTTAACGTATGATTACATCTGAAAAATTGAAGAAATTAATAAATATGCTTTCGCGCGGGATTGAAGTAACCCGGAGCCCTTTTTTGAAGATGGCCGAAACACTCGGCGTTTCAGAAGAAGAGGTAGTGGAAGCGGTCCGCGTGATGATGGAAGAAAAAAAGATCCGCCGTTTCGCGGCAGTTCTGAAACAGTCAAAGATAGGATATTCGGCGAATGCGATGTGCGTTTTCAACATTTCGACCGAAAAAATCGAATTCGCAGGCGAATTCGCGTCTTCTTTAAAGGCGGTTAGTCATTGTTACGAAAGGGCGGGAACGCCTTCGTGGAATTATAATCTTTACGCTATGGTGCACGCTAAATCGAAGCCGGAATGTGAAAAAATCGCCGAAACTATAGCGGCCAAAACTTGCGCCCTCTCTTATAAGGTGCTCTTCAGCGTCCGGGAATTGAAAAAACAGAACGCGGTTTATTTCGGCGATAAAGAATTTAATGGAGTTTAAATGAACATTGGTGCATGTCAAAACGATAACGCGCCGTCTCATGGCGGTTTAAATACCGGCAAATGCCCGCGCCTTATAGCATGGGAACTCACTTCGGCGTGTAATTTAAAATGCGTTCATTGCAGGGCTTGCGCGCCGTCGGAGCGGCCCGCCGGCGAACTTTCACTTGACCAATGCCGCGTGTTTTTAAACGACGTGGCCGCTATGGAAGGCAAGCCGATATTGATTCTCACGGGCGGCGAGCCATTGATACATCCAGATTTTTTTAAGATACTCGAACACGCTTATTCGTTGAAGATGCATACCGTGCTTGCTACGAACGGGACCCTCATAAACGATGATAACGCAGCGCGCATGTATTCGCTTGGCGTTTCCCGCGCGAGCGTGAGTATAGACGGGCATGACGCTTCCGGGCATGACGATTTCAGAAAGGTTTCCGGCGCTTTCGAGAGCGCGCTCAAAGGCGTAAAGACCATGCAAAAAGCCGGGATACAGATCCAGATGAATACGACCATAACAAGGCGCAATATATCCGACATAGAAAAAATATTCGAACTTGGCGTTTCACTGCGCGCGGTCGCTATACACATATTTCTTCTCGTTCCGACGGGAAGGGCCGCGAACATGATTGGCGACGAGATATCGCCCGGAGAATACGAAAGCGTTTTGAACTGGTTCTATGACAAGAAAAAAGATACGGCTGGCCGCATCAATTTAAAGGCGACATGCGCTCCTCATTATTACAGGATAATGCGCCAGCGCGCGAAAGCCGACGGCGTCGCGGTCGATTTTCAAACTTTCGGGCCCGACGCGGTAAGCCGTGGCTGTCTCGCCGGATGCGGGTTCGCGTTCGTATCGTCGACCGGCATAGTCCAGGGCTGCGGCTATATGCCGGTTCCGGCCGGAAATATCCGCGAAACGCCTTTTTCAACGATATACAAAGACTCGGAATTTTTCAACCGCCTGCGCGATCTTTCGAACCTTAAAGGAAAATGCGGCAAATGCGAATACCGGGCCGTTTGCGGAGGCTGTCGCGCCCGCGCCCTGGCGGCTTCAGGCGATTGTTTTGAAGAGGAGCCCTACTGCAACCATGTTCCCGCTAAAAAATAATGCTTTTATAAAGTTTTTTAGTTCCATAACCACGGCGATAACATTACTTTTTATAATCGCGCTTTCGTCGGTTGCCGGCACGCTTATTCAGCAGAACCAGGAATTCATTTTCTACAAAAAGAATTTTCCGCAATATTATGGCTGGATATATTTTTTTTCACTCGATGATCTTTATCATTCGGCATGGTTCGTCGCCCTGATCGTCCTGTTATGCGTAAACATAATCGTTTGCACGTTAAGACGTTTCAACTCCAGGCTTCAGGCGGCCCAAACCGTCGATTTTGACATAACCGCGGATTTTATAGCAACTTGCCGCTTCAAAAAAAGCATCGAAAAAGTTTCGAATGAATCGGCCGCCGCGGTCATATCCGCTAAAATAAAAGAATTCGGGTACGCGCTTTACGTTAAGGAAACGGACGGCCGCGCCTGTTTTTTTGGAAATTGCGGCGCTTACTCTTTTCTGGGTGAATTCACGGTTCACGCAAGCCTGCTTATGATAATCGCCGGCGCGCTCATCGGGAATATTTACGGATATAAAACGCAGATGGCGGGGGTTCCCGGAGACGTCCGGCCGGTTCCGACGAAGGCTTATTTAGACCTTCAGAACAGGATCGGCGAGACATTTGAAAAGGCGCGGGCTCAAGGGCGCGACAGCCACGATGAGATAGGAAAACTTATGGCGCGGCAGATGGCGCTTCCTGAAAAGTCTTTTTTTGACGTGCGCATAGATGATTTCAAAACAGTGTATGCCGAAGGTGGATTGACTGCGGAAGCGCGCGTGAAGAACTGGTACACGACTTTATCAGTCCTGTCCGGAACGACGCCTGTTTATACGAAGACGCTTTCGGTTAACGATCCAATGAGCTATGACGGGGTCAACATTTATCAGTCTTCATTCGGAGCCGTCACGTGCGGTTATAAAAATTTCAGAATACGGTATCTGGAAAAAGGCGCCGGCGCTTCTGAAACCTCATTCGTCATAAATGACGCTGAAAATTCGAGTGAGGTGCGCTTTAAAGGTTATAAGATAAGGGCATTGAAATTTTTGCCTGATTTTAAGATCGATATCGATACAAAACAGGCCTATTCCGCGTCCGATGAGCCGGGAAATCCGGCTTTAAAACTTGAAATAAGCCGGGATGGAACCGGAGAGGTTAAGACGCAATGGCTTTTTAAAAATATTCCTGATTTTTCGCATGAAGGCGCGAGTGATGGAGAATTCTCCGGCCGGTTCATTTTCGATGGTTTTGAAGCGGTTGAAAAACAATATACCGGTCTTCAGATCGCCTATGATCCTGGCGTCTATCTGGTGTGGGCTGGTTTCGCGTTTATGACGGCTGGCTTTTTCTGGGCTTTTTATATTTTCCATAAAAGGGTCTGGTGCGTCTTCGATAAAAGCGGATGCCGGATTCATCTGGGCGGTTCGGCCGATAAGAACCATGTCCTTTTCGAAGAGGAATTCAATGAATTTTGTTCTGAAATCGAATCAGAGGTGAAGTGATAAATGATGGATGATATTGGCTTTACTATAGCTTTTTTTTCTTACATGGCCGGCGCTCTGGCTTATACATATTTTCTTTTTTGGAAACGGTCCCAGCCCGGCCATGCCGCGACTGGCGTATTATGGTTAGGCGCCATTGCTCATGCTTTTGCGATTGGCGATCGTATGCTGGCGGCGGGGTACATGCCGATGTCGAACATGTTCGAGTCGCTTTCGGTTTTTTCGTGGCTTATAGCGCTGTCTTATTTCGCAGTTGAATATAAATATAAGACGAAATCTCTCGGGCCTTTCGTCATGAGCATATCGTTTACAATGATAGCCATAGCCTCCGTCCTTCCGCGCGACATTAAACCGCTTGTTCCGGCTCTTCAAAGTTACTGGCTTGGCCTTCATGTCGCCGTAACGTTTATCGGCGAGGCCGCGTTCGCGGTTTCATACGTTGCCGCGCTGTTATATATCATGAAGCCGGCGCGCGACGGCGAAAAGTCCTCGGCGTTTTCCAATGTTTTCTCCGCATCCAACGCCGGGGCGTTTCTCGGCGTAATATCGTTTTTTATTATAGCGCTTCTGAAAAAAAGATCGGTCATATTTCCGGAGAACTATCCGGCTTTTTATATTCCGCTTGCAGTCGCGACCGTATGTTCGATCGTTTTTTACCGGATGAGAAATATTATAGTTTCGGTTCTTCCTTCAGGCGAGATATTAGACGATATCAGCTATCGCTCGGTCAGTATAGGGCTGCCCGTTTTTACGCTTGGCGGGCTGGTTTTCGGGGCTATATGGGCTCACAGGGCGTGGGGGACATACTGGTCGTGGGACCCGAAGGAAACCTGGGCGCTTATTACGTGGTTCATATATGCGATATATCTTCATATGCGCCATCATTCCAACTGGCGGGGAATGAAAGCGGCGTATATCACTTCGCTGGGTTTCATCTCGACGCTGTTCACTTATTTTGGCGTTAATTATCTTCTTTCCGGGTTACATTCATATGGAAGGTTTTGATTTATGCTAGTATCCATTGGTTTAAACTATAAAAAGGCTTCCGTTGGCGTTCGCGAAAAAATGGCTATCGGCGCCGCGAGGCATGCGGAAGTGCTTGCGAGGTTTTATGCTCTTGAAGGCGTTCGCGAATGCGTCCTTCTTTCGACCTGCAATCGCTTTGAATTATATCTCAGGCTTGGTTCGTTAGACGCTATGGATCTTGTAAGAAACGCCGTAAAGCATGATTTCAATATTTCCGGACGCGACATGGCCGAATATTTTTATGCTTACGAGTGCGAGAAGGCGGCCCGTCATCTTTTCGAGGTCGTATCGAGCCTGGATTCGATGATCATAGGAGAATCCCAGATACTCGGCCAGATCAAGGACGCCTACGCGCTCGCCGTCGCGAATAAAACGACCGCCGTCGTATTGAACAAGCTTTTTCATCACGCCATAAGGGTAGGTAAACTTGTCAGGACCGATACTTCGATCGGGAGGAACGCGGTTTCGGTAAGTTCGGTCGCTGTCGATCTGGCAAAAAAAGCGCTTGGCGATCTTGAACGCATGTCGGTGCTTCTAATAGGCGCCGGCGAGATGGCGGAGCTTGCGGTTACGTGCCTTATGGCGAATGGCGTTAAAAATGTTGCCGTCGTGTCGAGAACGCTTTCCCGGGCTATCGCTCTCGCCGGAAAGTACGGCGCGGATCCTGCCGAGATGCGTGATATGTATGAAAAAATGGCCTTGGCGGATATCGTTATATCCTCGACGAGCGCGCCTCATTATGTGGTCGAGCCGCGGCGCGTAGCCGAAGCGATGCTGAAGCGTCCTGAAAAACCTCTTGTCCTCATTGATATAGCCGTTCCGAGGGATATTGATCCCGGAGTTTCCTCTGTCGAAAACGTTCATCTCTATAACATAGACGATCTAAGGCAGGTTATAGACGGAAACATGCTCTTGAGAAGTTCGGAAGTGAAAAAGACGCGCAAAATAATAAGCGGCGAGCTGGATCTTTTTATTCAGTGGCTTTCGAAACAATCGGTTATGCCGTTCGTTTCAAGGTTTCGAAAACACGTCGAAGAGATAATCAAAAGCGAGATAGATAAATTTTCGAAGCGGATGCCCGCTAACGACATCATGCAAAAAAGTATAAAAGCTTTCACTGAAGCGGTTATCAACCGGATAACCAGCACGCCCATAATCAAGATACAAAAATGCGGCAGCAAATGCCATGTCGAATCCTGCATAAGAAACGTGGGCTGCCTTTTCAACCTTGACGGCGATTTTGACGAAGAAACGGCGGAGCCGGTTCGTACGCACAGGGAAGAAACGGCGGAGCCGGTTCGCAAAGCGGAACCGCCGTCTTAAAATTTCAATTTTTCAATTTCGGCCCTGTAGCCGCTGTATTCAATATTAATCTTTTCTAATATTTCTTCGACGCCATCGGTTTTGTTGGCTTTTCCAATGACTTCTATGCTCGCGAAGAGCAAATTGAGGCGTTCCGCGGCGACGTTGAGCGACGATCCTTTAAGCCTGTGCGCGGCTTTTCTCATGATCTCGGAATTTCCCGCGGCGGCGGCGGTTTTGATCTCTTTTGAAAACGTCTCGAAATCGTTGAAAAATATCCGGATTATTTCCTTTGCCAATTCCTGTTTTCCGAGTACGGTTTTCATGAATTTTTCGCGGTTGAAAGTCGCCGGTTGGCCGTTTTCATCAGCCTGAGATTTGAATTCCAGAGGCCTTTTTTCACAGGCCGCTGGATCCGGCTGCGCTTCATTTTTTTTCAGACAGCGAGCTATGATCTCTTCGAGTTTGTTGGTGTTTATAGGTTTGGATATATAGTCGTTCATTCCGCATTTCATGCACTGCTCGTAATCTTCCCTGTTGGCGAAAGCCGTCATCGCTATCACCGGTATCTTATCGTTTGCGGCCCTTATTCTGGAAGTCGCTTCAAGCCCGTCCATTATCGGCATCTGAAGGTCCATGAAGATAAGATCGATCTTTTCCTTTTTAAAGATATCAAAAGCGCTTTTTCCGTTTTCAGCCGGAATGACTTCATGACCCAGCATTTTTAAAAGTTCCATCATGAGCTTTAAATTTATTAAATTATCCTCGGCGATCAATATTTTAAGCCTGGGTTTTTCTCCGGTTTCGGCCGCGCCCTTTTTTTCAGGCATGCCGCCGATGAGCTCGCCTTTTTCAAGTTCGATGCGGAAATGAAAAACGCTTCCGGCGTCCGGAGCGCTTTCGACAAATATGCCTTCCGCGCCCATCAGCTTGACGAGGGATTGAGCTAGAGTGAGGCCGAAACCGGCTCCGCCATATTTTCTGATGCCGGCCCCGTCAGCCTGGGTGAACGGCGTGAAAATTTTCTTGATGTCTGAAGCTTCGATCCCGACGCCCGAATCGGATACGCTTATATTAAGCCCGGAATTTTTTTCTGTTTCGGTTTCGAGCTTGATCTTAAGGGCAACGTTGCCGTGTTCGGTGAATTTGACCGCGTTATTGACCAGATGCGAAATTACCTGAAGAAGCCTTTTTTCATCGCCTATAAAACGGCATCTGATTCCGGGATCGATAGACGTGGATATGTTGACGCCCTTTTGCGCGGCGATGACGCTTGCGTACTTGACCGCGTGAGCGGCTATATTAGATATGTCGAAGGCCTTTTTTTCGATTTCGAGGTTTCCGGCTTCGATCCTGGAAAAGTCAAAGACGTCGTTTATAAGGCCTAAAAGGTTCTTTCCGCTGATCTTTATGAATTGCGTCATTTCCCGCTGGTCTTTATTAAGTCCCGTGCGTGTGAGAAGGTCCGCGAATCCTATAACGTTATTAAGAGGCGTCCTTATTTCATGGCTTATATTTGCTAAAAACTGGCTTTTGGCGATGTTCGCGGCTTCGGCGTATATCTTAAGCGACCTCATTTCTTCGTTCTGGCGAATAGCCATGAGGCGTCCCATTCCAAGTTCGGTTAGAAGCTCGCCGAGGTTTTGAAGAAGCTCGAGATTTTTTTTCACGGTGTCGATAGTCAGCACGGGCGTTTCAATAATGGAGCGCATGTAGCCGTCTTTTTCAAACCCGTTCTCTTCGGCATACTTCGCGAAAAAATCAAGATCCGGTTTATCGAGGAAGAATTGGCCGTGAAATATGTTGGCGTGATGAACGCCTTCGATTATCAGGGGTATAACGCAGTGAAAAGGGCCGTTTTCGCATCGATGGATAACGAACTTTTCGCCGGTTTTTATTTTATCGGAGATTTCAAATCTGCATTTTTCACATTTTGCAAGCGTTTTTTCGAACTGGCGGTTAAATTTGGTGCAGATATTAAGCCAGCCGGCCGTGGCGTATATTTCGCCGTTTACATCCATTACGCCGGTGGCGATCGAAGACGCTTCGTATAATTTTTCAAGCATTTTCTGGAGTTTTGGTATGTTGATTATGTCCGAAAACAATATTTTCATAATGAGTTAAATTTTAATTTATTTTAAGAAAAGTTGCAAGAAGAATTTTTAATTTATTTAAAATGTCGGTAACGTGGCGCTTTAAATGTATTTTTTCACGGTGTTTTTTATTGACATATTATCGCAAATTTTGTAAGATTAATCGCGTATCTTTTATTTAACGAGGAGATGCCGCATGCTTTATAAAAAAATTAAAATGAATTTTTTCCCTGCCGCCCTGGCGTTACTTTTTCTTTTGTCTTTTGTCGCGCCATCTTTTTCATTTGACTTCCCGGTAAAACCGTTTGAGGAATATAAGCTCATCGCTTATAAGCTCAATACCTACAAGCAGGCGTTTAAACCGGATAATAAATCCATCTCGCCGGGTCTGGACTATTTGAAAAAACAATACGAGTTGACCTTGGAAGAACTCGGAATCAAAAAAGGCGAGCTGGTAAATATTTTTAACGTGGCGGTTTCAAAGGATGAACGTGAGGCCGTCAAAACCATTACGGATTATATCTGTAACGTCGCGAATTCCGATCCGTCATATCCGGCGTTTAACTCCCTCCGTGAAATGTTCATACAAAAGATAAATTTTGAAATGATTTCATCCGGTGACAACGCTGAGCGTAAAGGCTTTCTTGTGAAAATAAAAACGGAGCTTGGAAACAAGATCCTTGTCGGTTCGACTCCGATAATAACTTCCGCTTTCGATAAAAAAAACGTTAAAGCTAAAGTTCCGATATACATATCCTTTCACTGGCATATGCACCAGCCGATATACTGGCCTTATGAAGATATGGTTGCGACCAATAACAGGGGCGTTTATTCATACAGCCTTTTAGATGTTATGTCCAGTCGCGCCGGAGCTTATACCACGTGGCCGTATGATGCTGTAAAAGCGGCAGCCGATGCCGGACTTCCAAACGCCGGAGCGCAGGTCAGCTTTTCCGGCTCTCTAATAGAGGATTTAAATTCAATAAAAAAAGCCGGGCTTGGTTTCAATAACTGGGAGTCCGGTTACAGCGCCGGAAGAAATTTAAAGACGGCTCTTGGAAATCCGCGCCTGGATATGGTCTCGTTCGGATTCCATCATCCTCTGATGGCGCTCATCGATTACGAGGACATAAGAAAACAGATACAGGCCCATAGAAAGATAACGCTCGATACTTTCGGTAACTCGGTAAGTTATTCGAAAGGGATATTCCCGCCGGAGAACGCCTTCGCCGAGTGGATGATACCCGCTCTCGTCGATGAAGGGTTACAGTGGGTATTCGTGGATAATATTCACTTTTCCCGCGCATGTAAAAACTATCCGTGGGTGAAGGGTGAAAATCTTTTTCCGCCGAACACCGCCGATCAACAAAACCCCGATCCGAAGAACTGGGTCCAGCTTTCCGGCCTCTGGGCGCCGTCGAAGATCACTCCGTGGTCGAACCGGCCTTACTACGTGGCATATAAAGATCCGGCAAGCGGAAAGCCACAGATGACGCCGGACGGGAAGCTCGCGAAAATGATAGCGGTGCCGACCGATCGCTATATGGGAAATGAGGACGGCCGCGGCGGTTTTGGCGCGCTCAATTACGAACAGGTCATGAGCCAGCTTGAAGAATATAATACCGACCCGAAGCACCCGATCCTTATCGTACTTCATCATGACGGCGATAATTATGGCGGCGGCTCGTCGGGCTACTACCATGATAATTTTAATGGTTTCGTGAATTGGGCTAAATCAAATTCCGAAAGGTTCGTATGCACGACGGTGCAGGATTATCTCGATAAATTTCCGCCTGATGCCGAAAATATTATACATGTTGAAAGCGGTTCCTGGGCGGGAGCTGACAACGGCGATCCTGAATTTTTAAAATGGAACGGCGATCCGGATCCTAAAACCGGTTATTCGCCTGACAGAAATTCATGGGGCGTTATTACCGCCGCTAAAAACTATGTTATGACGGCGAACCAGGTCGCGCCGGATTCGGACGAGACGAAAAACGCGTGGAGATATATGCTCGTGAGCGAAACGTCATGTTATGAATATTGGGATGGGACTGAAATGTGGGACAGTCATCCGACGCGGGCCGCGAACATCGCTGTCGCGTTCGCTAAAAAAACATTGGATATGAATAGCGGATTCGAGGATAAAACGCCGCCGACGATTTATAAACCCCAGCGGGAGCCCTATAACCCGGGAGGAATGGAATGGGGCGCGTTTCCTATGCCTGCGGATTTCACCGTATGGACCTACGCTTATGATATGAGCGGGCTTAAGTCCGTGAGCCTTCAATACGTTACGGTGGAAAACGTTGGTGACAGCCTGATTACGGCGGCCGCGTGGACGAACGTTCCAATGGCCGGGAAGCCGATAGCGTCTCAGACCAATCCGAAACCCACGGTTAAAGCGCTTGAATATTCGTATAAAATTTCAGGAAAGAAGAACGTTACTTACGCATACAGGATCGCCGCCGAGGACGAGCATGGAAATATAGGATATTCTCCCGTTAATTACGTTCACGTAGGCGATACGCCGGCCTGTCCGGAGCCAGAAAAATCCTGCTGGACGCCTGAAAATCCGGGTCCTGATGATGCCATAATCATAACGTCGTCGAAACCCGGAAAACTTCACTGGGGGATCAACGGCTGGAAGATACCCGCCGAATCGCTGTGGCCTTCGGGAACGGTAAAATGGAGCGATGGAAAAGCCGTCGAGACGCTTCTGGTTCAATCCGAAGACGGTAAATCTTACCGCGCGAAATTAGGGCCGTTCGGAAAGAGCGGCGCGCCGGTTGAAGCGGTGAATTTCGTTTTTCATAATGCCGACGGGACATGGGGAAGCGATAAAATCATAAGCATAAAATAGGGTTTTATTTATAAAACTCGTAGAAATATCGCACGGCCGATTCCGGTTCGCTGAAGCTCTGATACCGGTATTTTATCTTTTCCACGATATTTTTCAGGCAGTCGTATTTATAAGTTATTTTATATATTATTCCGTCTCTTGAATTATATTTAATTTCCTCTATTAAATTTTCTGAATCGTCATACCGGTATCTTATTCTATATTCTATTGACTCATCTTCATTTAGGTTCGTCTCTTCGGTTAATTTATTGCTTTTATTATATGCGTACATAAAACGCCGGGAAAGCTTGGAGCCGATGTATTCGGCGGTTTCCGTCAGATTTCTTAAGGCGTCGTATTTGTAAGTCGTCTTAATATCCATATTGGATTGAAGGTTGTGGCGCATTTCCAGCGTTTTATTTTTATTCGCGTCGTATTTATAATTTTCGATTGATATCGTTTCATCATCGGGGCCATAGGATATCGTTTCGATCAATTGGCCCGCTTCATTGTATTTGAGAGCTTGTTTATATGAAAGAACGTTTTTTTCATAGTATGATTCAAAGGTCTTGTTTCCGCGCGCGTCATATTTATAAACATATCTGAAGTCTACCGTGCCGTCGAAGATGCTGCAGATGAAGTCCGTTTCGAATCCGCGCGCGTCGTATTTATGAATGATTTTTTTGTCGAGGGAGTTGCCGTAAAACCACGACTCTTCCGTTAGTTTAGAGTTGGCGTCGTATTTATAAGACGCCGAGCTTTCGATGCTTTTGTCCGCCTTGAAATCTATCTGCCTTTTTTTCAGGGATTTTTCGTCGAATATATTCAGGCTTCTGAAGGAAATATTTCCGGCTTCGTCATAAGAAATATTTTCGGACAAGTTTCCGGCGCGGTCATATTTAAGTGTCGTTTTTTTTATGCCGGCGTTTTCTTTAAGGCCCTTGTTGTAAGAATATTCAAATTCGGTTATTGACTTTACGCGTTCCCTTATTATTTTTTCACGGTATTTATCGGGCGGTAAATTATTATCGTAATTCCCAGCCATTAAGGGCGGGCGTGATAGGGTGAAAAATAAAATCATTAAAATTATCGTGAAAATCGATTTATAATTATTCAAAAAATCAACCTCGTTTAAAATTAAAAAATATTGTTTATTCAATATTGTAGCAGGTTTTTGATTTTTTTTCCACAAAAAAAACGCGTGGAAATAAAAATCATTAAATCATAATATAATTTCGCCGAAAAATTATGGATAATGTATCAAAGATATGTTATAATTAATAAAAAATAAATTAAAGGGGTGTTCTATATAATGGGTTTAATGAAGTTAATATCTCAACTCGACGCTTTAGATCATAAAATGCACGGCACGGATTTTTTGCATACATGGAAAAAATCCGATGACCAGATAAGCGCGACGCTTCTTACGGCGCAGATATTAAAAAAATTATATGAAGAAGGCAAAAGTTGTAAAGTATTTAAATCAGGCCTCGCCATTTCCAACTTCCGCGATAATTCAACGAGGACCAGATTCTCTTTTGCTTCCGCTTCCAACCTTTTAGGGCTCACGGTACAGGATCTCAATGAAAGCACTTCCCAGATCGCCCATGGCGAAACGGTCCGCGAAACGGCCAACATGATTTCGTTTCTTACCGAAGTTATCGGTATCCGCGATGATATGTATCTCGGCGAAGGGCATAAATATATGTGCGAAGTCGGAGAGGCTCTCGATGACGGTTACAAGAACGGCGTTTTGCACCAGCGGCCTTCGATAGTCAATCTGCAGTGCGATATCGATCATCCGACCCAGTCGATGGCCGATCTTTCACATCTCATAAATTACTATGGCGGAGTAGAGAAGCTCCAGGGTAAAAAAATAGCCATGACGTGGGCTTATTCGCCCAGCTACGGGAAGCCTCTTTCCGTGCCGCAGGCCATCATAGGCCTTATGTCGCGTTTCGGTATGGATGTCGTTCTCGCTCATCCCGAAGGCTACAACCTCATTCCCGAAACGCTCAAGATTTCCGAAAAGAATGCGAAAAAGTCCGGCGGCAGCTTTAAAGTCGTTAAATCGATGGAAGAAGCATTCAAAGGCGCCGATATAGTTTATCCGAAATCATGGGCTCCTTATAGCGTAATGCAGACCCGTACGCCCCTGCTTCTGAAAAAAGATCTGGAAGGCTTGAAGAATCTTGAAAAACAGTGCCTTGCGAATAATGCCAAGCACAAAGACTGGGAATGCACTGAAAAAATGATGAAACTTACAAAGGGTGGAAAAGCCCTTTATATGCATTGCCTGCCCGCCGATATTTCAGACGTGTCATGCAAGGAAGGCGAAGTTTCAGCTAAAGTGTTCGATAAATACAGAATTGAAACTTATAAGGAAGCCGGTTATAAGCCTTTCGTTATCGCCGCCATGATGCTTCTTTCGAAATTCAAGGATCCGGCCAGGACCCTTGCGTCGCTCAATAAAAGAAGATTCGCCGAATAGTTCGATTCCAAAAAATTGAAGAATGGGGCGCGGCGGAAGTCCGCCCCCGGTAAATTTAAACAGAGGGATGATTGCTGATGAGTAAAGAGTTGATTTTGAAGGAAGCTAAAAATTATGAGAACGATATGATCCGGTTCATGCGCGATCTTATAGCTATTCCCGGTGAATCCTGCAAGGAAGAAAACGTTATTAGACGCATAAAAACCGAAATGGAAAAAGTCGGGTTTGACGAAATCATGATCGATAAAATGGGGAATATTATCGGCAGGATCGGCGACGGCCAAACTAAAATAATGATGGACGCTCATATCGATACGGTCGGTATCGGCGACCGTACCGCCTGGAAGATCGATCCATACAATGGCGAATTCAAGGACGGGATAATATACGGGCGCGGAGCCTCCGATCAGCGCGCGGCCATGGTCGCCATGGTTTACGCCGGCGCTATAATAAAAAATCTTAAGCTTAAGGACGATTATACGCTTTATGTTACCGGAACCTGCCAGGAAGAGGACTGTGACGGCCTTCCTCTTTTGCATATGATCCGCGACGAAAAGAAGATCGTTCCCGATTACGTCGTTATAACGGAACCGACCAATCTCAACGTTTATCGCGGCCATCGCGGCAGAATGGAGATCAAGGTCGTTACGAAAGGATTGTCATGTCACGGTTCGGCTCCCGAACGCGGCGTCAACGCGGTTTATAAAATGATGCCCATAGTTGAAGGGATAGAAAAATTGAACGACAGTCTCGCTCCAAATAAATTCCTTGGAAAAGGAACTATAACCGTTTCAAAGATAGAATGCAAGACTCCATCGTTATGCGCCGTACCCGACGAATGCACTATTTATATCGATCGCCGCCTTACCGCCGGCGAAGATATGAAACTCGCCGTATCACAGATACAGAAGATCGTCTCGGCTACGGCTCACTCAAAGGACGCGCGCGTCGAGGTTCTTCAATATGAAGAAAAATCATGGACCGGCCTCACCGTCGGCCAGGAAAAATATTATCCGACATGGGTATTGCCGGAAGATCACGTTCTTACTCAGGCTATGGCGAAATCGGCTGAAATAGCTACCGGCCATAAAACCAAAATCGACAAATGGACATTTTCGACAAACGGCGTCGCTTCCATGGGACGGCTTGGAATTCCTACGATAGGTTTCGGCCCTGCTCATGAAGTTTACGCTCATTCCATAAACGACCAGGTACCCGTTGAGCATATCGTAAAGGCCGCCGCCGTTTATGCCATGTTTCCCGAGATTTTCACGAAGATGCTCGCCGAAGAGATAAAAGCCGGAAAAGACCCTAAAAAGGTCGTAATGGAAGTCGAAGCTGAAGCGCCCGCGGAAAAAACCGTCAAGGCTAAACGCGGCCCCGGCAGACCGCCAGCCAAAGCCGTCGCCAAGAAAAAAGCAGGCAGACCGGCCAAGAAAGCGGGAAGGCCCGCAAAAAAAGCCGCCGCGAAAGTTGAAAAAGCCCCGAAAAAACGCGGCAGAAAACCGGCCGCTGAAAAAGCCGTTAAAGTTTCGAAAAAAATCGAAAAACAGCCGAAAACGTCAAGGACGCTTGACGACGTACTCAAGCTTCTAAATATCGGCGTAACTTCTGAAAAAACGGCGAAAAAAGCCGGCAGGAAACCCGGCCCGAAACCCGCGAAGAAAGCGGGAAGACCGGCGAAAAAGACCGTCGCCAAAATAGCCGGCAGAAGACCCGGCAGGCCGGCGAAAAAATAAATCAGTAAATTCTAATATAACAATATATTTGGAAGGCAGGTCAGCAAATGAAAAAAGCGGTTATCGCCGTTGGCGGCAACTCACTTATAAAAGACAAAAACCATCAGACTGTTCAAGATCAATATCTGGCCGTTTGCGAAACCGTTCATCATGTAACCACGATGATCGGCAAAGGTTATAACGTTATTATGACCCACGGAAACGGCCCTCAGGTCGGCTTCATATTAAGGCGGTCGGAGATCTCCGCGACCGAACTTCATGAAGTTCCTCTTGATTCATGCGGCGCCGACACGCAGGGCGCTATCGGCTATCAGATCCAACAGGCTTTTTATAACGAATTTAAAAAGCAGAACATAAAAAAAGACTGCGCGACCGTGGTTACCCAGGTGCTCGTCGATAAAAACGACCCGGCGTTTAAAAATCCTACGAAGCCTATCGGTTCGTTCATGCCTAAAGACGAGGCTGACAAGCGCGTTAAAAGCGATGGCTGGAACGTCAAGGAAGACGCCGGCCGTGGTTATCGCCGCGTCGTGGCTTCACCTATGCCTAAACGCATCGTTGAAATAGAAGCTATCAAAAAACTCGTAGATTCAGACTTTCTTGTCGTCGCCGTTGGCGGCGGCGGAATTCCGGTCCTGGAAGACGATAAAGGAAATCTTAAAGGCACGGCTGCCGTTATTGATAAGGATTTCGCGTCGGCGCTTCTGGCCGCCGAAGTAAAAGCGGATGTCTTTATTATAACTACGGGCGTTGAAAAAGTCTGCATAAATTACAATAAGCCCGATCAGAGGACTATCGATAAAATGACGATGGCCGAAGCCGAAAAATACATGGCGGAAGGCCAGTTTCCCGCCGGCTCCATGGGTCCGAAGATCCAGGCGGCTATAATGTTTCTTAAGAACGGCGGCGAAAAGGTTATAATCACCTCACCCGAGTTTATCGGAAAAGCCGTTAACGGCGAGACCGGAACGCACATAACGAAATAACGCGTTCCGCTTCAAAGTTAAGCGCAAACCATAAATAATAAAGGGGCCGTCAAAAAAGATGATTTTTGAAACGGCCCTTTTTTAAATTACTATTAATAATAAACGGATATTATTTGTTTGTTAAAATATCCAGATACTATTTTCGGGTGTGAAAATTTTTTATGATGTAATTGCTTTAGATATAATAACAAAAAGGCCGTGTTTATTATGAATATTGAAAACAAGATAAACTTTACCCGTGAAAGAATATATTCTGCGCGGCTTATATTCAAGCCGTTATTGATCGTTTTTGCGCTGATTATTATTTTATTGTTCAGCGTTGCTCCGGTTTCGGCGCTCGATCTTTCTAAAAAATATGCTCAGAAGGCCGGCGCGGATTTTTTCGCTTCGCTTCAGATGCGGCCGTCGGAGCCGCGCGCGATATTTATCGATGCCGAAGAAGAAAAAGATCCCGTGATTTTATACGCCATGTTCTCCGAAACAGGCAGAAAACTATATTTTTTCGGAAAACTTTTGCCGGATGTCGAAAAAAACATTTCCTCGGACTTTGTAAAGCGTTCGCTCCTCGACAGGTTCAGGACCAAAAGGCGCGACGGGTCTCTTTTTTATGAGCGCGGGAATTGTCTTTCGGCTTTCCTTGAATTGAGCTCGCGTTTGAAATTCGCGGCGGTTTATGTTCCATATTCGGACGGCGTTAAAATATCCGCGTCAGCTGAAAGAAAAGAGCCTGCGGCCTTCATATCGGACCGCGGATATATCGAAATATCATGCTCTTATGACGCTTTTGTCGAAGGCGGAAAGTCGGGTGAAAGATTTCCGGAGCTTTTGAATTTAATTTTTAAATCAGCAAAGCTGAAATTAAGCCTGACCGTTGAATATAACAGATATTATTTCGACCGTCCGGACATGTTCGGTTTCGTTAATCCGATCTTATCGATGCGGGAGGATAAAATCGGCGCTCCTCTTTTTCTTTCGCACAAGATGACGCAGAACAGAAGAATAAGCGATAATTCTGAAAAGGCTCTGCGCGACGCGCGTGACGCGGTTCGTTATATTTCAGCCGATTACCCTTTGATTTCGCAGGATATGCGCGTTAAGATCGGGGCGGTCGAAGCCGGAGTGAATCTCGATCTGAATGAGCCCGGCCAGACCGATATAGGCTCGGGTCAGAACACATTCGTCTATCTGTCGTACGGACCCGGGATCAATTATTACGACGCGCCATACGGTTCGCTCGGCCATGCTGAAATGTCTCCGCGATTCATCTTTTCCGGAGATTTGTTAAACTTAAGGGACGCGCAGTTCTATCCCAAGAATAGTTGGGAAACGCGCGGAACCGGTATCGCCCGATATGACGAAATAAATGCTTTTCAGTCGGACATTCTGACGTCCGGCGAATTTCCGGAAACCTTTGTCCGTTTCGTAGCGCCGGTTTACATGGCGCTTAACGCGCGTGATATATATCTTGAAAAAATGACGTCCGCGCTGCTTCGATATGGTCTGGCGAATGATACCCGGGAACTTTTGATGGATTTTGATTTCGCCGGCGTGGCGCACCGCGGAAATCCGGTCAATAACGAAGTAAGAGTTTCCGGCGCGGTATATCCGGCTTATTCGTCTCGCGCGATGATAGTTCCGGCCGGAAGAAAAAAAATATATCTGGAACTTTTTGAGGAAGAACTAAGAAAAGCCAAGGTGAGCCGCTTTCCTGGCGGCACGTATTATCGCGATTATTTCATCGAGGCGGCTTGCGCCGGCGAAGCCGGAATGAGAGCGGCTTATATCGAATATCTGCTTTTTTCGACGGATCCATGTCTTTTCGGCGCCGTAAAAGCGGCCAGGGAAGAAGGACGCTATGGCGCATATCTTTTAACCGCGCGAGCCGCCGCCGGGATCATTGAAAAAGAAGGCCTGGCTTTTTTTGAAAGCGGCCGCGTAAAAGCCCGCAGATCGGAACTTTCCAAATGCGCCGAAGCGTATTATGATTATCTGGAGGCGTTGAGGGAGGGGCGTTCCAAATCGCGAATAACTCAGCTTTTCGATCGTTTCGTTCAAACATATAACGTTTCGAATAGCGGGAACTCTAAAATAGAGTTAAAAGCTCGTCCCGATGATAAGCGATAGCAAAACTCAAACAATCGTGAAAATTGAACGAGCGCGAACGCCAGCTCTATTTATTGCTGACCTCGACAAAAAGCTCGGTGCCTTTTGCGATTTCAACGTCCTTTCCTTTTACGAAGAGTCCGCCTACGATTCCGATGGGACCCAGCAGTAAAAATCCGCCGGCTGAAGCGCCGATGGCGTATCCTTCCTGCTTATTTATCTTCGCCGATTCTTCGCCGAGCTTGATGGGAACCCGATTGCCTTTTTTATCGTTGACGAAAAGAAAGTTCAGTTTTATTCTCGCGTTTTTTCCGAATTTGCCGGGTCCGCGGACCTCGGTGATCTGGGCCTGCGCCAGGGCGCCTTTTTCAATAACCGTTTTCGCTCCGATCTTTACGGACTTTGCCACGGTGAATTTAACCATTTCGCCTTTTTTACTGGTCTTGGACGACAGCGGCATTTCAAGAATCAGCTTGACCAGAGTTCCAGCGGGCACGTTAAGCTCGGCCGCTTCCAGAAAACCGAAAGAGGAAAATAAAAGACTTAAGACCATTAAGCTTATAAAAAATCTGTTTTTCATAAAATGCCTCCATGAATAAAAATTACCTGATAATAACATATAGATGAAGTATTGTCAATTCATAATAAGCGCGCGCGTAAGCCGCTATCTTTTATTTCAACTCGACTCCTGTCGCGCCGATGCCGCCTATAATAAGATCCAGCGCCTTCATTTGAGCTCTTACGTAATCGTCGTTTTCGCGATCCCATTCATCGAGCGTGTTTTGGGTTCCAGGGATATCCGAGACGATGAAGAGCGAATTGACCGTTCCGTTGAATCTTTCGCTGTCGCGCATAACGTGGGCCGATTCGACGTCTATCGATTCCGCGCCGCGTTTTTTTAAAGATTCGATCTCCGGAACGCTTTCGCAGAGCGGAGAAAAAACCGACGCGTGAAGGCCTGATATTGTAACCGCTTTTTCATTTTCAAGCTTTTTCGCGAACGGGTTTTTAACGATGCCGCCTTCCGTTAAGAACGCTTCCGGCACGATTATCGCATAACGTTTGGCGCGGTCTGAAATCGCGCCGCAGCTGCCGTAGAAGAATATTTTTTTCGCTCCCGCGTCATTCATAGACCTGGCCATCGCCTCCGCCGCCGATCCGTAAGGGTGTTCGCACGCCGCCGCGACTATTTTTTCGCCGTTTCGGGTTTTAAAGGTTATGCGCCTTATATCGAATGCTAAATTGAAATATTCGCCCGCTTTTCCTTCAAGGGGTTTGAATTTTATTCCTTTTTCATCGGCAATATCTAAAAGCCGTGAATTCGCCGCGCCATTTTTTTTCAGTTCGCATTTGATGTTTTTTAACGCCCGCTCGGCGTTGTCCAGTGCGTAATACTCGTCTGACGAGGTGAAGAACCTTTCGGCCGCCGCTCCGGCCTTTGCCTTGGCTTCGAATCTGAAAATAAAAACCGAAAAAATATCGATGTCTTTTTTTAACGCGCCTAACTTCTTGAAACCGGCATTTTCGCGAACGTTTCGGTTTAATTCTTCTATAAGATCGCGGGCATTATGTTTGGAAAGCATATCGGTTATCGTTTCAGCTTTTTTGACGGCCGTTATGCGCCAGTATATATGGCGGATAATGGACCGCCTGTAGCCGATTATGCCTATGTCTATGCGTCCGATCGTCTTTAAGAACGAGTCGTAGTCGGCGCGGCACAATTCGAACCAGCGGTTTCTTAACACGCCCGATATCTTTTCACGCGAAACGCCAGCGAAAGCGTGGCATATCATTAAATGGCGGAGCATATCCACGCCGAACGCATGAAATTCGACGGCTATGGTCTCGCCGCCGAACGCTGCTTCGAAATAATCCCACTTTTCATCTTTCGAGTTTTTGCCGTCGAGCTTTTTTATATTTTGGGCTCCGGAAGTTCCAAGCCACTTTTCAGCCGTTCCGCGCCCGCCTTCGATAACTACAATGCGCTTGTAGTGTCCGTTTTTGACGCCTTCGACTATTTCCTTAAGCGTTTTTGACGCCGCGTATTTTTCGGGGGATTCCATGGAATGATCGGCTCCGATATATTTTTCAATGAAATCGGAATCGATGACGGTATATTCCGCGTGCTTTTTATATAATGGGACGCCGGCGAAGGCCGGGAAATTTGAAACCAGCGTAAAAATAAATAAAACTGAATATGCCGCGATCGCGGATGTTTTAATGATATTTGAAATTTTTAACGATATTTTAATTCTCATTTTAATAGCATTATATCAGATATCTCGGGAAATTAAAATACCTGACGCGATATTTATCGGATTGATTTCATCTCGTATCGGCCGCGGCCGATTCCAGAGATGTTTGATATGTAATTTCAGTGAAAATAAAAATGGCGTTCGATAATTTTCGACCGCCATTTTTAACTTCTGGAATATTAAGTTTTATTTATATTTCGATTACAGAGCGAGTGTCGAATCGACAACGGGAACGAGGTTCTGACCGGTAACGGTAATCGATCCTGTAGCGTTCTTTTCGTCAAGCGAGTTGAACGAGAGCGTCGCATTGCCGTCTTCGCCGGTTATGCCCGTAACGGTCTGGCCGTTTGCGCCCATCGATACAGCCACGCGCGCGTATTTAACAGCGCGTTCGCCGTTGGTAACGTTTACGACGACTTTGTCGCCATCGCGTTTAGCGGTGAATTTCGCCTGTTTCGGAACGTCGTTTCTAACCTGCATGGAGCAGTCGCCGAATATGTTGTACTGTTCGAAAAGCATTACGCCTGATGAGTTAGCCGCGGTACCCCATATCTGCATGCCCTTTAAGATGCCCGTGAGAGCGAGAGCGCCTACCGACGACTGTTTTTCCTGGGCGGCCTGAACGAGGTTGATCTCTGATTGCATATCGCAGGGCGGAACCCATTCGGCGTTCGTCGATGAACCGAATATCGCTGCGGCGCCGGCTGGTTTTTCGGGTGTTCCGGCTTTCATCCAAGCTTCGCAGAAGCAGTCGGACCCGCCGTTGAATGCGCCGTTGACGCAGGCTACCGACCATATAACGGGGAGCATGCGATCGTTTTTAAGGGCAAGAGCTTCGGCGTTTCCAAAGGATGTGGTGACCCATGAGGTTTTCGAGCCGTGACCGATGTAGTTGATGAGCGATCTGCCTTCGTTTATGGAGGCGGAAAGTTTGACTTTCGAAGCCGTCGGATCGTAGTTCTGATCGACTACGTCGAAGTTGAATTTCATAAGTCCGTCGCGGAGCTGGTTTGCGCGTTCAAAATCAGTGGGCGTTCCCTGATTGCTTGCGATGCCTACGGCTTTTCTGTACCATTTAGCCGCGTCGCCGGTGTAAGGGAACTGTTCGTAGTGAATTATTCTTGCTACCTGATTTTTAACTTCGGCCGCGTTCTTGGCTGAAATTCTGGAGATCATGGCGTCCGGAACGTGATCGTCGCCGGCGAGTTTCGTGTAGCAGGGGTCGGATGCGGCTTTTTCTTTCACGCCCAGGAGCGTGGGAACGAATTCCGAGTCGCCGACGAGTATGATGTAAGCCATTTTCGTAGCGGCATATTCGGCTTTTATGAATTTGTAAACGTCATCCGCCGTGGCTCCGATTTCGCTCATTTTAGCGACTTTTACGCCGAATCCCTGTTTTTTCTTCCATTCGACGAGGGGCATGATTTCCTCTAACATGCTGTCGTGGGATATTACAAGTATGTTTCCGAGCTCGAGTCTTTCGATAACGTCGGTCGGCACGAAGTTCATGAATGTGTTTTTATAAATCTCGGCGAATTCGTAAGGAACGGTTTTTTTTGCTTCAGCGCCGCGGACGGCGTTTTTATATCTTAATTCGATCCGCATTCTTTTAGCCACTTTCATGGCTTTTTTCGCGTTGTCGTACTGGAACGGGTTGACGGAAACTTCAACGCCGCGAACGTCGCGCATAACGAAAGGAGCGCTGGTTACGACTTTCTTGTCCATTCCCGGGAAAGTGTTTGGCGTGTTATAAAAATCGTTGTATTCGAAATTTACTTCTTCGGGGTTGACATTTCTTGTGATCTGGCCCTTTGATGGAGCGGCGGCGTTCTTCATTGCGATTTCGGCCCAGTCTTCCGATATTACGCTGGCTTCGACTTCGGCGCCTTCGGGGAGCGCCACGAAAGTTTTCATTGCGGGTATTTCAGGAAGGCCTTTTTCCATGTGTTTCGATGATATTCCAACGGTCGTGAATTCGGCGTTTTGATTTCCCGCGGGTTTTGTTTCGCGATAGAAGCCGGGAACCGTAACTTCAATTACTTCGACATTTTTGCTTCTGGTCGTTATGAGTTTCATTTCAGGAACGGCGCCGGATTTAGCGCTTCTGGTAAGTTGAACCCATTCGGACGCCGCGAATGCGGTTCCGATCGATGATACCGCGAAAGCGATAACGAGAAGGAGAAGGGATAATTTTTTCATCGAAATACCTCCATAAAATTTTAATGATATGATTATATATCTGAAATTGCCTTATGTCAATGAGAAATAACGAAAAATAATAAAAAATTAAAGTTTGGCTTAAAAAACATTCGCGATTAAATCAAGGATTTTTAATTTCTCTTCAATTTCTTTTTTTCGGCTATAAAATACTCCGGATGTTTCGGATAAATGTCCGAGAGGTTCTTTTTCGAAAACGGATTTTTGTCCGACGCGTGCGGCTATCCAATAAAAAAACTTGTATTTAGAAAGTTTTGGCGTTGGTATATTTATTGCTGTTTAATAAAACGATCACGCTAACGGGTTGGCCAGAGGTTGAAAAATATAGTTGACAATAAATTTCTGATGGATGTTAAGTTTATTATAGATTAACGGAGGCTTTTTATATGCGCAAAAAGTTGTTTTCGGTATTATTAATTTCAATTTTATTCGTTTCGTCGGTTGCGTTCGCCGGCGGTCATTCTCAAACTATCGATCTTAAAACAGGATTTAATTTTATCAGTCTGGTTTTGAATCCTGACGCCACTTCCGCGATTGAGATAAAAAAACAATTTTCAAATGTAGATGATATTTATTCTTACAGTTCGTCAGCCGGAAGTTTTGCGAGTGTGAACGAAGGCACGCTGATCGGCTTGAACGCCGGGCTTGGGTATATAATAAAAGCGTCGTCTCCGAAACCGATTTCGATAACCGGAACCGCCGTTTCCACCGTTGGCGACATTAAATTAAAGCCGGGTTTCAATCTCGCGGGTTTTTCTAAAGTGACCGAAATCATTAAATTCAGCGAACTCATGACAAAATTTTCTGTTATAAAGGGAATGTATAAATGGAACGCGTCCTCCGGGTCGTTCATACAGGTTACGAAAACGAATAATTCATCCGAACTTCTAGATGGCGTAGATCCGGCCGTTACTGGCGGCCAATCATATTTTGTGGATCTGGCGTCGGATGCCGTACTCAATTATGACGCCGGCAGTATTTCAATCGCAAGTTCAGGCGGCACGCCCCCTCCCGGAGGAACTACTCCCCCCCCAGGCGGCACTACGCCTCCCGGCGGCGACAGCACCACCGAAG
This sequence comes from uncultured bacterium, assembly GCA_964545075.1. Classification (GTDB taxonomy): domain Bacteria; phylum Muiribacteriota; class UBA9980; order UBA9980; family UBA9980; genus DAOPXV01. The sequence goes on from CAZJFS010000005.1 coordinate 66,003, forward strand.
TATCATCAGCAACCGCGGTTTATACGCTGAGCGCTATCAAGGAAACGAAGGACAGCGTAGAGATATCGGCGTCAGCGACCGACCAGTCAGCCGTGAAAGTTACCGACGGCGGTAATCTCACGCTTAAAAATTCAAGCATCTCTTCTTCTGGAAATACTTCTTCCATGGATAACAGCAGTTTCTACGGCTTGAACGCAGCGGTACTCGCGGTAAAAAGCGGCGTCATCATTTTGTCCGATACCGTCGTAAATACGACCGGCTCCGGCGCCAACGGCGTTTTCGCCTATGGCGAAGGCTCCCGGATCGATATGACCAATCTTAAGATAAACTGCGTGGCTACTGGAGCCCACGGAGTTGACGCCACCGGCGGCGCTATCCTCAACATGAAGAACGTCGATATTATTACCGCCGGAAACGGAGCAGCCGCGGCTATCGCAACCGACAGGGGCGGCGGAACTATCAACGTAGAAGGCGGGATAGTAAAAACTACGGGAACCAAGTCTCCCGGCATATATTCCACCGGCATTATCACAGCGACCGGCACAAAGATCACCACGACCGTTTCTGAGGCCATTACCATCGAAGGCAAAAACACCGTTACGCTGAACAATTGCACTTTGAGCTCCGGAAAAAACAACGGCGCCTTTATTTACCAGAGCTTTTCCGGCGACGCCAGCGTAGGTACCGGTATCTTCAATATGAACGGCGGTTCTATGACGGCAGCCGAAGGACCAGTGTTTTATTCGACGAATACCACGGCCGAGATAAACCTTAAAAATGCCGATATCACGTCGGCTTCGGGAATACTTTTAAAAGCCGGCGCCGACTCATGGGGAACTGCGG
>CAZJFS010000006.1:0-63180 GCA_964545075.1 uncultured bacterium
TATAAGCCGCCGCTGCATGCGATACGAAGTATCTGAATCCCACGCCCTGGACGCGACCGGATATGAATAAATGCGAAACGTCTTTCATTTTAGATGTTTTTACAATTTGTCAATTAGTTGAATTAAATTTCCTGCTGAAGTAAAACGTCATTTATGTGGTTAAATTTACCGGGATCCGAACCGTAAGAACCTATCGCGCGCACAAGTTTTCCGTCATACGTAAAGATCTGGACGCGGTTATTCCAGGTATCGGCGATGTAAATATTATTATCTTCGTCGGCCTTTATCGAACCTGGCGAATCGAGCTTGCCTTCCTTCTGGCCTTTCGAACCAAAACACGAGATGAGTTCGCCGTTCGAATCGAACATTTTTATAAGATTATTTCCAGTGTCCGCGACTATAAGGTTATTCGTCTTATCGACAAATATGCCGGCGGGATTATCGAACCCCGCGTTTTTCTTGTCTATCTCTCCAAGCTCATAAACTTTTTTCCATTTGGGGTCGAATTTAATTATCCTGTTATTTCCGGTATCGCATACGTATATGTGATTATCACCGTCTATGGCGATATCCGACGGCGTGTCGAAACCGGAGCTCTGGCCAGCCTCGGAGCCTTCGAACTTCGAAACGTATTTACCGTCCAGATCGAATATCTGGATACGGTTGTTGTAAGAATCCACGACAAAGAGAAGCCCTTCTTTCGAAATGGTCATTCCGGCGGGATAATTAAACTCGGAGTTCTTAGTCCCATGCGATCCAAAGGATAAAATATGCTGACCGTTCCTGGAGAATTTCTGCACCCTGTTGTTTGAAAAGTCGGAAACATAAATATTTCCGGCCTGATCCGCAACCGCTTTCTGAGGATTATCAAACTGGCCCGGGCCGCTGCCGCGCGTTCCGAATGAACTGATGAATTTTCCGTCCGAGGATATGAACTGTATCCTGTTATTTCCCGAGTCTACGGCTATAAGTTTATAATTTTTAGGCTGTTTTACGATCACGGGAGTTTCAATACCCGGCGCTGCCGCGACTGAAATATTTTCCGTTTTTAAATTTTCAGATTCTTTATTTATCCCTTGCAGGCCGATTTTTCCGGATTCTTTATTTTCCGTTTCCGCGTTTTCTTTTTTGGACGCCGCGCCGCCCCATTTTTTAGGGCTGAGGTCGGTTTCTTTTATTATTTCATCAATTTTCGGCGTTGGCTTAAATTTTTGATATGACGAAATTTCTTCTTTTTTAGCGCTTTCCGCCGGAAACTTCGGCGCCTCTTCAACCGGCTGAGCGATCGCTTCGGGCTTCGGTTTCAGAATTTCAACTTCTTCCTTTTTAGTAACATCGGCGATTTTAGGCTTTTCGGGTTCTTTCGCCTGGAGAGCCTGAGTTTTTTCGCCGGCGGATGAAGCTAAACCCGGCTTCGCTTCAGGAAAAACCGTTTTTTGCTCGCGACCTTTTTTTATAATTTCCTTTAAAAAATCAGGAGTTTCCGAAACGTTAAACGAGTTCGAATTAAGGGTTCCGTTAAAGTTCCCGGTCTGCAAATTGCTTTCGGCATCGGCGGATATATCGCCAGCCGTTTCCTTATGGCCTAATTTTTTTAAAAAATCGGGAGTTTCCGAAACATTGAAAGAATTTGAGTCGAGCTCGTCGTCTTCTTCCTTTTCCTTTGATATCTGAGGAACTTCGGATATCTCGGAATGGGCCATCACCGTTTTTCCGGTCCCATTCGGCGCGCTTATCACGGCATCGTTTTCCTGCGGCCTTATGACAAGCGATACGGATTCGTTTAATTTTACGGCAAGAGCGTTATGCGATACAGCCTTTCCGCACTTTACGCAAAACTTAGAGGCTACATGGCTAATGTGGCCGCACGAGAAGCATTTTCCGTATAAATTTATACCGCATTCCGGACAGAAATCCCAGCCGGATGAGCCGGGAATGTCCGTGCCGCATTTATGACAGTTCACTCAAATCACCACTCTTTGAAATACTAGATACCGGGTTTACTATTCTTTCTTGCCCTTTTTGTATATCACGTTTATATGAGTTTCTACATTAAGAATACGGGCGGTGAGCTCTTCAACGTCTTTTTTCGTCGCGAATCCGAACTCTTCGATTATTTTTTTAAGTTCTTCCTTGACCCTTTTGCTGACATTCGCCGTTTCGGAATCAAACTTAGACATGAATTCCGAAAGCAATTTATGGCCTTCTTCCCTGGAGATCTTACCTGATTTTACGAACTCGTTGAATACTTTTTCCGCGCTTTCCCTTGAAAGGAGGGCGAAATTCAAAGCACCGTTGATCATTTTCGAGGCGAAATCGTCCATATTCTAACTCCTTGGTGATTTATTTAACGTTTATAACTCTTTTGAACGCTGGAGAGGGAATAATATTACATCGCGTATAGACTGCGAATCGGTTAAAAGCATTACAAGCCTGTCCATGCCTATGCCGAGACCGCCCGTAGGAGGCATGCCATATTCAAGAGCAGTGATATAATCGTCATCCATTTCATTTATATCTTCATCCGTTCTGTTTTTCTTGTCAAGCTGGCTCTTGAAACGCGAATACTGTTCCTGAGGATCGTTTAATTCCGAGAACGCATTGGCCATTTCACGGCCGTATATGAAAAGCTCGAACCTTTCAACTTCGCGAGCTTCGTTTCCACGCTTGTTTTTGGCCAGAGGCGACACTTCTATCGGATAGTCCTTTATGAAGGTCGGCTGAATAAGATGTTCCTCGGCCTTCATTTCAAAGAGCATATTTATCATTTCGCCGTGCGAGGTATTAGCGTTGACGTCGTTTCCCTCTTTTTTCAGAATTTCTCTTACTTTCGCTTCATCCTCGAGGTCGGCGGGAGCGATATTCGCATATTTAGATATAGCTTCCTTCATCGTAAGTCTGGCCCAGGGGCGCTGAAACGATATTTCAGTGCCATTGTAAGTTATGGTTTCTTTCTGGTTTATGGCCATGTTGGTTTCCGATATCAGTTCTTCGGTGAGATCCATCATGTCGTTGTAATCGGCGTAGGCCATATAAAGCTCCATAAGCGTAAATTCAGGATTGTGCTTTATGGAAATGCCCTCGTTTCTGAAAACCCGGCCTATTTCATAAACACGCTCAAATCCTCCGACCATAAGCCTTTTCAAATATAATTCAGGCGCTATCCTCATATAAAGTTTCATCTGAAGAGTGTTATGAAACGTCTCGAACGGCCTCGCCGCGGCTCCGCCGTATATGGATTGAAGCACGGGGGTCTCGACCTCGATGAATTCTTTTTTATCCAGCAATTCTCGGATCTTATTGATTATTCTGGACCTTTTTATAAAAACGCGCCTTGAATCGTCGTTCATCATAAGATCGAGATAGCGCTGCCTGTATCTGGTTTCAACGTCCGTTAACCCGTGCCATTTTTCCGGAAGAGGGCGCTGGATCTTGCTTAAAAGTTCGAATTCCTTTGCCAATATCGTCAACTCGCCCGTCTTGGTTTTAAAAACCGGCCCGCTAACGCCTATGAAATCGCCGACTCTGACGAGCTTCGTAAGCTCGTATTTTTCGTCGGGCGTTATTTCGCCTTTTTTAATATAGAACTGAATCTTCCCTGAATCATCCATTATATGGCCGAACGTCGATTTGCCGTGTTCGCGCCATGAGACCACGCGGCCGGCCAGGGCATATTTTGATTCCTCTAAAACCGTTCCAACCGCGATATCGGCGTGAGCGGCTATAACTTTTTCTATTTTACAATCTTTTTTATAAGAATATTGATAAGGAGTAAAGCCTTTCGCGCGAACGTCTTCGACGAGCGATTTCATCGCCGTTATTATTTCATTCTCATCCTTCGGCTGTTCAGGCTGATGCTGGGGATTTTTAGTTTGATCTGTGGTCATTTTTTTAAGTTCTCCTTCGGTGAAAAAATAATATTTTTGAAAAAAACAATATTCATCCGTTTGAAAAAATTTTTTTTGGAAAATAATTATTGTTTAGTCATTTATTTTATATTAATCCGCTTTGTTTGTCAATAAGTTTTCAATGTTATTGATATTATATCAGGCCGGCAGAAAAAGCGAACCGGCGGAGTAACGCAACCGACGCCGTTACTTATCAGAAGTTTCATGCCGCCGCATTGCACCGTTCCCGAACGGTATTTCTGGCCATAGGCTGAAGGTATAACGGGAGAGTAAAGTCCGAAAACGCTCACCTGTCCGCCGTGAGTGTGGCCACTGAGCATAAGGTCCGTTTTTTGATAATAAGGGCTTATTTTTTCCGCGTAATCCGGATTATGCGAAACAAGAATAACAAAATCGGTATCGGATACGTCCGAGAGCGACCCGTTTATTTCCTGCGTATCCTCCCAGAGATCTCCGACTCCGACCAGTTTTATTTTCTGATTGTCCACGCCAACCCATACGGAACCGTTTTCAATAAGTTTTATTCCGGCCTCTACCATGGCTTTCTTCGAAAGTTCCGCGCCGTCCCAATGATCGTGATTTCCACGGACGCCGAATACGCCGAGAGGCGCTTTGAGATTCTTAAGTTCATCCATGCACGGTTTTATATATCTGCTTCCGCCATGGACATAGTCGCCGCCTAAAAGCACTATGTCCGGTTTAAGCCCGTTCACTTTTTCAACCAGGCTCCGCACCCTGCCGATCGAAAAATGAGGGCCGTGATGTATATCCGATATGAAAACAATCTTTTTCCCGTTAAAAGCGACTGGAATTTGAACGCTTTTAATATCAGTTTCCCACACGGATAAAAAAAATGGTTCAAGATAGAGATGAGCCATCAGGTATAAAATAAATACGAACATTATAAGAACCGCCCTTTTAATTTTATTTAACTTCATTATTAATTCGCCTTTCCCGATAGCGGAGCCCGCCAAATAAGATTCCCGATAGTGATAAATCAAAAAATTTGAATATACCGGAAAGCGCCATTGAACAACTAAAAAACTATAGGAAATATGATTATCGCCACGCGCTGATGCAAGCAAAAATAATAATAAAACAGGACTGTTTCAAAAATAATTTTGGGGGACAGCCCTGTTCAAGCTATTTAGTTTATATGGCATAAAACTTTAAGTTTATACTTTTTTATTCTTTTCATTCTGGATTATGAACATCTCGCCGATGGCTAAAAGCCTGGCCTGAATAAAAGTGGGTTTCTCGCTTATAACTTCCTCGAATTCATCCGTGGCTGCGTCGATGTTACCCGACTTCAAATGGACGAGCCCCATATAATATCTGGCGGCGGGGTGTTTTGAATCGACCTTCATCGCCCGCTCCAGAGCGCTTCTGGCGTCCTCCACTTTTTCGGTCTTGTAATAAGCGTATCCGAGCATTATAGCCGGAACGGGATTTATCGAAGACGCGTTTTCAGCGGCGGTCTTAAGGTATTCGATCGATTCTTCAAATCGTTTTAATTCAAAAAGTGCCTGCGAAAGACTCAAAAGCGAGGTTTCATCCTTGGGCGACGAAACGACGGCTTCCTTCAATTCAGAAACCGCTTCCTCAAAGCGTTTTTCCTCTAAAAAACGCATTCCTTTGCTCTTATGAGAAGCCTCACCAAACAACGCCTTTAAAAAACCGAACATCTATTCATCAACATCTTTCATATATTTCATTGGATCTACCGATTCGGGCTCGCCCTTGTCCTGATTGAGGCTTCTTATTTCAAAATAAACCCGGGACGATGCTTTTTCACCGGAAACAGCCAGTTTCTGGCCGTTTTTAATATTATCGCCCTTCTTGACGAGATTTTTTTTGTTGTTTCCATATATCGAGAACATTCCGTCGAGATGGTCCACTATTATAAGGTTCCCATAACCCTTCATCTGGCCCGCGAATACTACCTCGCCGGCGCTTATCGATTTCACGGAGCTGTTCGGAGCGGTCTTTATGAATATGCCTTTCGATTCCGGCGAAAATTTAGAGACTACTTTTCCTTTTACCGGCCAATCGAATTTCTGGGATTTAGACCTGGCTGCCCCGTCCTTGGATTTAACGGCCTTCATATAATTTTCGCGGCGCGCGTTCAAGACGGTGGGCGAACCCGGAATAAATATGCTGGCGCCCTTTTTAAGGGAATGGTTCTCTGAAATATTGTTGTATTTTTTCAAAGCGGCGATAGATATTCCGTATATGTCCTTGAGCTTCGAAAGCGATTCGTCAGGCGCCACTATATGAGTTATGCCGTCAACTCCAGGATTTCCGACGATCCGTTCCTCCGTCCGCACCGGCTCCTTCAATACGGCGCGTGAATCGTCACCGCCGTTTCTCTTGCACCCGGAACCGGCCGTAAGCATGAGCGAGCATATCAAAATTAAAATTATCTTATTCATTACGTTGTGTTTCATCGTCACAACCTCCTCTTAATCTGTTCGATAGAATCTTCCGCGGAATTTCTTATTATTACGTTACCGTCGCTTAAAAGTTCCGTCAAAAGCGGTATTGTCGAATCGTTTCCTATTTTTCCAAGAAGCTTCGCCGCGGCCACTTTAACTATCCACAGGTCGTCGTTCAGCGCGCGCGTAAGCGGCAACAAGAATCTTTGGTCCACCGCGTCTATAAGAGCTTTATAAACAACGTCTATAAGTTTCGAATCGTTCTGCTGTTTTAAAAATTTAAGTATCGGATCAAGTATCTCGGGCGTGCCGATTTTTCCGAGAGCTACGACCGAATCTTCGCGGACGCGATCCGAAGGATCCTCCAGAAGCGGTATTATAACCGGGATCACATCCTGGGCCTGAGTTTTTCCGAGCCCTTTCACGGCATTGCCGCGGACGCAGTCCTCGCTATCCTGTAACGCCTGAGTAAGGCTTTTAACGACCTGTATAGACCCTATTTCGCCTAACGCGAAAGCGGCGGAGGCCCTTTGCCATTTATCTTTTTCCTTTAAGAGCATTCCTTCCAGGGCGCTTATCATTCTTATGCCGCCGAATTTCCAGAGCGTTTTCGCGGCGTTGGCCTTAACGCGGTTATTGGAGTCGTTTTGAAATATAGGGTATATAAGATCTACTATTTCTTCTCCGCCCAGCGCCTCGAGAGTTTCAATAGCGTTCGCCCTGACGCGGGCGTCAGAATCCTTAAGGGCCGCTTCGGCGGTCTTGATATATTTTTTATCCTTCGTCTTTCCGAGTATTTCTATTATCGTCGCCCTTACCTTGTTGGACTGGTCGGTCTTATAACATTCGACGATCGGATCGATACAGCGCAGATCGTTCAGCTGACCCGCAACCTTGATCGCGCAAACCCTGATATCTTCGTTCGAATGCCTGAAATGGGAGATCACGAGATCCATAAGTTCTTTCGCCTCGAGCGCGCCGACGGCTATCAGCGCTTCGTTAATGACCTTTTCGTGGGAACTCGTCAGCGACGATTTAAGGAAGGCGTGTATTTCATTATCAAAAAATTTCGTTTTTCCTAGTGTTTTGCAGAGGAACACTTTTATATTGTCGTCTTCGGTCTGAAAATATTTTTTAAGGCTTGCCACATCCGAGGAAGAAACGAGCTTTTCGAGAGAGCTCATGGCGGCGTTCCTTATTTTTTCGGAAGTGGTCCTGAGGGCGTTTATCAACGACGCCGTGACCTTCGGCTCGGGGAACGACGAGAGGCATTCTATAGCCTTCGCCCTTATGTCCTCGTCGTCTATTTTAATGACCTGAATGATCGCGCCTAGCGCGCGCTTGTCGCCGATCTTCTGGAGCGAGTCGAGGCAGTTTATTTTTACCTGTTTGTCTTCGTTTTTTAAAAGAGTGTATATGAGCGGTTCGACGGTCTGCACGAGACCGAGGGCCCCGAATATCTGTATGACATTGTTCTGCTTGGGAACGTCTTCCGTTTTCACGAGAATATAGTTGAGCCTCTTTAAAAGCAGCTGCCCCTCGAGACGCCAGAGTATGTTAGCGGCGGATATCCTCACCTTGTCGTCAGGACTGAAAAGCAGCGGATATAGCATGCTGGATGTTCTCTGATCGCCCTTGTCGGCGATGTATTTGAGAGCGAGCATCTGAACGTGCGGGCTCGGGTATTGAATGCAGCTGGGGACTATCTGAAAAACGTCATCAAAAGTTCCGAATTCGGTTATTAATATGAAGACGGCCGATTTCACCTGTTCATCGTCTTCGACCTGAAAAAGCTGAACGAGCGTTCCAACGCACTTGGTATCTCCGATCCTTCTGAGAGCTTTAATAATCTCGATCTTGACTTTCGTGTCCGATTCGAACATCGTCGCAAGAAGAAATTTAGTAGCCTTTCCATTGGCAAGAGTACCTAATGCATGGACTATATCGAGGCGCAGGTTAAGATCAGGAAGCAGATCGACGAGAGCGTCGACCGCCTGTTCCGAACCGCTCTGGCCTAAAAGCCTTATAGCTTCTCTTCTTTCGTTAAGAGAAGTGTTCTGGTTCTTGACCTTTTCAATGACTTTTTCGATATTTATAAATGACAATTTTTACCCCGGTTTTTACTTTATAAATGAGTTTATAGTTTATTTCGAATCATTTTCAGCGAAGTATCTTTTCCGTAAGATCGGCGCCGGATATTTTCGAAATATATTCTTCCGAAAGGCCGAGCATTCTTCCGCAGGTTTTAGCTATGCATGAAAAGCCTTCGACGGTATGAAGGTCGAGTCCGCGTTTCACGCAATTTCCGTATATTAAAAGAGGAACGTATTCACGAGTATGATCGGTCGTTTTGGTGAAAGTAGGATCGCATCCGTGATCGGCGGTTATCATTAAAACATCGTTATCGTTCATTCTTTTCATTATTTCAGGCAGCTGCGAGTCGAATTCCATAAGGGATTTCGCATAACCTTCCACGTCGCGCCTATGCCCGAAAACCATATCAAAATCGACAAGATTAGTGAATATAAGACCGGTGTTGAAGCGGTCCATATAATCGAGGGTCTTTTTGACGCCGTCGGCGTTTGAAGACGTTGTTATATAATCGCTGAGGCCGCGGCAGGCGAATATATCGTATATTTTACCCACTCCTGCGGTCCTTATGCCCGATTCTTTAAGATAGTCGAGAAGATTGGCGGGCGGCTCGAGTGAAAAATCATGGCGGTGCGAGGTCCGCTTGTATTCGCCGGGCTTGCCTATGAAGGGCCTTGCGATAACGCGGCCTACAGCATGTTTCCCTCTTAATATGCTTCTGGCCATTTTGCAGTATTCGTATAACGTTTCAAGCGGAACCGTCTCTTCATGCGCGGCTATCTGAAATACCGAATCGGCCGAAGTATAAACTATCAAGGCGCCGGTTTTCTGATGTTCTTCGCCAAGATCTTTTATTATTTCAGTACCGGAAGCGGCATAATTACCAAGAGTTTTTCTGCCCGTAAGTTTTTCGAATTCATCCAGCACTTCAGGAGGAAAACCTTTCGGATAAGTTGGAAATTCCTGCTCAAGCTTCACGCCCATCATTTCCCAATGTCCCGTCGTCGTATCTTTTCCCGGAGACAATTCCTTTAATTTCGCGTAGGTGCCAATGGGATTGGAGCATTTTGAAACGCTGGTCACGGTATCGATGTTTGATATGCCAAGTGAAATCAGATTGGGAATCTTAAATTCTTTAGAAGCTTTTCCTATGTTTGAAAACGTGTTTGATCCGACATCGCCGTATTTATCGGCGTCAGGCATTTCACCTATCCCTACGGAATCTAAAACTATGAGTATTACCCTGGAGATCGAATCATTTGTCTGAGTAGTCATAATTCCCCTTTTTAAGCCGGCCGGGCGGCAAAATATTTTTATGAATAAGTTTTTGAATTACCACGCTTCAAATATTTTTTCAACGGCTTCGTCGTTTACCGAAAAAACGCCATGAGTTTTTTCATTTACGTCATTGTAAAAGAAAGCCGGAAGTTTCGTTCTTATATTTTCGCGACCGGAAGCATTATTGAAGGAATTTTCTTCTTTTATAAGTTTTTTCGCGATTCTGGCCGCTTCCTGAAAGGTTAGTTTTATATTATACCTTAAAGCGATTATTTTTACAAGAGAATTCCACAACTCTTGATTTTCGATAAGCGGGTATATTAAATTCGGACATAAACCAAGAGTATCCATAACATGAAAAGCCAGCTGCATATTGCGGGAAAATTCAACCTGGCCTTCAGGATAGCTGGCGGTAACGGAAACGCCCGCATTTGAAATATTCGCGGCAGCGATATATCCCCAGGCTTTTTCTTCTGTTCCAATGGGAGATGTGATATAAGAAACGCCAAGGCCCATTACGGCGCGCGGATCATAAGGCGGCATGGCCTCTCCCGATACGCTCACGGCGCAGCCGTCGCCTACGGATATAGCCGCGGCATATGCGCCCTTTAATATTATCCTGCCAAGAACGGTCTGTTTGTCGATCTCTGACAGGCATGCGACCGCTATTTCGGCCGGCGAGCCTTTTTGCGTACCGGACCTGATAACTTCACATATTGCCAGAGCGATTTCGCTGAAATCAAGGCCTTTTTCCCTGCAATATCTGAGAATCCTGGCGATAACGTCGAAATTAAATATTTCGGACATAGTTCCAAGCTGCGCGATATGTTCATATTCGATATATGGCGTTTTGACGTTTTTATCATCGATAAAAATATTTTTGCATTTTACGAGGCATCCATCTATGCATGAAACGCCGCATGTTCCCTTTCGCTTTAGAATAATTTCACCAAGCGCCTGATGCGAAAGTTTGGCGATATCAGCGGATTCGAATTTTTCATAACGGGCTATGGGCAGGGCGCCGCATTCATACAGCGGCATAACGAAGGACGCGGTGCCATACGGCGATATCATTTCCGATATGGTTCGATTTTTCAGCACGGCTTCGTTGAACTCGGAAACGAGTTTTTCATATTCGGATCTTTTTTCAATTGGAATTTCGGCAGGCATGGCGCATTCGCCGGCATCAAATACCATGGCGATAACCCCGAGGGCGCCCATTAAAAGACCGGGCCCATATTGTATGTCGGGATTTCCGGACGCGTCCGTCGCCGATATGGTAGCCGTGGCCGCTCCTTTTTGAGCCATCGGACCCGATACGATAAACGAGCAGCCGGCGCCGTGGACGCGCCTGAGCCTTTCCGTTATTTCATAATTATTAAGTCCGGCGAGGTTTTCGCCCGAAAGAAATTCAACCGAATTTTTCGAAAATTTCAAAACGTAATAATATCCCTGAGCGTCACCTTCGATTATTATTGAACGCATTCCCAGGGCCGCCATGGAAGACGCCGCGCCGGCCGGCCTCGTCATTATCTTTATTCCGTTCGTTCCGGGGCTTTTAGAACCTATCGCCAGCGAAGCGGAAGAGGTTATGCCGCTCCCCGCGAGCGCTCCGGGCGCCATAACTATCTTGTTAACTTTAACGGCGGGACTTTTCGGATCGATCTCCGAGCATATTATAGCCGAACAGAGTGAACGGCCGAAAAGCGACGCCTTCTCCCTTTCGTCTAACTTATTGACGACGGACGCGATATTTTCAAATTTAACGGACCGTTCGAGGGTGTTTACCCTTATGATTTTCTGATCGAATTCGCCGGCGAATGAAAACACGGACCCAGGAGTCGCAACGGAATTAAGAGTTAATATCCTGAAAGGGACGTTTTTCTGGCGAAAAAAAACCGAAATAAGATCTTTTTCGGCGGACGAAAGAACGGGCTCGTTAACGAGGAACCTCACTTGAAGGTTTTTAAAGCGCCTGGCCTGTTCAAGTATCGCCGAAGCCTCGGCCTCGACGATTTTCATATCTCCGGCGCGCACCGCTGAAACATTAGGCGAAATTTCAACTATATGCGCGCCGGCCCGGACCATGGCATCCAGCAAAAGGCATTTTTCGGACGAGTGCGAGAGCCCCAACGGAAAATCTATCATGGTGGCGATCTTCGTCCTGGAATTTTTAAGTTTTTCGGCGGCCTGGCGTACCATGAACGGAGGAACGAGCACTTCTATGTAGTTATAGGCCAGCGCGCCTTCAATCACGTTCAGGACGGTCTCACGAGCTCCACCCGCCATATCGATAAACGACCCGGAACATTTATAAAATTCTTTTTTTGAGATATTCATTATGCTATCACTTATAAACATCACGCAAGGGGCATTTAAATTGCCCCTTGCTTTTTTATACGATGTAATAATTTTAAAAAGTATATATTGTAAAGGCTTTTAGTAGCCTTTTTTAGCGGACGCGACTCCCGAGACTATTGAAACGGAAGCGGAAGCGCCTATTCTTGTGGCGCCAGCGGCGATCATCGTTTTCGCTGTCTCAAGATCACGCACGCCGCCCGACGCCTTAACGCCCATGTCGGGACCGACGGTCTTTCTCATCATGGCAATGTCGGCCGCCGTAGCGCCGCCCCCGGAAAATCCGGTGGACGTCTTTACGAAGTGAGCGCCGGCGCTCTTCGAAAGCCTGCAGGCGGTGACTTTTTCTTCATCGGTAAGAAGGCTTGTCTCAAGAATGACTTTAACGGTGTGGCCGCCGGCCGCGCGTACGACATCTCTGATATCGTCCTCTACCCGCTTCAAGTTTCCTGATTTAAGAGCGCCTATATTTATGACCATGTCTATTTCATCGGCGCCGTCAGCTATCGCCTGAACCGTTTCACAGGCTTTGGCGCTCGAGGAAGTGGCCCCGAGAGGAAAACCTACGACCGTACAGACCATTACGCCGGCATTTCTGAGACGATCCTTACAAAATTTAACCCAGCCGGGGTTTACGCAAACGGAAGCGAATTTGAATTTTCCGGCTTCTTCGCACAGCTTTTCAAATTCGGTCTGTTTAGCGTCCGGCTTTAATAGAGTGTGATCTATCATTGAAGCCAGAGCCGAATCAAAAGCGCCCGGAACCGAACCTATACCGGGTGTAGCCGATATTCTCGCCGCTCCGGCGTTCTTAATGTTATTCACGGCGGACTCACGTTTTACGAAACATTGGCCGCACTGCGAGCAATTCGATCCATCGCAGTTCGAAGCCGCGGGCACGTTTGAACAAGATCTTTCACATGCCGTTTCAAGGCCTCTGCAAATCCCGGACATCGGAACTACGGTTACGCCCATTTCGGTTAACTTCGCTATTTTCTGATTTATCTCGCGCATGATGGCCGGATTCGCGTTTCCAAGCTGGCTCAAAAGCGGCTCGGATGAAACTATTAAAGTTTTTTTATTGATCACGTGCCAGATAAGATAGTTACATACCATCGAATCGGTGTTCAAGCCTGAAATATGGGTCAGGGCCGAAAGCGAAAGAAAAGGAACTATCACGCTCTGGTACTTTTGCAGGAACAATGTCCTTTCCGCATAGCTGAATGAAGTATAAATTTCACCGGCTTTTAAGCGAGAGCGAAGTTCAGCGACGTCAAAGACGGACTTAGCTCCGTCAGAGAGAAGTATGTCATATTTGAGCCCGCCGGCGCGTTCGATCTCACGATAGAAATCTTCCCGCATATTGGGAACGCCCGTAAAGACGATAAGGACTTTTCCGGATGACGCGGCTTCGGTTGAAGGCTTATAGGACTGCGCCGTGGAACCGGAAACGTTACCCGTGGAAGTTTTAATCGTGCTCAAAACCTCGCGGGTGATCATATCGATCAAATTTTTATTATCCATGTTAATTCTCCCGTCATTATGAAAAAATGGTCATGCCGTTTCATCGCCGTTTTTTAAAAAACGGTTCATGAATTTCCACGCGATATTATTACAGCGTGGAAGCGGTGGGGAGTATCCTTTCTACGTCTTCGTGCGGAGAAGGAATCACATGAACGCTTATGAGCTTTCCGACTTTTGAAGCCGCCTGAGCGCCAGCGTCAGTAGCCGCTTTTACAGCGCCTACGTCGCCTCTTACCATGCAGGTAACATAGCCTGCGCCGATCTGTTTCCATCCGATAAGTTCCACGTTAGCGGCTTTGACCATTGCGTCTCCAGCCTCTATCATAGGGATCAATCCGTAGGTTTCGATCATTCCGAGCGCTTTTTTCACATTAATCATCCTTTCGTTATTTTCGATTATTATTTTTTCATTTATCGTTTTTTCTTGCTTACTCTTGGACATTTACACCAGCTCTTTATGGTTAAAATATATATCAGGAAAAGCTAATTTACTTTGCCTCCACCCATCCGTCCAGATCGACCGTATCGACGACGCCGACTATAACTAGATTGACCGGCATCTTATTTCTTTTCAAGACTATTTTCGCCGAACCGCCTTCTTTAAGTATGAGCACCAGATCGCCTTCACCGGCGTCCACCGAATCAACGGCCACAAGGGGTTTTCCAACAGGATTTCCCGAAATGTCGGTCTGCTTGACAAGCATCAGTTTGAAGCCTTCAAGCGTTTTATTCTTTATGGTGGAAACTACGTTCCCTATGACCTTTCCAAGTATCATTACGATGCCCCTACGTTATTTTCAGCAGATTCAATCCTGATTTTATTTCATCGATTATTCCGATTATACCCATGTCCGTCGGCGTATTCGGTTCACTGAACGCGTTCGTGGCTTCACGGCTTTCGATGATCAATACGACTTCGCCGTTTCCGGCGCCGACGGTATCGACGGCCACGAAAGGCGGCCCTATCGCCGTAAGTTCCTCATTTATAGGCTCAACGAAAAGCATTTTGCTTCCCTTAAGCGTCTCCCATTTACAGGTCGAAACGAGGCTCCCGCATACGCGTCCAAGTATCATTCGAAGCGCACCGTTATCCCCTTAGCCCGCGCCGCGTCCTTCGCGAGGTCAGTAACTATAGTGCCTTTAGCGATAATAAGTTCCGTCCCGCCCTGGCATTTTTTGACGTATTCCTCGGAGATCAATACGGGATGAGATACGCTTGCGACCGGGTTCGATGCGTTTCCGCCGTAACCTATGGCCGCGAGAACTCTTGTTATTATCGTTTTTACAAGACCTTCGTCCAGCGATCCGCCTGATACGGATGCGAACGGAGCGTAGTTTAATATTTTATCGACCCTTTTCGAATGGCGTCCGCCTTCGAATTTAGCTTCGATAAAAGTATCCACGAGCTTTTTAGCAAGGCCCGTGCCTACGACCATCGATCCCATGCACATAACGTTGGCGCCGTTGTGCTCGCGGGCATTGCGCGTAACGTAAAGTTCATTGCATACCGCGGCGAGAACGCCGGGAACGCGGTTTGCGCACATGGATGATCCGATACCGGCGCCGTCAATCATGATCCCGACCGCCCTGGGGTCGGCCGAAACGTATTCAGCCACCTTGAAGGCAAAATCGGGATAATCGCAGGCGTCCTTCGATTTCGTTCCAACGTCGATCACGTTATGGTTCAAGCTTTTCAGGTAATCGACAATGACGCATTTAAGATCATAGCCGCCATGATCGGCTCCTATGACTATGTCCATAGCTTTTCCACCTTTTTAAAAGCGATTATTTTTCATCAAACTGAGGAATGAGCTTTTCGGTTTCTGCGTGCGGACGAGGGATTACGTGAACGCTCAAAAGTTCCCCGACCCTCTGCGCAGCCTGAGCGCCAGCGTCAGTAGCCGCTTTTACAGCGCCTACATCGCCTCTTACCATAGCCGTTACAAGGCCGGCGCCTATCTGTACCTGCCCGACGAGAGTTACGTTAGCGGCCTTTACCATAGCATCAGCGGCTTCTATCGAACCGATGAGGCCTTTTGTCTCTACCATACCTAATGCTTCTTTAATCATTGTGTAATACCCCTTTCAAATAATTAGGTGCAATCATTATATTATTAATTTCACAAAATGTCAAGCCCGCCGGTTCTAACTATTTCATATCATCATGCGTCGGAACCGCTATCGGTTAAACCTTGAAATAGCATATTAATAAAAAAAATATTGTTGATTTTATTTTTTCATCCGCCGAATTATTTCTTTTAACTAACTTTATCCGTATAATCGCGAACAGAGTCGGCGCAAAACTTAAAATACCGCTCGTTATTATCGCGGCGGCCGAAAACGATACGATCGCAAAGCCATAAGGCGCATGAGTTTCATGCAATCGTAAACGCCTTGCATCCTGAAATTCAAAATTTACGACGCTTATCTCTAAAAACGCAGCCGGCCTCGGCAATAAGCGGACTATTTCGAAATAGCCGTTGTAAAAAAGCTTAAAATATTGTATAATGAATATTGAATTAGTTTAACTTTAAACCCAAAATAACTTTCTGGAGGTAAGCCCGAACATGACCGACGACAAAGATAAAACTCCGCCGGCTTCTCAAAACGCAAATGTTAAGTCGATATGGCAGAAATCAAATCCTTTCGGAAAATTCGAATCTAAAAAAATACATAGGACCCAGGAAGATGAAGACAGGGAAAAGGCGGAAATAGCGGCCGCCGCAAAAAAAGCCGAGCCCAAGGTCGAAGAAATCCTCAATATTCCAACCAGCGAGCTGACCGAAGAGCAGATCGACGTCCTTAAAAAAAAGGGCAAATTGCCGACCGTTATAAAAGTGGTCGATTTTACGGGCTCCACGGAAGGGGCTTTGATAAAAATATTGATTTCCGTGAGAAATTGCGGAGATGCTCTTGCGCGCGACGTTAAGGTCAAGTGCATAGGCAACGCGAGGCTTAGAGCGGCATCAAGCCCGATGGCCCCGGTCGGAGACATAGTCACTAAATCAAAGGGCGTGGCCCAATTCACTTATGAAATGCCCAACAATTTTTGCGAGGAATACGCTAACTTCGCCGTGTCGGCCGAAGCCGAAAATTCAAAAACTTTTTCACAGCTTTTTACCGTAAAAACGGGAAGGCGCCCGCTTTCAGCGTCCGAGATCATGCAGAAAGTCGAAGCGGAAGCGCGCGGCCAGAACAAAGTCAAGCCACCCGTCGGCGGCGGTTAATTCTGCCTGGCGCCGTATTTTAATGAAACCCGCGGCATCGAGGCTTTAGGTATGCAATATATTTCAAATTTGACGGGATCGAGTCTATAAGGCGAACCCCACGGATCAAGCGGCTTTGTAGCAAGGTACTTTCCGACGAGAGCGTCGATGGACGGCGGGTATTGCCCGCGCGTATCGACACGGTACATTTTTATGGCGTTCTTAATGCTTTCCAGATCCTGAGCGGCCCTGATGTGCCTCGCATCGTTCACGTTATTGTTGTAGTATATGGCGGCGAACGACGCCAGAATGCTCATTATGGTAATCACCACGATAAGCTCTATCAGCGAAAAACCTTTTTCGGGATTATCGTATCGTTTCATATTTTTTCCTCCGGCGCCCCCGGCGTCATTCTGACTCCCTATTTAAATATTAGCACAACGTGACCCGTTAATCAATAGCGCCAGCTTTATTTTTTCCATACCCATAAGCAATTCCAATTTTCATGAAGATTTTATCACCTGGAACCCGAAGGCGTGTGGATTGAGCAAGATACAAAACCCGCCGCGTCAAGCGAATATTTTCCGCCGTCAGGGCACTCGGGAATATCGCGCAGATAGCGTTTTTTTATAAGATCATTGATCGCTTTAACATCGATCGTTCCAACCTCTTCAGTATCGCTGATATCGTTTATAAATATGGCGTAGTCTAAAATTCTTCTGTTCTCGGAACAGATATTGCGCCGATATTTTCCGCGAAGGTCCTTCAGATTGAATATTTTATCGGTAAATAGGGGAAGACTGCCATGGATCGGACACGTTACGTGGTTGACGTAATTGGTATAATATTTTCCGGTTTCGGGGCATCGAAGTTCGGTGCCTTCAAAAAAACTGAATAATTTCTTGTTCGAGAACTCTTCATAAGCGATAAGATATTCGCTCGGTGAAAACGCGGCTTCCGAAGTTTCCGAAGCCGTCAGTTTTTTCATCTCTACGTTGAAATTTATGGCCGTCTCCACTATAAACGTTTTTAAATTACATAGTATTTCCGATTCTACCGTAAATCTTTCAAATTTATCCAGTTTGGAATTTTTCAATATTTTGAAAATATTCGACAGATAATTCGATGAAAGATTAGCGTCATCCTGTTTCAGGTACATTTTAAACAGTCTGAAATTTGACATCAGGTGGTCTTTTTTCATTGAAACCGCGGTAGTATAATACTTTATCGCCTCGGTTTCCTTGCCGTTCGATTCGTATAAAACCCCCATATTATAAACCGGCGCCACGAGCTTTCTGTCAACGAGCATGGCGGTCTTGAATTCGACTTCCGCTTCCGCCGCGAAACCGAGCGCGTGAAAGCAGGTTCCAAGCGAATCGTGAAAGTTGGCGTTGTTAGGCTGAAGTTCCACGGCCTTTTTCAGCAGTTGAAGCCCCATGGTAGCCGTAGCGGGACGTTTGGCGTATATAACGCCAAGGTTATTCAAAGCATCCGCAAAATCAGGATTTAATTTTAACGCCGCTTTAAATTCGAATATGGCTTCGTCGTATTTTTGAAGCCGCATTTTGGCATATCCCAAGTTATTATAAGCCTCGGCGAATTCATACCCGGATTCGGCGATCTTTCGAAACACGGCCTCGGCGGCTTCAAAATTCATATCGTTTATGTAATCGACGCCGGTCTTATAAAGCTTTCTTATATCTTCGCGCGTTTCACAACTCGCGTTTTCTATTAAAACGAAAGACAACCCAGCCGCCATAAAAAATAAAAAAGCATAAAAGAAGTATCTTTGATATGCTTTTTGAAATATATTCACGTTTATATTATTTTTTTTTATTTTCATGCGGTTATCAGTTGCTTGATATTGCCTTTTTTTGCTGGATCTTATCAATGGTCGCTTCAGTATGCTGACGGATATCGCCGTTCTCATCGTTTAAAAGCGGGATCAGAAGCTTGAGACAATCGGGCGTCGCTATCTCGCCAAGCACCGAAATTATATTCATTTTAAGGCTGTCCGAAAGTTTTGATTTTAAAAGTTTCTCAAGATGCGGTATCGTTTTCGAACCTTTTTTCAAAAGCGATTTTATGGCATTTTTAACCACGAACCAGCAATCGTCATCCAGCGCGGCCAATAGATATTTTACGCTATCCTCATATTCGATAACGCCGAAAACATATGCGGCAGAGGCTCTCATCCAGTCATCTTTCGAGCGTATCATGTTCTTCAGAACTTCTATCGCTTTGGACTCGCCCATTTTAAAGAGAGCTTTGACGGTATTGGCTTTTACTCGGTTATTTTCGTCGTCCAGAAGCGGTATGAAATGTTCTTTTATGTTAGCGCTGGAAGAGCCGGCTATATTTTCTATAGCCTCAACGGCGTTCGCGCGTACGCGGGCGTTGGAATCCTTAAGATATAGCGTAAGTATTGGAATGACCTTGGCACCGCCGAGTTCGCCGAGAGCTTTTATAAGGGTCGCCCTTACCTTTTCGCTATCTTCGTTTTCAAGAAATTTCGTAAGCAGCTCAATGTGCTTCTTATCGCGGAACTGGCATATGCCTTCAACCGCGTGAACCCTTACCCACTCTGAAGAATCGGCGAGCGCTCGTATAAGATGCTCGACGATCTTTTTATCATTGAAGGATTTCAGAGATACCACTGTCGCTATGCGCACCTGTATATTGTCGTCGTCCAGAAGTTCAATAAGGCCGGAAAGGGCTTCTTTTATCTTTTTTTCACCGGCCGTTTTAGCGGCGATGAAACGCTCCACCCAATCTTCGCTTTTAAGGCCTTTGATAATTTCGTTCGGAGTTGAAAGCATTTTGACGCTCCTGATTTGAAATTAATAAGTTATTAGAGAATTTACCCTGCGTTCTTTTAGCAGGTTCCTTCCATTCAAAAAGGAAAGTTCGATAACGAAATGAACGGAATCAACCGTTCCTCCGGCTTTTTCTATAAGTTCACACGAGGCCTTGGCGGTCCCGCCCGTCGCCAGAAGATCATCCACTAAAACGGCGCGCGAGCCGGTAGAAAAGGCATCGGTATGTATTTCGAGGCTGTCCTCGCCATATTCAAGAGCATATTTAACCTGGAAAGTTTCCCACGGAAGCTTTCCGGCTTTTCTTATAGGCACGAACCCTTTTTTCAGTCTCGCGGCGACCGCCGAAGCGAAGATAAAGCCGCGCGATTCGATGCCGCATATCATGTCGACTTTCGACGCGTCAATGTTTTTACATATTGTTTCAATTGTAAGATCAAAGCCGGCCGGATCTTTCAGCATCGGCGTTATATCCTTGAACATTATGCCTGGTTTAGGAAAATCAGGAACGTTTCTTATCAATTTTTTAATCTGTTCCAAAGTTTTCACCTCTTATTAGATTTGTTGTTTCCCGGCATGCTTAAATTATATATTTTTTCGATCATAACCTGTGATTTTTTTATCAATTCGGTCATAAGGTCTTGCGTCCTGACGTTTTCAACATCGATAGCCTGCTTGAAATTTTCAACCGCTTTTTCATAATTTCCAAGGCATTTGAAAACAAGGCCTATGTTATAATATAAGGAGGGATCGCGTTCCAGCTCAAGCGCTTTAAGATAAAATTCATAGGCTTTTTCATAGTTTTTTTTCAAAAAATACTGGTTACCTATGTTTTTAAGATCGAACATACGGGCGACCGCGCTTTTTGCGAATGTACCGCCCGTCGTAGCCGCGCCTTCAGCATCCGCGGCCCGGGACGCCTGAGCTTCGTCTTCAGCAAACTCAAAATTATTTGATTTATTGAAACGGATATCTTTTATCTTCATCTGGATCTTTTTCTGGCCTTCCCAGAAAGTGAAATCATCGAGTTCAAAAACGAGATTGACCGACTGAGCCGGCGAAATTATTTTTTCATCATAAGAACCCATGTTAAAGCCAATTCCTTCAACCGTGCAACCTGAATTTTTAACTTTTATAAGAAGATGCGAAGCCACTCCGCCTATCTTTTTGTGCTCGGATATGGATACGTTCTTAACGTAAAAAAGCGGTTTCGGGTTTTGCTGGCCGAAAGGCTTTAAAAGGGTTATCTCGTTTAAAAGATCCGGCGTAATGCTTTTAAGCTTTATTTCAGAATCGATTTTAAGCGTCGGTATAAGATCGTCAGGCTTGATGGTTTCCTCGGCAAGCTGGTTTATCTTTTTTCTGAAAATATCTATTTTTGAAAATTCTATTGAAAATCCCGCCGCCAGTTTATGCCCGCCGAATCTTTTTAAAATATCGGAGCAGTTGTTCAACGCGTCGACAATCGAAAACGAATTTATGGACCGCGCGGAGCCCACGCAGTTATCGTCATCTTCGATCGATATCAATATGGTCGGTTTGTAGTATTTTTCCTTTATTTTCGAAGCGACGATACCTATGACGCCGACATGCCATTTATCGGAAGCGAGCATAATAACGTTGTCATGGTGAGAACCCTTCAGCTGTTCTTCGACATCGATCAATATCTCATTTTCAAGCGATTGCCTTTTCTGGTTTTCGCCGTTTAAAACCTGAACGTACTGCATGGCTTCGCTATAACTCTCCGTTAAGAACATTTTCAAAGCCACGTTCGGATCGCCTATTCTTCCGGCCGCGTTTATTCTCGGAGCAATTATGTAGCCTATATGGGTCGTATTAATTTCAGCGTCCTTGAGGTTGAGAGTGTCTAAAAGCGCTTTTATTCCTAAATTTTTAGTGTTTTTAAACATCTTTATGCCATATTTGGTAAGAATACGGTTCTCGTCGACGAGCGGCGCAATGTCGGCCACCGTTCCAAGAGCTACGAGATCAAGATAATCGTTTGCAGATATATTATCATAATATTTTTCGAGCGCGCACGCAAGTTTGTATGCCACGCCAACGCCCGCGAGCATTTTATACGGGTAAGCGCAATCGGATTGTTTGGGGTTTAATATCGCGAAAGCTTCAGGAAGTTTTTGAGAAACTTCATGGTGATCGGTTATTATCGCATCGAGCCCGAGCTTGTTGGCATAGGCGATCTCGATAAAATTAGAAATACCGCAATCGACGGAAATTATCAATGATATCCCGTCGTTCTTCGCGTTCAATATGTCGTTCTCGTTAAGACCGTAGCCGCCTTCTATGCGGTTCGGTATAAAATAGCTCGCTTCAATGCCGAGAGTTTTCAATATTTTGTAAAGAAGAGCCGTGGAGGTTATTCCATCCACATCGTAGTCGCCGAATATTCTTACCTTTTCTTTACGGTCGACGGCAAGTTTGATCCTTTCACAAGCTTTTTCCATATCCTTCATTTTGAAAGGGTCATAAACGTCAGTGAGCTTGCTGTTTAAAAAAAGGTGAGCCGAACCTGCACTCGCGATATTTCTGTTGATGAGAAGCTTCGCCAGTATCGGTGAAATGTTAAGATTTTCTGTTAAATTACTTATAAGTTCCTTGTCTTCCGGAAAGAATTCTAGCCGCTTTTCAATTAATTTCATTGTTCCTTCTAAATTATTAAAAAATTTGAGTTTATTATATCAAAAAAAAAAGAAATAAACAAGAAGTATTTTTCCTGCTTATTTCTTTTTTCAGATATTAACCTTAGTGAATTTTTGTTTAATGGTTCATGCTTTTTTTATAAAAAAGGTCTATTATTTTAAAAACACTTATATTTAAAAAATAACTGGCCGTTACGGGTATTATAAATATCAGCATAACAAGCGAAAAAATTTCCGAAAGCACCGATTTATCACCACTTTTACTTTAAAATTAACTGCTTAATCGAAGCTATATATCGGCAGAAACTGAAATTATTTTATCAAAAAACGTAATTTATTTCAATCAAAATTTTAATGCGGATATTTTTACAGAGAACCATAATGAAGTCAATCCGGCATCCGATAATTAAAATATTAAACCAATGGCACGAGGCATCAAAATAATGATAAACGCTGTAAATATAACCAAGACATACGAGATCGGACCATATACGGAGCTTGTCGCCAATATAAAAGACGGCGGATGCCTTAAATTCGCCACCGTCACAAACATAAAACCTTCTAAAGAGCCTATCACGGGTTCCGGCATAAAAATAAATGTCCTCGCCTAAAATTTAAAATTCTCCTTCTTTATTTCAATTTTTTTTATTGAGTAATTTTACCTAATGTGATAAAATTAAGTCATATTATTTAAGATATAACACCTCAATAAATAAAAAATCAGGGGGAGATGTTTTGAGTATGAAGAAAACCTTTCTTTTTATGGCCCTTTTTATTATTGTTTCAGTTCAGGCCGCTTTTGCGGGAGAGCTTGTTTTTAATTTTGAAAAGCCGGAACTTATCAAATCTAAAATTTATACCGACGTAAAACTCGGCGATCTTCCGCTTTCTTATGAACCCGAAATGCCCATACTTCCGTTCAGGCCCGTCCAGATTATGCTCCCTCCCGGAAAAACAGCTTCAAATGTTGAAGTCGTGTCCGGAAAATTGACGGAAATAGAAGAATCGCACCTTTTAAGACCCGCCGGGTTCAATATTCCGCTTTCCTTTCAAAAATTCGCTGAAGAACGCAGAAAAAGAATAGCCCTCATCAACGGCGGAAAAGAACCCGTTTTCAAATACAAATACAGCGGACTCTATCCCGCTTCGCCAATGTCGAATTTTTCCATTCAGTCCGGGCGCGGTTATAAAATACTCGTCCTCAACGTTCACCCGGTTTTTTATCAGGCCGAAACGGGAAAAATTTATTATTGTTCACAAATGACTGTAAAATATGATGTGATCGACGCCAACACAAATAAAATGCTTGCCACGAACGTGCGCGACATAGAATCAGACCGTGAAACGATAAAAGCGCTCGTTGAAAACCCCGAAATGGTGAGCGAATACAAACCTAAGACCATAAAAGACAAGAAAATTGACTACATAATAATTACTTCGAAAAATTTTATCGCTCTGAAAGGCGATTTCACGCTTAAAACTTTCGCCGAATTTCTCGTTAAAAAAGGCCTTGTCGTTGAAACGGCAGCTATCGAGGATATAACAGCTTCATCGTCAGGCAAGGACAACGCCGAAAAACTCAGAAATTTTTTGAGAAAAAAATATAACGACAATAATCTTAAATATGCGCTTCTCGCCGGCGGCGGCCTTTCAAAAGCCCCGATCATTCCGGTCAGAACGCTCCACGCCGGTTTCACATGGGACGGTCAGAACTTCGATCAGGAACTTCCGGCGGACACTTATTACGCAAATCTTGACGGATCTTTTGATGGAAACGGAAACGGCATATATGGCGAACCAAATGACGGCGATAACGGAGCGGATATAGATATGATCTCCGAACTTTCGGTCGGCCGCGCTCCCGTTGAAAACGCCATACAAATAGAAAACTTTGTTAAAAAAACCATGGCCGCTTACGATTATGCTGACGCCGCCGATTTTGGAAAAGTCCTTTTCTCGGGCGAAAACCTTTTCCCCGGAATATTCGGGTCTTCTTATATGGGCGAGATTGAAAATGGCTCCTCGACGCACGGCTTTACAACCTGCGGATACCCGGCGGCTTATCCCAGAACATCCCTTCAGGACACACCGAATAAAAAATGGTCGTCGACGGATATGATAAACACATTGAACTCAGGCATTTATATTATAAACCACATAGGCCATTCGAGCGTCACCAGCAACATGCGCCTTTCATCGTGGAATCTTTCCAAGCTCGTCAATTCAAAATATTATCTCTTATACACTCAGGGTTGCTATTGCGGAAGATTTACCGATAACGGATGCATACTCGCGAGTCATGTCACGATGTTCGGCGGAGCGTACGCTGTCATTGGAAATTCATCCTACGGCCTGGGGCCCGAAGACCCGGACCCGGACACGAACGTCGTCACGCGCGGCGCTTCAGAATATTTCCACAGGCAGTTCACGAACGCCGTTTTCGCCCAGGGTAAAAACCGCCTCGGAGACGCCAACCAGGCTTCCAAAGAGGCAAATATAAAATTCATGGGGCACGGCACCACCCGCTGGGTTTATTATGAGCTTAACCTGCTCGGAGACCCGTATCTTCCATTGAAAATAAAGTAGAACATTATAAAAATTTTAAAAAAAGGATGAGCTTTATATGACGATTCAAGTAACCAGAGAACAGATAATGAAACTTCCCAAAACCGATCTGCACATTCATCTCGACGGCTCGGTCAACTCCCAAACGCTCGTAGAACTCGCTAAATTCCAGAAGGTCGATCTCGTAGCCGAAAGCAAAAAACTGGGCATAGGCAATCTCAAATCAGGCACAGCCGAAGAATTTGACGAAAAAGTATTCAAACCCGAATATAACAGCCTTATGGAATATTTGACACCTTTCGAACTCGTAAACTGCGTTTTGAGAACGCCTGAAAGCCTTGAAGAGGTATCATACAGAATAGCGTGCGACGAATTCAACGAAGGCGTCCGATATTTCGAATTGCGCTTCGCTCCCCAGAAGCACTGGAGCCTCGATTTCGGATGGGAAGACATAGTCAAATCAGTCGACAAAGGCCTCCGCCGCGCCATGAACGAATATAACGCCAAGGACGGCGTCGCGAAAAACGGCGAACTTCCTTATAAATGCGGCATGATACTCTGCGCGATGCGCATGATAAACCCGAACATGGGCGATTACTATAAGACTTTATATGAACTCCACACCGGCGATGATCTCCAGAACCTGGCGACGATGGCTTCGGTGGAGGTCGCGAAACTCGCAGTCAGCTCCATGAAAAAAGGGTACCTGGTGGTAGGTTTCGATCTGGCCGGCCGCGAGGACGGTTTCCCGGCCGTCGATCACAAAGACGCTTTTGAATACTGCTATAACAACGGCGTTCATACCACGTGCCACGCCGGAGAAGCTTACGGCCCGGAAAGCGTCATGGGCGCCATCAAATACTGTAACGTACGCAGGATAGGCCACGGCACCCAGCTTTTCCAGTGGGAAAAGATCCAGCGCAAAAACCCGGACGGCACTGAAATGACGCGCGATCAGAAACTCGAATATATGAATACGGTAGCCGAACGAATGGCCCGCGAAAGAACCACGCTCGAAGTATGCCTTAAATCGAATTCCCAGACGCTACCTTCGCTGCGCGACCTTTCGATGCACCCGATCCGCGACTTTCTTAAATACAACCTTCGAGTCGCGATATCGACCGACAACCGGGCGATATCGAGAGTAACCGTCACGGACGAATACATGACCATGATAAAGTTATACGATATTGACTTTAAAACGCTTAAAAACATAAGCCTTGCTGGTTTTAAAGGCGCGTTCTTCCCCGGAACATACGCGCAGCAGCGCGAATATATGAGAAAATCGATAGACTTCTACGATGCCCGCTTTAAACAATACATCGGAGAAAATAAATAAAACAGCTTTAATATATCGGCCGCTGCCGCTCTTGTAAAAAAACCGCGAGCCTAAAAAAGGCCACGCGGTTTTTTTATAAATTTGTTAATATTAAAACATTTGATACAAAAGAAAAAACTGGATTTCAATGGACACGAAAGACGATAAGTCTAAACGTTGAAAAAATGTTCACGCGCCCGCTGCCTGTATAATTCAAATTCATCAGGCAGGCCGTTTATTAAAACGCGGGCTTTTTCGAATCCGCCGGCTTCTTCGGCGCAAGCTTCAAGAGATTTAAATATGGCCGCTATTCTTTCAGCGCAGGCATTGAGCGCGGTGCCTTTTATCTTATGGGCCGTGAACTTAAGCTTCTCGGGATCCGCTCCGGCCACGGCCGCCGTTATTTCATCGATATACTGGCGGCGGTTGGAGAAAAAAAGCTTTACGAATTTTTCCATAGATCCGGTCACGCCCGTAAAATTATTGTTCAATTTTTCAAAATTAAAAATTTGAACTTCGGGCTCGTTTACGATTTCGCCTAACTTGAAAAAAGCGCTCTTGCCCTCAACGGAATTTAAGATGGCGGCTTCAAGCTCGTCAATATTTATCGGTTTGGTAATATATCCGGTCATGCCGACATCAATGCAGCGCCGGTAGTTTTTTTGCGTAGCGTCGGCCGTAATTGCTATTATCGGGACGGTTATGCCTGATTTTCTTATGAGCGAAGTCGCTTCAATGCCGTCCATTTCAGGCATTTGAATATCCATTATCACGACGTCGTATTTCCGGCATGTGATCATTTCCAGGGCTTTTTTTCCCGAATCGGCTGAATCGACGGTGTGCCCGATAGACTCCAAAAATTTCTGGACAAGTTGGACGTTAAAAAAATTATCTTCCACCAGAAGGACCTTGAAGCTTTTTTTCATGGCGTCAGGCGCGTCTGAAACCGTTTCATTTTTCAATGCCCCGGTATTTTTTACTTCGGCTTTTTTAAATTCAGCCGTAAAATAAAAAATGCTCCCGACGTCTATAGAGCTTTCAATATTTATTTTATTTCCGCTCATCAGCGATACGAGTTTATTGGATATGGCTAGCCCCAGGCCCGATCCTCCATAATATCTGGATATGGAACTATCGGCCTGTACGAAAGGCGAAAAAACTTTGTCGATGTTATTTTTAGCGATACCAATCCCGTTATCGGCGACGGCGAATTTTATACGGACCGAATCGGAAGTCTCATCCTCGATATCCACGCCCAGCGAAACGCTATCGCGCGTAAACTTTATAGCGTTAGTCATCAGATTTATCAATATCTGGCGCAGCCTCGAAGGATCGCCCATAAGCACGTCATTATATTGAGAACCTTCAATACGCTCAAATTTCACGTTTTTCTCGATAGCGTTGATCTTTGTCACGCATATTACATCGTCTATGACCTTTTCAAGTTTGAAAGGGATTACGTCAAGCTCGAGCTTCCCTTCTTCTATCTTTGAAAAGTCGAGGATGTTATCTATTAAAGACAGCAGGTGCCTGCCGTTGACCCTTATATAATTTAAAAAATTCTTTTCTTCCCGGCTAAGATCCGCCGAAGTCAGCATTTCTGAAAATCCTATTATGCTGTTGAGGGGCGTTCTTATCTCATGGCTCATGGAGGCTAGAAACATGCTTTTGGCGCGGTTTGCCGATTCAGCCGAATCGCGCGCTTTTTTCAGTTCATCTTCGAGTTTTTTCTGTTCCGTTATATCGACTCCAACCGTGACGATGCCTGAAATATTACCGGTGGCATCGCTGAAAACAGCCTTGTTGTATATGCCGCTTTTCAAAGTCCCTTCGCCGTCGCTATAAAGATATTCATATACCTGCGTACCGCGGTTACGCATAAGCGCGTTGTCCATTTCGACGTATTTATCGGCAAGCTCTTTCGGATAGATATCATGCGCGGTTTTTCCGATAACGTCTTTTTTTTTCAAGCCCGTATATAGTTCGAAACACTTGTTACAGCCTTTATACACGCCGGAAGCATCCTTGTAAAAAAAAGGGTTGGGAATAACGTCTATCAAAACCTCTAAAAAATTGAGCTGTTCGGCAAGGCGTTTTTCCACGTTTTTTCTTTCGTTAATTTCATTTTCAAGTTTCTCGTTCTGACGGTTGATCTCGTTGACATATTCGTTGCTCGATATAACATGAGACAAGAGTATGCTAATATATTCGAAGTTTTCAATTTCGTCCTCGCTTATGGTCCGTGTTTTGGTATCATGTAAATTGAGAGTGCCGAATACCTCTGATTTGTTTACGAGAGGAACGCAGAATAAGGTCTTAACGCTGAATTTATCTATTATTGATCTCCATGGATCCAGAAGAGGTTCCGAGCTGCAGTCGCCGATGAATAAACATTTGCCATCCCTGATGCATTTCTCGAACGGCTCCGAAATCCCTTGCGCGTTAACAGTTTTTAAAATTTCAGGATATTCGGAAGGCGTATTATATGAAGAAAATATTAACCCGTAGCAGGGCTGGTTCAGAATAAATATGGAACCGCATTTGAAATCGTAGTTATGGCATATTATTTCAAGGACCTTCCGCGCGTATTCTTTCGGAAGCGCCTTTACATCCAGAGCGGATATTTGTTTAAAAGTATCCTTGAATTTTTTCATATCGTTTTATCACAGAACTTCAAATTTGGTTAAAAATCATATTAGCACTTTTAAATCCGATTTCATAACCCTTTTTTCAACTGATTTTTTAAAAGATTTCTTTTATGCACGCGTATGCTTCGAGATACCCATTTTTTCATTATTTAGTTTCGATCCTGCGGTTTCACTGCGTGATCGTAAATATTTTTTTACCAGCCTGTATCCTTTCCCATCTGATCTTCTCAACATGATAAAAAAGGACCGGCAGGAATCTTTTTGTCGGATCAATTGAAATAAAACGTTTTCTTTGCTAAAATACAATCAAGAATCAAAATAAAAGTGCGGAATTTGACGCTATGGTTAAAACTAAATTCATGCATATAAGTCTGATACATTACCCGGTGCTCGCTCTCGGCCCCGGAAAACGAGCCGGCATATGGACGCAGGGCTGCTCCATAAGATGTCCGGGTTGCATGTCACATCACACGTGGGATTTCACGAAAGAGAGCGGAACCTCTCTCGCATCGATTAAAAATTCGCTGAAAATGTTCAGAACCGACGGCGCCGAAGGCCTCACGTTATCCGGCGGCGAACCCTTCGATCAGCCGGAAGCGCTTCACGCTCTTTTAAAATCGGCTCGAAAAACAGGGTATAATGATATTCTTATATACAGCGGCTATAAATACGACGCCATAAAAGACCGCCACGACAAAATTTTAGAACTCGCCGACGTTTTGATTGACGGGCCCTTTATTCATGGCGAAAAAACCCGAAGCTTATGGAAGGGCTCTGAAAACCAGCGGATGGTCATGCTTTCAAACGACGCGGGCATCCGCCGGAAATACCTTTCATATATGAGGCGGCGCGGAAAAAGAAATATACAGGTA
Source organism: uncultured bacterium (assembly GCA_964545075.1). Taxonomy (GTDB): domain Bacteria; phylum Muiribacteriota; class UBA9980; order UBA9980; family UBA9980; genus DAOPXV01. The sequence goes on from CAZJFS010000006.1 coordinate 29,680, forward strand.
ACTGAAAAAGACGGCGGGATATTCATAATCGGCATAACGGATCAGGCCGACACGAACGCGCTCAGCTCGCTCTTTATTTAACTTCGTCTATCCGGTATTTTCTTATCTTTTCATAAAGAGTGGTACGGTCGATGCCAAGGATCCTGGCGGCTTTAGATTTATTGTGGGAATTTTTTTCAAGAACCATGGATATATAATTTTTTTCGATCTCTTCAAGAGACATCATGCGATCGCCAAGAAAAACATTCATGGCGGAAGAACTCAGCGGGACCGGCGGAGCGCCTGGCGCGAGATAAGATTCACCCGAGCCGTTTTTGGAAACGTCAGGCGAGAACTGAACGGGAAGATGCTCGACGAAAATCTGCGTAGTGTGGCCGCTTATTAAAAGCATGGTCCTTTTTATTATATTTCTGAGTTCTCTTACGTTTCCAGGCCAGTCATGCTTTTGAAGAAGGCCGAGAGCGGCGACGGAAACCGATTCTATTTTTTTATTGAACTCTTTGTTATATTCCTGGATGATATCCCAGAGTATGAGGTGAAGATCGCTCAGACGCTCGCGCAGCGGCAGCAGGCTTACGGTAATCTCGTTTATTCTGTAAAAAAGGTCGTTTCTGAATTCCTTTTCCGCTATGGCTTTTTCAAGGTTCTTATTCGTGGCCGCCAGAAGCCTTATATCGACTTTGACTGTCTTGCTGGAACCGACCGGCTGTATTTCACGGTTTTCAAGCGCGCGAAGTATCTTAGCCTGCATAGTGGGGCTCATATCTCCTATTTCGTCGAGAAAGAGCGTCCCGCCGCTGGCTTCCTTGAATTTCCCTTCGAGATTCGAAACGGCATCGGTAAAAGCGCCCCTGACATGACCGAAAAGAACCGATTCTATAAGATTGTCCGGAATAGCGGAGCAGTTCACGGCTATGAATGGCTTGCCGGCCCTTTTTGACCGGTCGTGTATCGCCTGCGCCATGAGTTCCTTGCCGGTTCCGGATTCACCGAGAATGAGCATCGTCGCGTCAGTCTGAGCTATATCCTGCGCAAGGTTGAAGACATCTATCATTTTAGGTTCAGCGGAAACGAGCTTTCCGAACCTTGCTATCTGTCCGTCCGATTTTTATCCTTGTGTTTTTCATAATAATATTTTATAATTCTTTGTTATTTTATATTAATCAATAAATATTGTCAACGATTTTTTTAAAAAGGCGGTTCGGCTTTATGCGTACATTTTTCACCGGAATTCATAAATTACAAAACCTGGCGTTCATCATTTTCTGTCTGACCCTCATTCCAGCGGTTTCAAGCGCCCGCGCGGAAAATATTTATCCCTTGAGAATAAACGACAGCATATCGGCGACATTCTGCGAATACAGAAACGGGCATCTGCACGCCGGAGACGACGTGAGAACGCTTCGCAGGACTAAGATCCCGGTCCTCGCGCCATGCGACGGAAAAATAATTAAATTAAACGGGGACGAGAACGGCTATGGAATGCTTTTGACCATGGAAGGAAATGACGGCAAAAAGTACAGTTTCGCTCATCTGGATTCATTCGAGAACGACAGGCTGAAACTCGGCGCGCTCATGGAAGCCGCAAGAATAAAAGCGCAGAGACGCTTTCCATTCGAGGCCGACCTCGCCTCCTCGGACATTAAAGTGAAAAAAGGCGAATTGATAGCTTATTCCGGAGACACCGGAGCGGGTCCGGCGCACCTTCATTATGAAATATGCGATTCATCGGACATGATACTAAACCCCATGAAATTAATGAGCAAGGACGACACCATCGACCCGACGCCGCCCGTAATAGAGTCATTCGCGATACAGCCGTACGACGAAAATTCATTAGTGGAAGGGAAACCGCTGCGCCGCTTTTTTTCGCTTGAAAAGACTCGCGAAGGCCTTAAATTCAACGCGGCCGGCAAATTTACGTTATGCGTAAGGGCATACGACGAGAACCGCTATATCAACGAAAACTTTTCCAGAATAGGCCTTTACAAATTATCGGTATCGATAAATAAAACTCCCGTCTATGGCATAGTTTTCGATTCGTGCCACCGCGCCTTCATGAGAAAACCTGAATACGTTTACGACATATATTATTCCGACGCCGCGGGCGGAAATTTTTATTACAACATGTTCGATTCCACCGGCGGAAAATCGCGGCCGGAATATATAGAAGAAAATAAGAACGGCGGCATTTTTGAAATTTCAGAAGGGCGCGACTATATATTGGAGATCGCGGCCGAGGATTATCACGGAAACAGGTGCCTGAAGGAATTTTCAATACACGGCGCAAAGGCCCCGTCCGCGGAAATCAGGCCCGCCGGCGCGGCTAAAAAATCATCCGCGGCGCAAGCCAGGGACAATAAAGTAAAAAAATCCGGCGTTAAAACAAAGAAAGAAACGGGTTCCGCGGCCGGAAACATCATGAAACTTGAATATTTTGAGAACGGCCTTTTATTAAGGCTTTCCGGCATAAAAAGCACGGACTCGGCCAGGCTTTATTTCGACATAGATAAAACGAGGCGCGAGATACCGTCTTTTTCAGATAACGGCGCGACGTGCTTTTTCTTTTCATATGAGGACGCCATAAAAAATCCTGTTTTTTACGTTGAAGTAAAAAACGCGGCTGGCCGGCAGCTTTTTTATGAAGGCAGGAGAATGAAGATCTATAAAGCGGTATCGGGATCGCAGATATCCGGCGAGGAATTCGGTCCCTTTTCCTTCGTCGTATCCGAATACTGCAATATGTCAAATCCTTTATATGCCGGTTCGGAAAGCGTTTTTGATGTAAATTCCTCCCGGCCGCAGGTTTCCGGCTCCGCGTCCATAGCGTTTTCAAAACTGCCCGTCTCGGCGCGCGTCTTTTATAAAATCCCGGCGGGAACCGTAAAAAAAACGTCCGCGGGAATTTACATGAAAGCGGGTAAAAATCTGTCGTTCATGGGTAATTCATCGCAAAAGTACATGAATGATGAATTTATGGAAGCCGAATTTCGCTATTTGAAACGCCTTTCGGTAACTCTCGCCGCGGACGATTCCGCGCCTCAAATAAAGCCGTTGAAACGGACATTGAAGACGCTCGCGAAACCCATCGGAATTTCGCCCGACGCGAACAAAAATTTCCTTTCATTTTCGCTTTCAGACAAAGGGTCGGGAATATCGCGGGAGGATATAAAATATTATCTGGACGGCTCGCTTTGCGGCAATTTCGAATATATTTCCGGAACTCTTAACTGCTACCTTAAAAATTACAACAGCGGTTCAATGTTAAAACCCGGAAATCACGTCATAAAGATCGCGGTCGCCGACAGGTCTAATAACGTTTCAATATTCGAAAAGCTTTTCAAGGTTAAATGAGGCTTTAAAATTCAAACTTCACTATCTTGAATTCTTTAGCGTCCGACGCGTAAGAAACTATGACGTTTTCCCTTAAAAGCATATAAGGCCTGGCCATCACGCGGCTCGCTTCTTTCGGCGGCGCCGGGATTTTTATTTTCCTGTATTCTTTCCGGCCTTTTTCGAATTTCACGAGATAGTGGGAGATCGAAGTTTTCCCATCGCCGATGACAGCCGCATTGAGGTAAGCGTTTTCTTTTTCGTCAAACCCTATCAGATGGCAGTTCACTATTTTAGCGCCCAGATCGCGGGGATCGCACGTGTGCGAAAAGATCACTTCAGAAGTTTTATCGGCGCGCATTATTTTAAAAGTATTATCCTTAAGCGACGATATATAAAGATTTCCTGAAATATCGGCGGCGGTTTCATACGAAAATATCATTTTCGATATCGGAAGCTTCACTTCGCCCGTAAATTTTCCGTTATCGTCAAATATCGATATTCTGTGCGCCAGCGAATCGATAACAAGGACGGCGGACGAATCGTCAGTAAAAATGTTTTGTATCTTGCTGAAGGACTTGCCGCGGCCTTCTTCACCCAGCACGGCAAGCTCCCTGCCATCCTGCGAGAACTTAACGCACCTGTTGGCTTCGGCATCGGCAAGATATATAAAACCTGAATTCGAAACGGCGATATTTGATACATAATCGCTCCCTATCACCGATTTTTTATAATTGAAAATTTCAGTCGCTTTTTTTTCGTCACGCGAGACCTTTAAAATTTTCCCGGCGACGGCATCCGTTATAAGGATGTTTTCAGCCGAGTCAACCGTAAAACATGAAGGATTGTCGATCGCGGCCATTCCAGCTCCGGTTGAAGGGCCTGATATTTCACCGTAATTTTTTCCATATGGTATGGATATTAAAACTTTTCCACGGTCGAGCTGCGGCGCTTCGTCATTTTTAGAATAAGCGGCCGGGCCCGTTAACCCGGCTAAAATCATTGTCATAAGTATCAAAAACACTATTTTTTTCAAATTTATCACTTCCAAATTATATTCTTAAAATTTCAACTTGATATTTATTATACTCCATCGATAATTGAATTTCAACTAGTTTAAAAAATAAAGCCGCCCGGAGAAGGGCGGCTTTATTAAAAAATGTATATCTTATTTTTTATTTAGCTCTCTTGGCTTTTTTCAGGCTTTTATATGTCGGCTTCGCCTTCGGATCAGCGTTAGCGTTTGAGTCGCCCTTGTATTTCGAAGGATCTATAAATTTCATCGGATCTACGGTTTTTTTATTCGCGTCAAGAACCTCAAAATGAAGATGCGCGCCGGTGCTCATACCGGTGTTTCCTGATTTCGTCCCGGCTATGGGTTTCCCGCGCTCCACTTTTGTTCCGACCGGCGCCCTCTTTGAAAGATGAGCGTATCTCGAATAATATACCTTTCCGTTTATGTTGTGCATGACGAGTATCGTATTTCCATATCCGCGCTGCGTCTCGGATGAAACGACAATTCCGTCCCCGATGGCGTACATGGCTGTTCCGGAAGGAACGCTAATATCTATTCCGGTATGAAATTTTCTCGTTTTTTTAACGGGGTGTATTCTCCAGCCGAATGAACTCGTAACTCTGCCATTTCCCGGATATACGCCGCCGAATTTTTCGTCGCCGCCTGAAACTTCCGTTTCGCTCGTACCGGCCGCAACCTTTGAAGCCGTTTGATCCGAGATGCCCGCCTGAACTTCGGAACCTGAGTTCGCGGCTTGATCGTTCCGAGCGGCACTTGAAACGCTGCCATTTTCAAGCTGATTTCCAAGGCCCTGTATTCCGCCGGTTTCTTCGGCTAAAAGAACGACATTGGAAGAAAACAACGCCGCTATAAGAAATAAAGAAATAGCAATATTTTTTCTTCGCATAAAAATTCCCCTTTCTTTATATAAAAATTTAATATCAGTTAAAATAAAAACAATAAATTTTTTAAAGGCGTACACGCCTTTTTTATATTATACTAAATATAAATTAAAAATGTTTCAAAAAATAAAATTTTTATAAAAATTTATAGAATTCATCCGGCTTAAGCTCGGCCAGTCGCTTATTTTCAAACAAAAATTTTCTTATATCAACGCAAAGATGACATTTCCCCGCATATCCTTTTTTCAGTTCGGCGTATCCGTATTTTGAGGCGTAATTAAACAACCCTCTGACGCCCTCATTGAGCAGCGCTTTGATCACGGGCTTTTCGCTTATGTCTATCTCTTCGCCGATTTCCCCGTATGAGCAAGGGGCGATCCCGGCGCAAAGCCCGCCCGGCATATAATTTCCGTAGCAGTCAATGTGAAAATGGGCCGTTCCGAGCAGTTCCCGTTCGCAATCGGTTATGAAAAATTCCCTGGCGCCGCGCATCTTATAAAGGGGCGGATCCATATATCCGGCCCTGCCGCCGGGAATGAGATAATAAAGATCGGCTATGGCTCTTATAGCTTCCGCCGGAAGGCTTTTGATTTTAACGGGCCGTTTCTTATCGAACGGTTCGAAAAAACTTTCAAATTCGCTTATCCATACGAACGCGCCGCCGTACCCGAAAACTTCCCGGACAAGGCTTATAGCGCCCATAGTGGTTTCCGGCGTTATAAATTCCGCGTGAAAAGGCGAAACGGAGATAAGCACGCTTCTTAACCCGGCGTCATAAAATTTTTGAAGGATCGGCCTGTATTTCCCGGGATTTCTTCCCCAGAACCCGTTCGTTTCGACGTAGGAAACGCGCACGCCATGATTTTTCGCCGCGCCCAGGGCCGATAAAACGCAGTCCGGGTTTAAAAACGCCTCGCCGCCGCCGATATGCATCTCGGCATCCGGCCCCGCTTTTTTAATGACGCCAAAAACATCGTCCAGTTCGGCCGGCGTAAGCCAGCGATTTTCGCGTTTCGGCGAACCGCATATGAGGCAATGGCCGCATGAATTAGTACATCTGTAGGATAAAATAACGCCGCCGCCCTGAAGCTCGCCTATTGTAAGCTTATCCGGACGGCGGGTTTTTCTGAAAAAATTAAGATTTATTCCCATAACAAGCGCGTCTTTTACATGTCGCCGGAATCGCCGGACATGCTTGAAACGTCGAAGTATTCGTTGGTCTCGACCTCGCGTTTTTCATAGTAGAATTTTTTGTAGAGCAATACGAGCGAGTATATTATACCGAGCGGAATCGCCACGAAATAAACCGCGTAGTTCAATAAAGAGATCAGATAGTATGCGGGATTTGAAAAATCTCCGCCGACGGATGCCGCCCACGGAAGCGTAAACGCGGGCGTAGGCGCGAAAGCGTTCATGTTCCAGATTATTATGGCGATCGAAAGATAATTGACGAAAATATTCGGAAAAGTGGACGCCGATGTAGTCCACTGGAGGCCCTGAGAGCGGCCTTTGGTAAACGGATAAAAAAGGTTCGAACCGAGATGTCCCGTCTGATCGACGAAAACATGCGATAACATCGCGAAGATGCCCATGAAAAAAGCCGATATCGAAAGCGGCGTAAAAAGCCCCATGAAATTTCCCTTGAAAAGTTCGCTCCAAGGAGCGTATATCGCGAAAGCGAGAGGGCCGGTTATCACGCCGAGCGTGATGCTGTGAGACCACTGGCGATGCCAGGGGATAAAATCGATCTTTACCTTGCCGTTATCATATTCAAAGGCGAAGTCCGGGCCGGAGAATATCCCGACCTCGGTATCCTGATAATATGTGTTATTTATCTCGGCGTTAAATTTCGCCGTGTAATAATTATTTTCCGTCGGCCTGGTTTCAGGCATGCCGGGCAGATGATCGATGAGTTTTTCAAGCGTCTTGGGAACGCCCATTTCGGTTATCGATTTCTGCATCGTTTCATAGGACGGCAGATAATCAAGTTTTTCCATTACCTGGCTCATGGTTTTTATGGAGCCGATCATAACCGTTACCTCTTTACGCTTATCATCCACGAAAAGGTTGAATGTCCTGTAATGGCTGGCGGAAAGCCTTATTATATCGATTTTAAGATAGACGACTTTTTTTTCACTGTAAGCCTGTTCAAGCGCTTTTACATATCCTTCGGCGATATATTTGGCGTCGAGGTTATCCTCGTTTATTCTCAGGACATAGTCGTGCTTCCAGAAATAGCGGGCGAAACGGAAATCGAGCGTATCGCAGCAGACGCCGAAAACGCCGCCGAACGGAAGGAAAAAAGATTTGTTCGCGAAAACCGAATGCATTCCAGCCGGAAAGCACGAAGCGGTCGCTACCCCTGTTAAAAAGTGGGTGATACCTTTCATGATCGGACACTCCCCTTTTATTTTTAATGATTTTAAAAATTCCATTATATTATAAAGCATATGAGCGTTATTTTCAAGTCAAAATTAAAATAAAAAAATGGATTTATCGCCTTATAATATGTTATAATTTTTTTGTTTTTGCGACCTTATGGCGCCGCGGCATCTTAACTAAAGCGTCGGCATTAGCCGTTCAAACGGTTTCAAGCCCGGGAGCGCCCGATCAAAAACCGCGTATATGGTTCAAAAACGCAGAAAAATCGCAAAAAAATTCAATTATAAGCCTCTCGCGCGGTTTTAAAACGAAAGGGCGTTCGATTAAGAAAGGATTGAAAAAATGTCAGCATACGAACAATATTACAAAGAATCTCTATCTTTAAAAAAAGAGCTTATTTCGTCGCACGAAGGCCTTTTGAAAACATTTGAAAAAGACCTTGAAATTTTCAGTAAGAAAGACTCGCTGTACGCCAATCTCAGGCTGGTTTTCTTCCTCGGCGTAATTGCCTGCCTTTTATCCATAGTAACCTCGGGAGACGTCGCCGGCGCCCGCCTGACGGCATCTTATATCTTTCTCGCGATTTTCATAATCTCATTTTCCGTTCTGATACATTGCCACGATCAAATAATATCTCTTCTCGAAAAAGCCAGAGCCAGGGTAGTTTTAAAACGTGAACAGCTTTCGCGCGTAAGGGATACCGAAAGGCCCGTTCCGGGAGTGCGCGACAGCATGGTGCACGAAACGGTCAGCCATGAATTTCTCGACGGCACCTTCGGCCTTTCGAACAACCCTTCGCGGTTCGAGATGAAGGAACACATAATAAACGATCTCGACCTTTTCGAAGGCGAAAAGAACGTTTTCGGGCTTTACTGCACGGCCCAGACGGCGCCGGGAAAGCAAAGGCTTTATCAGTGCCTCAAATCCCCCTTCATGGACGTTAAAACCATAAGGGAGCGCCAGGCGGCGGTCATGGAACTTTTCGGGGACGCCGGTTTCATTGAAACGGCCGAAGTCGCCGCCTTTCCCATGAGAAACACGAGATTTTCAGAATATATGAACGCGGTGACGGCCCCTGACATCCTTCCACATAACGTTATTTTCCGTTATTTCATAATGGCCATGGCATTTCTGCCCGCCATTTCTATTTTAACCGGAAAATATGAGATTTTCGCGTGGCTTTATTTCATAAATGTTTTTGTCATCGGGTTCTCTTTTGAAAAATGCGCCGTGATCAAAAAGAACTATTCATCGCTCGCGCTTTTCGGCCGGTGTTTTTTCAACCTGGCAAATATATTTTCCGGGAAAAAATTTGAAAGCCCGGTTTTGACAGCTATAGCCTCGAAGTTCCAGGGCGCTCCCGACGGCGGAGCTTCCGACGGCTTTTTCGTAAAAAAACTCGGTGAAATATCCAGGACCGCCGCGATATTGCAGTTCCCGCTTCCGATCATGCTCGACGCCGTTTTTCTCTTTGACATCAACATGTGCGAACGGGTGGAACGAAAGGTCGGCCGCTTCAGATCGGCGCTTTTGAACCTCGTTCCCGCCATGGCGGAATTCGAGGCCCTTTCCTCTTTCTCAAACATCAAGCTCGACCAGCCCGAATACCGTTTCGCGAAGATCGACGATTCGCCGGATCCCACGCTTGAATTTTCATGCCTCGCGCACCCTTTCATTGATTTTGAAAAAGCCGTGGCGAACTCCATATCGTTTAACGACGACTGCGACATCGCGATCATCACCGGCTCCAACATGTCAGGAAAATCAACGTTCTTAAAAGCAGTCTCGCTCGCCGCCGTCCTCTCGGCCGCGGGCGCCCCGGTGCGCGCGATGAGCGCGAGCCTCACTCCCGTGAGGATAATCACCGATATCCGCGTCAGCGATTCCATAACGCTCGGCATAAGCCACTTTTACTCGGAGCTTTTAAGGGTCAAGATGGTCACCGACGAGCTCATGAAGGGAAAGATGGTCCTGGGCATTTTCGACGAATTGTTCCACGGCACCAACAGCCGCGAAAGGCTGGCGCTCTGCCGCGCGACGCTCGAATATCTCAAAAACAGCGGCGGCCGTTTCATCGTCGCCACTCACGACCGCGAGCTGACAGCTACGGCGTCTAACGTTTCAGGCGCCGCGATAAAAAATTATCACTTCGAGGAAAAGATAACCGGCGTCGAAAGCATCTTTACTTACAAGCTTATCGACGGCCCGTCGAACGTGACCAACGCCATAACGCTCGCCCAGAAGTGCGGCCTGCCTGAAAAAATATATAAACGCGCGAGAGAGCTCGCGGGAGAATAGGCCGGCGGAGAACGAAAAGCGAAGAACGAAGTAAAGAGTAAAGAGTTGAGAACGGCAAGTTGAGAGTGAAGAATTAATGAAAGGAATGTTCATGAAAATTTTTATTAAAGCTTTTATATTGATCGCGGTTTCGCTTTTCGTTTATTACCCGGACGCGCTATCCGGCGCCGAAAATAAGATGGGCGGCCCCTGGACGCAGGAGGCCTATTTCGAGAACATGGGCGCCTCGACCGCCGCCGAAGCCATGAAATATTTCGACCGCGCGCACGAACTTCGCATAAAAGATGAAAAAATATGGTTTAAGATAGGCTGCCTTCTCGAATCATTCGATAAAAACAACGAAGCGCGTTTCTGCTACGACAGGCTCATCGAAGAAGATATCGACGATGTCCGCGCCATGTTCATCCGCGCCTACAACCTGAACCGGAAATTCAAAGAGCACAAATGGTCTGATTTTTCGGATGCCGCTAAACCGTACCTCGCCCGCGCCATAAAACGCGAGCTTTTAAATATCAAGGATACGGAAAGAAAAATGCGTGCGAGAAACCGTATCTCGGCAAAAACTTCGAACGAAACATATTACCAGAAACATGAAAATTGCTCACCCGGAAACAGAAAACTGATTTATAAATACGACACCGGCGAAAACTTAATATCCGTTGAAGTTTTCGATCCCGTTGAAAAATTCGTTTCCAGAACCAGATATAGTTACGACGCGGACGGCTTCCCGGTCGAAGAAACATTGTCGGATCCCGACGATCGCGTTATAAGCCTTATGAAATACCAGCGCGGTTGCGATCAATTCCAGCTCCCGCAATATGAAGTATGCGTCGACGGCCAGGGCAAAACGCAGTGGAAGTCGGAATATATTTTCAAGATCCACGACCAGATGGTCGAATTCTTCGAAAAACGCTACGACGCGGCCAAAAATCTTCTGGGCGAATATCAGTGCATGTACGATAACCTCGGATATCCAGTATACATTGCCATTACGGACGATCAGGGCGTCGCCTCCATTTCCTACGACAAAAAATATCACCGCGTCGACAAGGTGATATTTTACAAGCATGACGGAATAATGGTCCGCCACGGCCATTTTTACGAATACGACGACTTCGGCAACGTCGTGAAAAAAGCGGTAAAAACGCCGGAAATAGACGTCGGAGCGCCGTTTAAGCACGAAATAGTCCATAATATCGGCGAATATAAATACAGGTACGACCCTTATGGAAACCTTATCGAAGAAGTTTATTTCGACAAAAAAAGCGACGCCGTATATAAAAAAGAATTCACTTACGAATATCATTTAAAATAGTCTTTATAAAGAAAATTTTCAGCCGCATATAAATATTGAACTAAAAAATCCAGAGTGCAACACGAAAGGTTCAATTGTTTAAAAAACAAACTTTTCTGTCGGATTTTTATACACGCCGGATTTTCGCGCGGAAACTTTTATTCGATTTTCTGAAACAACCTTTTCTACAGCGGTTTTTATAAAATTCCATCTCAAATATTTTCTTATTTTAAAAACATTTGAATACTACGCCGCACTTAATAATGCCGGTTTTTTTGTATAATTAAAAGGCGATTGTTCATAAAATTGTTGGCATATATCTTGCATTAATAAATTTTGAATTTCCAAATCAGCATGCAGTACCAAATAATTTTTTATAGCAACAATTTTAAAATGCCGGTTCTCAATGAATAGTAAAATCCGACCGGCGCGATCACGGAGGAGATAGTATGTTAAACATCAACCCTAAAAATGAAAAAAGCATAAAAACAAACGGTAACGAAAACCTTTTAACGGTAAAAGAAGCCGATTTCAAAAGTCAGGCCGGACGCGACGATAATTTTGACAGGATCGCAGCCGACATAAGAGCTTCTCTTGAAGCTTTCGTTTGTTGATTTAGTAGATAAACCTCTTTCTTAATAATAAATCAAAAATATAAACCCGGTAACATCTCAACTAAATAAAATTCAATATCATAAATAAAAAATGGCAAAATTTATTCACTAACAGTGAGTTTTTCGCCATTTTTTTTATTTTAACAAATTAAATAAGCGGATAATAAAATCCGCCTCAAAATTAGCGCGATCAGTTTTCTTCGACCGATTAATTTTCAGGCGGATAAAGGTTGACTGGTTTTATCAAGCTTGCGTATTCAAAAGAGAAGAGTATTGAGACTGTTGATTATACTGTGTAAACGAACTGCTTGCCTGCCGGTAAGCGTTCATAACCTGCTGAAGGAAGTTGTTTTTTATCTGTTCGCTGGCGGCATTGGTATTATTGGCATCCGCCGTTTTTTCCTTATAATCGTCTATGCCGTTATTGTTTTTATCCAGATTTTCCAGATTGTCTGGGATGCCATTATTGTTTAAATCCTCGGACTCTTCGCTTGTCGCGGTTCCGCCGCCCGATGCGCCGCCGCTCGGGGGAGGCCCTCCGGCTGGAGCCGTTCCGCCGGCCTGACTTGTTTTTGTTGATTCAAACGCCGCATTTTCATCTTTAGTTATCGATCCATCGCCATTCGTATCGATCTTAGCGAACATTTCGTCGGCATTCATGGAATTGCCGGTTTTTTTGTTCATCTCGTCGGTAAAAGCGCTGAATTCGGTTTTATCGATAGTTCCGTCGCCGCTTGTATCGATCTTGCTGAAAATATCTTCGGGTCTGACGGCCGAGCTCTTATACTCGCTCATCTTTTGAATCTTGGCTTTAAACGCCGCATCTTCATCCTGAGTGATTGAATTATCGCCATTTGCATCTATCGCTGAAAACAATTTTTCGGAATCAACCGTCTTGCCGGTTTTTTGAGATAATTTATCAGTGAATGACTTTAACTCGTCTTTACTGACTTCTCCGCTGCCATCAGTGTCGATCTTGGCAAACTTTTTTTGATTTTGCTGCTGCAGCAGGGCCATTATATCGTAACCGCCGCCGCCGCTAACGCCGCTTATCATAAGCATCACCCCTTTCCTCTGGTTTTTTGCCGCTTAATACATATAGTTATAGCTTACATTATAGCATCGGAAAAAAACGAGGAAAGCCAAATATTTATTTAAACCTGTTTTCAGGCATTATCTGTTTTATTCGCTCTTTTTCTTTATTTTTTACCCCGAACGCACTGCTTTTAAAAAACAATTTAAAATATTTAATTAAAATTTAAAATAAAAATCGTCCCTGCTACGGAACGATTTTTATTTGTTACTCTTTTTGTTGAATATATCTTTTCACGTCAGGTTTTAATAAAAGCCGAAGAATCTGGCGACAGCCGGCCCGATACCCGCCATATTAAACGATATCGGAACCATAAGGACCGCGAGAAGGTTCAGGCGGCGCGAATGCCAAAAATTAGGAACCAGGCCGAGGGCCGTCGAAACGGCGAGCAATACAAGACCCTGCCAGCTGCATATCCAGGCGGTAAGGCCGACGAGTATAACGCAACCCGCCATGGAGAAATATTTATAATCGATGGCTTCCACGAGATGGGCGCAAACCTTTGAGAACCAGCCCGAGAGAAGGAAGGATACCGCGCCCGTAAGAGCGATAACGCCCGATATCATATAAAACTGTTCGGCTGTTTCAGGAACGAAGAAAAGGCTTATGTTTATGGCCGCGCCGCCCCTTCTCATGAATACGCCGGGCATGAAGAACAATAAGAGCGCGCCGACGTAATAAATTATACGCCCCACGCCGCCGCCTATTAAAAACTGTCTTTCGCCGGATGTGACGGTGAGATGGCCGGTGAGTAAAAGCGCCGGGCCGGGTGTCATACCCGGGATAACGGCCGCGAACATTCCGGCGAGAAAACCCGAGGCGCCGCCGCGCATAACGTCGTGAGGAGCGCATTCGACTGATTCGCATATATGCTGTTTCGGGATGTTTATCTTCGTTATGATCGTCATTATCTGCGACGGCACTGCGAAAAGTCCTACGAAAAGAGGCATAAGCGATTGAAATGAATTTTCGACCGGGATAATGGTGTTAAAGAACACGAACATACCGAGTATTCCGGAGATTATGAAAGTGAAATAGCCCATGGAAAGTTGAACCCAGCCATCCATAAACCTCTGCCAGCCGGTCTTTCCAACGCCGTGATCCTTGGGCCATTCGGTCATCAATATAAAAGCCATGACAAGTCCGACTATCCAGTAAACGTGAGGTTGAGTCAGCCTTCGTATAAGAGCGAAGACCGACGGAAAAATTGGAAACAGAAGCGTTATTATCATTATGGCTATAAGGCTTCCGAAAGCGCTTATCATTACCGCTTCGTGAGCGCGGCCTTCCAGCAGGAAGCGCTCATGCGGGAGCATTATACTTCTGAAGCTGTCGTCATTAGGCTGCATATATTGTGAAGAAATCGTGAAAAGCATCGAAAAGCTAACGACCATGCCTATCATGAAGCTGGTCAGAACGAGCGGATGAAGCGTGGCGAAAAGATCGGCCGCTGTAAAGGAGAACAACATCGTTATCGCTATTACGTTATATATGTGAAGCCCGGGAATGAGCGAAGCTAAAAGCGAAATTAAAACTCCGACAAGGGCCGCTATGGATGAATATATTATTAAACTTAATTCCATTTCTCTCAATTCCTCCTTATTTAATGATTACTACGGCGTTCGGATCGTCTTCCGAGACCTTGATCTCCCAGCGTTCGCCGCGGTCGTAATACAGAAAGCGCCCGCTTATGGACACGTTCTGGTTATCCGAAAAAGCCTGCGGGTCGGCTCCGAATATCATGAGAGTTCTCTGCTGGCCAGGATCCGCAGCCTCCATAATGAATTTCTTGGCCCTTTTAAGTATAACGGCTTTTTTAACCGAAACGACTTTTTCCTTATATTTATCGGGGTTATCGAGTAATTCGGTTATCGTCGCTTCGACCGCGGCGTCTTCCGAAGATCTTCCGACGACCTTCAAAAATTCCGCGCCGGCGAGACTTAAAGTCCTATAACCTTTTCCGGCGTAAAGCGACGCCGATGCCTCGACTATGTCGCCTACCTTTGGAACGATATTTTTATTTTTCATCTCGGCCGCGATCTCGCCTTCCGCTTTAAGTTTTATAACCGAATCGCCTTCTTCGCTTTCTTTTTCGGACTTATCCATAAGTTCGAACTGAAGCGTGGGGCGTTTTTTATATTTATCGTTGAATTCGCTTACGCGCTTGACCTGCGCTAAAACCCTCACATGTTGGAAGTTTTTGGTTTCATTAAGCGACGAGATTATATCGTATTGAGGTTTATACGCCGCAGCTATCGCGAAATACATTAAAGCCGCCAGAAAAAGTACGATCGTCGACATATTTATACTTTTAACGCGGATGCGCTCATCGACTGACGTAAGAGTGCTGCAGTATGTGCAACGCTTTATCATTCCTATCTGGCGTCCACAGCTGGGGCAGAATCCGGGGTTGGCCATTTTCAGACTGTCTTCGGCGATAGTTTCAAAATAATTTTTATCTAAGCTCTTTTTATCTTCCAATTTATTTCAACCCCTTCGTTAAATATTGTCGGTTTTGACGGTGGCTTCGTCCGTCTTGACTATGGCCTGAGTTTCAGGGATAACGATGACGGGGAACGCGCTTCCCTTTTTGCCGCGCCAGTCGACCGCTCCGGTTATGGTAACCAGATCTCCTGCTTTAGGACGTTCCTTCCATTCTTCGGGGTTTTCCTTAACGAGTTTATTTATTTGAAGCACGCTTAAAGGTATCGACGCCGTGACGGTTCCCGAAGCCATGTCGTCTATCGTTATATTCGTCTCGTACCTGCCGTCGGAAACATCGGATATGCGGCCTGAAACTTTAACGCGTTCGCCTTTTTTCAAATTCTCAGGCGTCTGGTTCGTGAAATTTTTCAAAGGCGTCGCCTTGGCCGGGACCGTTCTTTCGATATCTATTCCATAGGCGGAACCCAGTATGAGCATTCCGCCCTTTCCTTTGTGCTGAAAACTGGCTCTGAGTTTGATTTTATCGCCAAGACAGGGGATCTTTTTAGAGTCTACGAGTTCGCGCGTGGCGTCGTCATAACAACGCACGAGCATAAGGGCGGAGTTGTCGTCGATCTCAAATTCCATCGAACCGCCGCTTTCTTCGCCCTTATCCGTCGCGGCATAATATTTAACGGGGCCGTTTACGGCGGCTTTTACGGTTATCTGAGCGAAATTGCTTCTCCTGGAAAGCGAATCAAGCTTTACCTCCGGATTTCCATAGTGAACGCCTATATATTGAAGCACGAAAAGCCCCAACACGGCGACAACCGGAGACAGATATTTCAACAGCCGGACCGAGGTCCTTTTAGGGTTGAACGTTCTGCAAAAATGGCAAACTTCGCAGGCTCCGATGTAGCGGCCGCAGCTTTTGCAGTGCGTTTCAATAAAATTCTGGGGCATGATGACCTGTTCGATTTCAGGTTTTAGTTTAATGGCGGGCCTCCTGATTCTTTATGTAATAAATATTATTATCTTATAATTCAGGCAGTAACATGGCGGGCGGGAAATAAAACATGAAATATGAGCGTTTGTTAGTTTTTTGCTAATGATTATATCAAAAATGTTAATGAGTGTCAATTTGATAAGTAATGATTATATAAAAATTCTTTACATAATTGATTTTATATGATATAATTAACAAGTCAACAAAAGTCGGAGTGGCGGAATTGGCAGACGCGCTAGATTCAGGTTCTAGTGGCCTTGTGCTCGTGCGGGTTCAAGTCCCGCCTTCGACATTACGGAAAAGCTCCTCGCAAGAGGGGTTTTTTTGTTTTTCATCGCATATTTTTTTAGCGATAAGCAGATATTGTTGAGCGTGTATCTCGGAATATAAAATGTGACGCCATTGGAATTTTTCACGGGATCGCCAAAAGTTTTATTCTCAACGACAAGCTTTTCGGGGCCTGAAACTATAGACCCGATAACTTCATTAGCCGCCTTGTTGATTAAATTATAGCTTAACCAATAAAAATAAAAAAACCTCGCGAAAGCTGGGGTTTTTGTTTTAGTGCGCCCGGCACGGACGATAACTTGAGGATAAAAATCCGCTATGGGGTGAACTTTTAAAAGTTTAAGGCGTTTTTATTCAGGTGAATGCGGTATCATTCCGGCAGCGGTTCTTTTACCGGAAATATTTGAGATGTCAGATTCCTGTTTCCGGTCTTTAATTAACTTCAAGGGCCTGCCGCCAGACCTGCCCGTGATCTTTCCGGATTCGATCGAGATAACGCCGTTTATCAGCAGATACATCACGCCCGTAGAATATAATTCGCGTTCCCTGTACGTGGCGCGGTCGGTGAAATTTTTAAGATCTATGACGGCGATATCGGCGAAGTTGCCGGGCGCTATCATTCCGCGGCCCTTCAATCCGAATTTTTTCGCGGGAAGCGACGTCATTGAACGGATGGCGTCGTTCACACTCATGAGTTTTTCCTCAATCGCGTATTTTCTTATTTTGTGCGGAAAACACCCGTAAAATCTCGGGTGGGGCGACATTCCCGGCCTGAATACCGTGTAGCCGTCGGAAACCGTGAAAACGTAATCATGCGGCATGTTGCCACGGTTGACCTCTTCGCTGATCTCGAAGAAAAGCGCGAACGGAACGCTGTCCATGCAGCACAGAGACACGTAAGCCTCGGCGGGAGTGGAGTTTTCCATTTTCGCGATATCCGCGATGGTCTTATTCGTGTATTTCGGTTCAGCCGGGGAGAAAGTGATCATGATCTTTTCCGGGCCAAGGAAGGAAAAGATCCTTTCGGCCTCTTTTTTTAAAATAAGCCGGCCTTCGGGAGTTTTGTATTTATCGACTACCCCTGTCGCGCTTTTAAACTCATCGGCAAGGCGATAGGAAAGAACCGCGTATCCGGCCTCGTAAGGGTGCTGATCGGCTGTTATATCGATCCCTTCGCGCCTGGCTTTTTCTATCAGGCCGTACATCTGTTTCGCCTCGACGCTATTCCACGGAAGGTTCAGCTGGATATGAGAGATATGGACCGGGGCCTTCGCGCGGCGACCTATCTCGACAGTTTCCCTTATCGCCGTCAGAACGCCCGGCACGCCTTTTTTATCGAGCGTTCCAGTGTTGTCTCGGATGTGGGCGACATAGACGCCGCCATATTTATTGACGACCTTTGCGATCTCGACGAGCTCATCGGTGGTCGTAAAGCAGTCCGGCGCGTACTCGAGGCCCACGGAAACACCGATGGCGCCATTTTTCATCTGTTGCTCCACGTTCTTTTTAAGGCTTTCGAGCTGGTCCGGCGTGAGCTCGCGGGGCTGGTCTTTTCCAAAAAGTTTTGTCCTGATCTCGCCGTAAGGTATCAGGTGATAGACGTTGGTCCCGTACTTTATGAGGCCCGCGAGGCCGAGCCATTTATCGGTGTCGGCGTACCCCTGGCCGCAAAGCCCGGTGACTATGGTCGTTACGCCCTGTGTGATATAGTTGTAATTGCCCTTCCAGGCCGGAACTAGCAGGGACATATAACGCTTGTCTCCCGCTTTATTAAAAAGCATGTCGGAATGATTATGCACGTCGATGAAACCTGGCGCGACGATAAATCCCCTGGCGTCTATGACCTTTTTCGCTTCCGCGCCCGAAAGATCACCTATGGCGGATATTTTATCGTCGGCGATGCCTATATCGACAACGCGGGGGCCGTTGGAGGAGCCGTCATATACGGTCCCTTGCGAGATCAGTATATCGAACCCGGCGGCGAGGGACTGTAACGGACAGGCAAAAATAAAGAACATGACAATTGAAGTAGCTACAAAAACAATTCTTTTCATTGCTTTTTTTCTCCCGTAAGTTTAATTTTTCATATCGATGAATGCCATCATTTAAGCAATATCAGTTTCCGGGAATATTATCAATATGAATTAAAGCATATAACTTTTGCGCCTTTTTAATTCTGTGATCCTGTAAAGTTACTATATTCACATCAGACGTCGATCCGATCTTTTTCATTCGCGCGACGGTTTTATCGCCGCCTTAATGAAATGATTGAATAAAGCGGTAATTATACGCGTTATTGTCCTCACGCTATTGACGATCGTCAATTCTCTTTTATCTTCCAAAAAGCCGGCAGTACTTTTTAATCTGAAGCGCGTCCATCATTTTAAGGTCCGCGCCCCTAAGCCTGTAACTCCAGTTTTTCTCGCCGAAAGTGCCGGGAGTGTTCATGCGCCCGGCATTATCGATCCCGATGATATCCTGAAACGGAACGATGGCGATGTCGCATACCGACGACATTGCGAGCTTCACCATGTCGCGGGCGACGTTCTTTCCGTCGGAACCGGTATAATCGCGGACAAATTTCTGCACCTTCGGGTCCAGGTTTTCATACCAGCCGGCGGTCGTTTCGTTATCGTGAGTTCCGGTATAAACCAGGGCGTGGGACGAATTGAAAGTGTGCGGCAGATATTTCGCGGCATCGCCGTCGTTTCCGGAGAAACCGAACTGAAGTATCTTCATGCCGTAAAATCCGAATTCATCGCGCAGTCTTTCGACTTCGGGAGTGATCACGCCAAGATCCTCCGCTATGATCGGAAGAGTTCCGAGGGATTTTCTTATCGCGCGAAAAAGTTCGAGCCCCGGCGCTTTAACCCATTTACCGTTGACGGCGGTCTTTTCGGAAGCCGGAATTTCCCAGTATGCCTCGAAACCCCTGAAATGGTCGATCCTTATAATGTCAAAAAGAACGAGCGTGTTTTTAAAACGGGCGATCCACCACGCAAACCCGCTTCTTTTAAGGGCCTTCCAGTCGTAAACCGGATTACCCCAGTACTGGCCGGTCTTGCTGAAAAAATCGGGCGGAACTCCAGCGACGGCGACGGGCTTGCCTTTCGCGTCCAGGCAAAATATTTCAGGATGCACCCATGCGTCGGCTCCGTCGTACGCAACGAATATGGGTATGTCGCCAACGAGCTTTACGCCATTCGCGTTAGCGTATTTTTTAAGCGCCAGCCATTGTTTAAAGAATTCGAATTGCAAAAATTTGAAGAAACCGATCTGATCGCGAAGTTCGGAACGAGCTATAGAAATCGCCTTTTTCTCGCGCCTGACCAGAGATCGGTCCCAATCGGACCAGACGGCCCCGTTGTTCCTTTCTTTAAGCGCCATGAAAAGAGCGAAATCATCCAGCCAGAGCGCGTCGTTTTCCGCGAGGAAACTTTCATACTCACGGACGGCGGGACCGGATTTCAGCTTTCGAAAATTTTCATACGCTTTATTGAAAAGACTTCTTTTGTAGTTTATGACAAGGCCGAAATTAACCTTAGTCTCGGAAAACGCCGGAATATATTCGATATCGGCCGGAACCAGAAGACCTTCAGCGACTAGCATATCAGGGCTTATCAAAAGAGGGTTCCCGGCGAACGCGGAAAAGCAGGCGTACGGCGAGTCGCCGAAACCCGTCGGCCCCATAGGAAGCGTCTGCCATAGCGTGGCGCCGCTCAGTTTAAGATAATCGACGAATTTATAAGCGGCTTCGCCAAGATCGCCTATTCCGTACCTGCCCGGAAGCGATGTAGGATGTAATAAAACGCCGAAAGAGCGTTTGAACTTTATCTGATCCGCCGCCGAAACCCGAATGGAAAACGCCATTATCGCCGTTATCACTATAAGAATTAACATCCCGAAAGACTTGAAATTCATTAAACGTCATCCCCTTTATCAAGTTGTTTTTTCACGCTTGTAATTTCATGATTTTATCAGAATATTTGTTTTTTGTCATTTATAATTTTTACGCTATCGCCCGACCATTAAGTAAAAGGAACCGGCCACTTAAAGCGGCAACCGGTTCCTTTTATAATTTTATTTATTCTTTTGCAGACTATACGAGACCGTATTATTAACCCTGTTATCTTACCGATGCGAAAGGATCGTAAACAGCGGTTACGCGGCGATTATAACCGTATTTTGCGTCGCCGTATTTTTTGGCCGACCCGCCATTCATGCAATTATACATCTGATCCGCCGTCTGAAGGGTAGCGCCTTTAAGGCAGTCTGCAAAGCGCGGAACGCCCTGCTCGTCCTTCCCGACATAAACGAACCAGTGGTGCGCGTCATTCTCCGGGCTGTAAGCGGGATCATAGTCATAGTGAACCTTCACGTGGATAAGCATTCCCGGCAGCAGCTGGCCGGCTTCGACCGCCTTCGGAAGTTCGTTTATATAATATCCGCGAAGCGTCGTATCGGCGGGCCATATAGCCTGTGGCTGAGTGTATTCCTTGCCGCCGTCGGGGGCCCCGGCTTCATGCGCTACCGTTCCGGCATATTGAAGGCATTTATTGGGCGTCGTATACCACTGCGTGCGCATCGCGGCCTCGATGCCTTCTCTCAGTTCGGCCGGAATCCCGGGGCCGTTTATGCCGCCTTTTGCGACCGTTTGAGATGCAGAGGCGGAAGCGGAAGGAGCGGCGGCGGTTCCAGACGCGGAGGCCTGGCCTGATTGCGCGGCCGGCGTATTCTTGCCGTTAACGCTGACGAGGGTGCTGTGAACGTAAGCCTTGCCTTCGCCGTAGCGGATAATATACCAGTCGCCGTCCACGCCGATTATCTCAACTTGAGTTCCAAGCTTGTATCCGTCGATGATCTCACCCCACGCCGAGCGGCGGACATTAAGGGAATATATGGCTGTCGTCGTTCCGACCGCCGGAAGATCGATCTTTGGCGTTACGATCTTTGGAGTTCCCGATTCGATCGTTACGAGTGAGGAGTGGACGTATGCCGTTCCCGTGTTGTATCTGATCTGATACCAGTCTCCTTCGCGCGCGAGAATGTCGACTTTTACCCCGGGAAGAAAGCCGTCGATTACTTTACCGTCAGGAGTATTTCTGACATTGAGTTTATAAAGAGCGGTAACGACGCCGATTACCGGGCCGGTTTCCTGCGCCTTGACATTAGTGGCTATAGCGGTGGAATTTGAACCCGAACCGGAATCGAGACTATCCGAAAGCGCTTCTATACCGGCAGCAGAAACTGAAAGCGGCGCGGAAAAGGATATTGAAGCGGATAGCATAATAGATAACACAAATTTTTTATGATCATAGATCATGGCTGGTCCTCCCCTATATTTATTATTTCATAATCGCATGGAAATTTATTCGCCGTCCGGGCGATCTCTTTACTTATTACTATAAAAATCTAAAATATGTTTCATATTATATTTTTTTCATTAGAAATAATTTAATCATTAGAAAACGGAGGCGCTTTCGTAATTCTTACGCCGGCGGCGCGTCAGGGCCGTTTGCGCGACCGGTCAAGCCGGAATCTCAACCGCCAAAATAATTTCTGTCAAACCATTTCTTGATTTTAAATTTATATTTGTGTATAATTTTAAAATATTATAACACATCCCGCAAGAGCATTATAAGGAGATAAACATGAATTTCAAACATAAAATATTATTGATACTCATTCTTATGCTTATCGTCGGCTGCGGCGAGCAAAAACCCAAACCCTGGAAAGAATTCGTCTCGACGGAACACAAATTTAAAGCCTTTTTCCCGGACGAACCCTCCGTCGGCCCGAAACAGTCCAATAAAATGCCCGGCGGCACTATAGACAGCTATACCATATGCCGCGTGGAAGGCAAATTCAAGTACGAAATCGTTTATTCGGAACTGCCGTCGATCTATAATAATTTCCCGATCGATAAACTTTTAAATTCGCTCATAGACAACACTCTTAAAATGTTGAACGCGACCGGAATCAAAAAAAAGGATATCGCCGTAAGCGGTTATAAAGGCAAGGAAGTCGAATTCGATCTTTCCGACAACATGGCCGGACGCGGAAGGATCGTAGCCAACGGCAACAGAGTGTATATAGCGATCACGAAAATGCCTAAGGACAATATTTCAGCCGCCGAAATCGGTAAATTTCTTGATTCTTTTGAAATAAACTAACTAATTAATGCTATAAAAAGGAGTACCCAAATGTCATTTTCAAATTTGATCCAAAAATTACAGGAACTGGGCCTCGATTACGGCGTCACGTTTCTCACTTCTTTCATTATTTTCATTTTCGGCTTCTGGCTTGCGCGCTTCATCTCGCGGATGACGGAAAAAGCCATGTTAAAGGCTAACGTTGACGTCACTCTGGCCACATTTACAAAAAACATAGTTTACGCTATCATCATGATCTTCATGACGCTCGCCGTCCTGGCAAGGCTGGGCATTCAAACGGCGTCTTTCGTGGCCGTTCTCGGCGCCGCCGGATTAGCCATAAGCCTCGCGCTTCAGGGCACGCTGGCCAACGTCGCGTCCGGGGTTTTATTGATATTATTCCGCCCATTCAAAATCGGCGATTCGATAAAGGTGGTAGGATTTGAGGGAACGGTCAAGGAAATTCAGATCTTCGCGACCATACTTCACTCCACGGACAACAAAAAAATCATAATCCCGAACGCCAAGATCACGGGCGATATAATAGTCAATGAAACGATTCAATAGCGCTTCAGAACATAAACTTTAATAAAATCCAAACCGGCCGTCAAACTTAAAATTTGACAAAACAGCTTAAATTTAGTATCATTATATTATAAGCGCGTTATACGCCGCTTAATTATTTTTCGTTTTTGCCAAAATGAAAGGGGGCTGAAATGTCTTCGATAACCAACTCATCTGCTACATATAACACTCAATATCTCAATGCCAGCCAGCGGATGGCCGCCGGAGTTTTAGGCATGGATACAAACAAGCTCAATGAGAGCCTCAGCGCCGTCAGCCAGAAATACGCGTCCCTGAAAACGCAGTCGGCTTCTTCTTCCTCTTCCGGAAGCATCAGCACCGTCATAAGTTCGGAAGGCCAAAACTTAAATAAAGTTTACGAACAGGTAAAAAGCACCGGAAATAAAGAAGCGATCGAAGGATTCCGCAAAGCCGTCGTTAATTTCACGAAAAACGGCGATGCTTCAGGCCTTAAAACCTTTATCGATACTGGCGTTAAAATGAACAGCGATAAAAACGGCGCCGCTTTTTCCGATATGCTCGCCGTCTCCAACAATATATCTAAACAGGCTTCGACAAAAGCCGCCGATACATTCATAAAAGAAGCCGCGGCCACTTATTCCCAGTCGGGCGTCGAATCCATGAAAGCATACTCCGAAGCCGCGAATTCGATCAGCGCGAAATTCGAAACGAAAAGCACCGCCGATATGAGCGCGAAATCCACGGCATTGAGTAACCTGAACGCTACATTCAGCGCGGTCCAGGGGCAAGATATTTCAGAATCCAAGATCCAGAGCCAGCTCGCGGATATTTCAGCTAACGTTAAAAAACAGACCGATCTGACCTCGGTAAACCAATATTTGGGCACCCAATATAAAAACATCACCGGCGGGGTTTTATCCACTGCGGGCAAATCGGCCGTTTAAACAGTCTTTTAATCATAACTATAAAAATAAGGACGTCTCTGGAAAAGCTTCAGACGTCCTTATTTATTGAACGGAACCCTTTTATTTATGAACGAAAACAAAGCCATCAACTGCGTTAAATGCGTCAATTACCACGTGACATGGGACGTAAAATTCCCTCACGGCTGCCGCCTCTGGAACGTCAAATCCGCTAAACTGCCCAAATTCATCGTATTTGAAGCGAACGGAAAACAATGCGAATACTTCAAGGAAAAAGCCAGATGAATATTCGCGGGGAAAAATTCAAGGCGGCGGCGTTCATGTTTTTCGCGGTTTCTCTTTTCTTTCTTTTTCCGCTTTTCAAAGACTCCTTCTCGGCTGAAAAAATAAAGGCTTTCGTTTCATCCAGCGGTATTCTCGCGCCCGCGGCGTATATGGCCGCGCTTGTATTTCTTCCGCTCATCGGAGTTCCGCGGCTTATCCTGGCCGCGACCGGAGGCGCGCTTTTCGGATCGTTTTCCGGCGTGGTTTACGCGGCCGCGGGTTCCACGCTTGCCGCCGTTTTAGCTTATCATCTCGCTTTTTATTCAGCGGCGGATTATGTCGGCGCTTCGGCCGCGCCGGGCGGCCGGCTCCTCGCCGCGCTCGATTTTTCGCGCGAAAATTCCTTTAAACTGATAGTGCTGGCCCGCGTCTGCCCGATCATCAACTGCGAAGCGGTAAATTATCTCTGCGGCGCGGCTAAAATAAGTTTCGCGCCTTTTATCGCCGCGACCCTCGTAGGCACGATACCCGGCTCGATCGTCTATGTATCGATGGGCGAAGCGATGATGCGCATGAGTTTGAAAGGCGGAATTTCAGAAGCGTTCAAAGAAATTTCAAGCCTCGACAAAACGGCCATTTCGCATAACGCTGACGCGATGGCGCTGGTCACGACGTCGGTCATACTTTTTTTCTTTCTTTTAATAAGTCTGGCGGGATTTTACATTGTATCGAAACAACGAAAAAATGAGACGAAAAAAGAAGATACATTGTCCGCGAATTTATGATATAATATATCAGGTCTTTTCTAATCTTGCATACAGGCCGGCATATTATTGCCATACAAAATATGAAATGACCATATAATTCATCCACGTCAATATGTCATTATTTTAAGGAGGCGGCTCGATGATCAAAAGATCAATTTTATTTTTATCGGTGTTCATCCTTGTTGTGTCTTTAAGTTTCGGCGTTTCATTCGCGCAGGAAAATACCGGAGAGGCCCAGATAATTCCCGGCGACGGGCAACAACCTGAAAACCAGCCCGGTGACGGACGGGACCAGGCGGACGGACGGAAGCGCTTCATGAAACCGGACGTTCATTACATTGGATACGCCGTTGAAAGCGAAACGAATTTTGAAATGGCTCATATTTTTTTATTTAACGATAAACAGGAAAAACGCGGCGGCAGCAATACTAAAAAAATCGATGGAACCGTCGAACTGGGAAAAGCCATGTATTTAATAGTAGACGCGAAAACCGAGACGGAACTTATGAAAATAGATCCCAGACCGGGAGACGACGAAAGCCGCGTTCCGAAAATATCAAAAATTAAATCCTGCGAAGGCAATATAACTAAAGCCGATAAAGACAACAAAGATAATAAAAACGCGCAGATCGAACTCGGCCAGATACAGGGTCAGGACAAAAAAGCGCGGGAAACCCCAAAAATAATCGGCAGCTTCAAAATAAAATCGGCTGAAAAAGAAATCGGCAGAGACAAAAAAGTTTCAGTGTTTTTAGGCACGATCACGATCGATGGCAAAAAATATACCCTTTATCTCGATCCGAAAATAATGCCGCCGTCTCCTCCTCCGGGATTTAACGGCCAGCGGGATGGCGGCAGGCCGAACGGCAGCGTCGAACCGCCTCAACCCGGCGATAACAATTAACGTTTAAGGACATATTATAAATTCATAATATAAAAAAGCTCCTTAACGTCTCAAGTTACGGAGCTTTTTTATTCGAATCTTAAAAAATGATGGCATAACGGCTCCGCGCCTGCGCTATAATTAACGCTTTTTCTTGACAGCGGCTCTTTTTTCGTGTAAAATTTAAAAAAATCGTGATCAAGGAGAATTTATGGACTTTTTTTTCGAAGTACACAACGATCTTCCCAGGGAAGCCCCGGGCAATAATCAATCCACAAAGAGGGCTTTAAAAATGATCCGCAATTTAACGCCGGATTCTAAAATACTCGATATAGGCTGCGGCCCCGGCCGCCAGACGATAGAACTGGCGAAAGATTCCGGCTGCCACATAACCGCGCTTGACAATCATCAGCCTTTCCTCGATAAACTCTCAAGAAAAGCCGCTAACGAAAAAGTGGCGGACAGAATAACGACAGTCAACGCCTCGATGCTCGACATGAAATTTGCGCCGAATTCGTTCGACCTGATATGGTCCGAAGGCGCCATTTACATATACGGGTTTGAAAAAGGCCTGCGCGATTGGAAAAGACTGCTCAAGGAAAACGGACATATAGTCGTTTCAGAATTATCATGGCTTACGCCGGAAATGCCGGAAGAGCCTAAAAAATTCTGGGATAAAAACTATCCCGCCATGAAAAGCGTTAATGAGAACCTGAAAACGGTTGACGCCCTTGGATACAGCATAGCTGGAGTGTTCGCGATCCCGAATTCGGGATGGGAAGATTATTACGGCCCGATAGAAAAAAGGATACTGAATTTAAAAGAAACTTACGGCCAGGACCCCGAAGCCAAAAAAGTATTCGACAACGAAACCGCTGAGATCGAATTATATAGAAAATACAGCGAATATTACGGATACGTGTTTTATATACTGCGCGCCAATAAGACAAAATAAAATATATATTTTATCAGTGCCGTGCCGCTTTGAATTTTATAGCGGCCACGGCAAATATGGAGAATCAACCATTGCCGGAAGAATTTATTTCCAAAAAAAAGTTATTGTGGCTGGTCTTTTTACTTTCTATTTCATATTTTCTGATTTTTATCGTAAGGCCCTGCGCGGTAATATATTTCGTCACAAAAAGATATTTTCCGGTCGAAAAAGGCCTGAAATTACCTAAAAAGCAGTGCAACTGCTTCATGAAACAATTCGTCGGCTGGCCTATAGAGGATTTCGACATAGCGACCGGCAGGACATCCGTCTTCGGCGCTTCGAGCTTTTCAATAGATATGCTGCACGACGAACCATATTGTTCCAAGAACAGCGACGCGATCGTTAAAGCCGGGCGCGCCATCTACGTGCGTCACGCGAAAGAGATCGATGAGCTTTTAAGAAATTACGATGAAATAATGGCTCAGCCGGTGCCCAAATACGATTTTTCAAAACCTGAAAAAGATTTCCGCAAGAACGATCCATCCAATTGCCCCGCGATAGCGTGTTTAAGGCCCGTATCTCATTATTTTTATAACAGCGGCCGCAACGCGGACGTTATAAAGTTATGGCTTATAGTTTATAAATATTCTCAGATCGCAGCCAACGGCGACGGATATACGCCTGATGTTATAGGCTGTCTGGACTTAGGAAGCTACTCGAATACTTCGATAGGCGGTTTCATGTTCTGGAATGCGCTTTTAAACGCCGATATGAGCGCCGCCGAATATAACGATATAGCCTCTAAAATAATGGCCGTCGACGCGGATTCTCTGCCTTTCGACGCTTATTTAAACCTCGATTTCGAGCTCACGTCCGAACACGTTAAAAACTTCATAAATATTTCATGCGCCGCTCTCTTTAAGTTCGAACGCAATTTCATATTAAAAATGGCGGCTGATAAATTAGCGGATGTTAAAACCGAATCCATCAGACTTTTTACAGTTTATGAAAAAAGGCCGTGCGAATTTTCAGAAAAGATCGACGCTTATTTCACGAAGCTGCGTTCCGGCAATTCCAATAACGGGCTGACGCAAAAGATATCCGCGAATTACGATTTGGTTTCAGATATGGCCGTTTCAATGTACATTCCACCCATCCTCAACCGCATCTACAGAAATTATTACTCGGCGGCGCGTCTTCGCGCGAGATCCGTCGCCATGATGTGCAAAGTTTTAGCGAAACACCGCGAAACCGGCAAATGGCCTGCGAATATAACGGAAGCCGCCTTAATGGCTAATGACACCGTCCCCATAGATATTTTTAACAATAAACCCGACGAGCCTCTAATATTTAAAAACAATGGCGGAAAAATCATCTTATACTCCGCGGGTCCCGACGGCATTGATAACGGCGGAGATTTCAAGATCGATTCCTATATGGATGAAAAAAAGGATATGATGCTTTTTCAGATCAACAGGCTTTAGTTCGCGCATTTGCGGATATCGGTCAAACATGACAGGTTCGTATTTTCCGATATCGACATCGAGGGTTCCTGCGTAAGCGCGTGGGCGCTTTAAATAATAAAAGGGCCCGGCTACGTGAGCGCGGTGTATTTGCTTCAGGAAAACGAATAATAAAGGAAGCGTGAAGTTTAATGAATAAGAAAAACCTTGCTATTATAGCTTTTTTAGTCATCGCCATACTTTTTTCAAGCGCGGCGGTTTTTGCGCAAACTATCATCCCGAAAGCTAAAGCCAAATGGACATTTTTAGTATTCATGAACGACGTCAACAACCTCTATCCTTACGGCCCGCTCACGATAAAACAACTGAAAAAAGTCGGGACGACCGGAGACGTCAATTTCGTCATACTGCGCGGATTTTTCTCGAAGAACCGACCTTCTCAGAAGCTTCTGATCAAAAAAGATGAGGTTGAAGTTATCGAGACGCCTGGAAAAGTGGACATGGGCGATTATAAAGAAATGGTAAAATTCGTAAAGTGGGCGCACAAGAACTTCCCCGCCGACCATTATCTCTTAGACATCTGGAACCACGGCGCCGGCTGGAAAAAAAGAGGAGAACGCACCAAAGGCATATCTTACGACGATAATACTGGAAATCACATAACGACGGCCCAGCTCGGCGAATCAATGCGTTTAATAAAATCGATAATAGGCCATGAGCTCGACATTCTGGCTATGGACGCATGCCTCATGCAGATGGCCGAAGTCCACCACGAAATTAACGGCAGCGTAAAATACGTTCTCGCCGCCGAAGAGATCGAACCGGGCACCGGCTGGCCTTACGACATGGTCGCAGAAGCCGTTACAAGCCGCCCAGAAATGACGCCCGCCGATTTCGCGAAAGCCGCGGTGGCAGCCCATTTGAAATTCTACCTCAAAATAAGGGACTCCGAAACCACTATATCCGCCGTCGATAATATAAGATACCATCTGGTTCACGCAAAAATTGAAGCCCTCGCGGCGGCCCTTCTTGAAAAGATCGGCGATACAGCCATTATCGAAGCCATTAAAAAGGTCGCTACCGGCGTTCAAATATTCGACGACGGCGACAATTGCGACCTCGCCCATTTCTGCAAACTCGTAAACGAGAATATAACCGACGAAAAAATAAATAACGCCGCACGCGAAGTCATTGAAACGCTGGTATCTTCACCGGCAAAGATCGTCATAGCTAACGCTAACACTGGAAAAATCGAGGAAAACGCGGCCGGAATGTCCATATATTTCCCGAGAAATCCGATGGACCCCGAATATAAAAAGATCATCGCCTTCGGCAAAACCTCATGGGCGAATTTCATCGAGGCATATTGCGCGGCAAGAGGGAACTTCGTACCGGTAGCACCGGTCGCATTGGCAGCGCCGACCGCAACTATCACACCTGCCGCCCCGGCGGAAAAACCGTCAGCGTCAGGCATCGTCGGAATACCCGCGCCTGTTGAAGTTTCAAACAAGCAGAATAAGTAAAATAAAAACCTTAAAACTTATCGAAATTCATTGACTTATTATAATAAAAAATATATAATCGTTTGATACGTAAGAAATTCCTCAATAAAAAACAGGGGGTTTATAGTATGAAGAAGTTAGTTTTATCCTTGGTAGTCATCTCCTTGGTCCTTTGCGCGGGGTTCGCGTTCGCCGGCCAGAGCACCACAAAAGCTCTCGATTTCACGAAATTCAACGCAGCAAACGGAAACCGTTTCGACGTAGTTTATGACGAATCGGGAAACGTAAGAAACATGATGGCGAAAGACTCGGCCTTCTACTCAAAGAAAGGCACAAAAGCAGCCAGCGCGGTTAAGATCGCTACCGAATTTTTAACGAAAAACGCCGCCCTTTATAACATTTCGAACATTAACAACCTGAAAGTCTCAAAAATAGACAGATCAGAAAATATAACCCACGTAGTATTCGCTCATTTCATAAACACTAAAAAAGTCCTTGAATCAACGATATCGGTTCACGTTAACAACGCCGGCGAAGTCGTTATGGTAAACAACGGACTCGCTCAGGTTTCAGGCGGCTCCTCGATAAACGAATCGATCTCAAACGAAAAAGCCATCGAGATCGCTAAAAACAATATCAAATGCACCGCTACCAGAGCCAGAATAAACACCGACACGGTTATATACGGCAAAAACAATATCGCCGTTAACGCTATCGAAGTCGACATCCCTTCAAAAGAACCTCTCGGCGATTTCGTATGCATAATCAACGCCGTTGACGGAACTGTAATCGAAACAAAAGACATCATGAACCACGCTGACGCTCCCGTTGTAAATCCTCTCGGCTCGGTTTACGTTTCAAACCCTCTGAAATGCAACATCACGAACGAAGCCCTCACAAACCTCACATCGAACGGCAAAGGCCTTAAAGGCAAATGGGTTAACGTAGTTAACGAAGACACGACCGCCGCGGTTATCGGCGCCGATGGCAACTACATATTCGACCCGAACAACACGCATTTCGACGAAGTCAACGCATACTACTACATCAACACGATACACGACGAATTCGCAAAATTAGGCTTCACGGGCCTCGATCGCGCCATGAAAACAACCGTTCACTACGGAACGAAATATGACAACGCATTCTTCTCACCAATGGAAGGCGCTATATCTCTCGGCGACGGAAATAAATTGAACGACCTCGCGATCGAAGAAAGCGTAAGCTACCACGAATACACGCACGCGGTAACCAATGAAATGGTTTCAATGCCTTACAGCAGCGAATCCGGCGCTATAAACGAAGCTTTCTCGGATTACTTCGCATGCACCGTTACCAACGATCCCGAAGTCGGCGAATGGGCGGTTAAAAAAATGAACAGGCCTTATATCAGAACCTGCGCCAACAAAAACCATTTCCCCGAAGACATCCAGAACGAAGTTCACTATGACAGCTCGATCTATAGCGGCGGTCTCTGGGATTTCAGAACGGCTGTCGGCGCCGCGGTAACCGATAAAGTCATCCACAACTCAAGAAACTACCTCAAAGGCATCAAAAACCAGAAATTCACGGATGGCGTAAACGCGCTTATCGCCGCTGATAAAGAATTCTTCGGCGGAGCTAACATTGACACGATCAAAAAAATATACGAAGCTCGCGGTATCAAACCTAAAACCGCTTCGAACCTTGAAGCTTTGAAATTCGACGCTATCAACGGCAACAAAGAAGCCGCTAAAATGGTTTCCGATATCGAAAACGGCAACGTAAAATAATCAATTAGCCTAAAAAAACAATAAACCCAAATAAATAAAAAGGCCTTCCCTTAACCGGGAGGGCTTTTTTATTTCAGCCGCATCGATTTTTAATCTTCGAGTTTTCCAGACTTCGTGTGTTTTTTTATTTTTTCCTGCTTCTCTGCCCTCACCGGCGGCCTCAATCCAACCGCTGCATTTATAAAATATACGGTTTTTAAAGTTTCTCGCGTGCATATTAAATCTATTCAAAAGAGAATTTCTTCCGATATATTTTATATGAATAACAATAAAATTTTTGTAATCGGCCGGCTCATGTTTTTAAACCTTATGTTAATGACCTCCATGACGATGCTTTTCGCGGAAGGATGCACCGGCAGCAGAAATTCAGCCGTAAGCCTTGTCGAAGAAGAGCCGGTCGTCAAAGAAGCGACGCAGTTTCGATACAGTTCCTCTAAACAACCCAATCTAAACTTAAAGCCCATTTTTGATGAAAACTGCGCCAACTGCCACAACAGTGAAATGGAAACCAAACTGCCTCTGACGAACTATCTTCAGGTCTATACGGGCGGAAGCGTAGTGCGACGTTCGGTCCAGCCGGGCGGCTCGATGCAGCAATACATACCGTTCGAATACAGCAAGATCGTCGAATGGATAGAAGCGGGGATGCCTCAATAATATGGAAATTTTAAACTATTACCCTGAGACAAAATTAGCCGAATTGTTTGATTTTCTCGGTTTTGTGAGTATTTATGAAGACCGTGAAAGATCGAAGGCTTATTTTAAGCTGATGAATAAACACCGGAAAATTTTTAAGGACGCCGTAGTTATCGAAGCGGGCGCCGGTTTCGGCGAATTCTCGCAAAAAGCGCTCGATATGGGCGCAAAAAAACTATACGCGGTTGAAATTAATAAATACATGACGGATCTTTTAAAGAAGCGTTTCGGCAAAAACAAGAACGTGCGCGTCGTAAAAAAAGATTTTTTCGATTTCATGCCGGCGGAAAAGCGGGCGGATATTCTTATCCACGATCTTTACGGCCCGCTTTTATACGATGAAAGCCTCTATGCGCTTGAAAAATTAAAATATCCCGTCGAAAATATATTCCCTAACGGCGGCCGGCTCGCTTTCGCCGTAGTCGATTCAAAAAAATTTACGGACAAAGTCATCGATTCCAGGGTGCTTAATGAATTAAAAGGCGCACTGGTCAGCGATCTTTTCGATCCTTACGAAGGAAAATTCCCGTATGAAGCGACAAGCTGGACCGCGGCCGATGGACTAAAATGCAAAAACCCTGACATTAGCCAGGTCAAGGGAGATCTGCTGGTTTTCAGGCTGGAAATTTTCCATGACGGCAAATTCATATCTTCCGCTAGCGAATGCGATAACTGGCCGATGGTCTGGACGCCGCGCGCCGGGAATCGATTCGAACTGATATTCAAAAGAAAAGGCATTTACTGCAATCCGTATTTCAAATGGGTCGGGTAACGGATCTTTAAAGTCTCTCGAAATGATCTTTTAATTTCGAATAAGCGCAATCAAATTTATTATTTTACGCTCCAATCTTTGCCGTTTTTTTCATAATTTCCATTCGTCAGAACTTTTTCGCCGTCCGCGACCACGTAATCGGTGGGGCCATGCATAATGTTATTTATGTTTATAACGT
>CAZJFS010000007.1:0-40841 GCA_964545075.1 uncultured bacterium
TTCAATAAATGGAGGAATATTAACATGTCATTTGAAGAACTTGAAAAAAATATCGCCGCCGCGGATTCGTCCAAAATAAATCAGTTTGTAAAAGATAATTACATGTTGCCGGCTAAAAGGCTTCTCGTTGAATACGCCATAGAAAACGCGGTGAAAAAGGATATCGCAGCGTCCATTGAATATATTGAATATATGTTTTTTACGAAAAAACAGTTTTCGGAAAATTACAGCCTCGTGGTAATAGATTCGCTCAACGGTAAAAAAATGGCCTTTAAAAAATTTGAAGGATCGTATGAAAGGTTTTTCGACGAGTATGTCGAAAATATTTTTTCGGAAAAGTTATCGGCCGCGATGAAGATCATGATGCAAAAGATTATCGACGGCGGGGCCGGGTTTGAAGATTACTTTTACCGAAAATTATGCGCGGCTTTAAAAAATGAAGATGTCATCGCGGCGTCCAAGCTGATCCAGGCGTTTCTGAATATAGGGAAAAGCGACGCCGGGTTTGAAAATATATTGAACATGTGCGACGATCTTCTATCCGATGAACACATGCTCGATGACGCCAGGGAAAAAATCAAGGCGGCGGAAGAAAATATCGTGAATGCCAAAACTTTTATCGATTCTCTGAAGCATGGCAGAAGAATTGAAATATCCGGTTACTTTGTCGGGGAGCGGGACGCGGATGAATATGAGTTCGAGTTCGTAAGGGATGATAATCCCGGAAAACACGCCGTGCTCTTGACGGCCAAAACAGGCCTTAAGGCGGGCGAACATTTTGAAGTCAAGGCCGTAGCTTTTGATAAAAAAACTCTTGTTTCGCGGCGTCCTTTGATCGAAAGCGAATGGCAATATTATATAGAGTGCCCCGATTCGGGCACCGACAAGCTTATTTCAGGCGCGGAAGAAAAGATGCGCGCTTATTATGCGGCCGCCGCCTCGAGCCGTGAAGAGCTTGCCGCTTTTCAAAAACAACGTTCCGGAAATGACGCTGAAAAAGAAAAGGTTTTAGGGCTTATCCGTGAATATGTCGTGGCTTATAATAATAAGGCGTTTAAAAAGCTTATAAATGCAATCAATTCGGAAGATACCGAAGAGGTCAAAGCGGCGCTTTCGGAAATAAAAACGGATTCCGACGTTTTGAATATGAAAGACGAAACGGGCTGGACGGCGCTTATGTATGCCGTTGAATCCGGACGCAAGGAGAGCGTGAAACTGATGCTGGATCATCCACTGGATATTAACGCGGATTCGGCGGGGCAGACGGCGCTTATGATAGCCGTAAAAAAAGGATATGTTGAAATCGGTGAAATGCTGAGAAACCGCGGCGCCGTGGAAATAAAAGAGGCTGAAGTCAAGCCTCTGCCGGTCGCGGCGGTAACGCTGGACACTAATGAAACTGAATCGGCTGAAAAATTGAAATCCCAGCTGATAGAAGCCGTAGCCGACAACAAGCCCGACCGCGTTAAATCCCTGCTGAATTCGGGAGCGAGAGCCGATTCGCGGCTTGGAAACGGTGATACGGTTCTAATGGTAGCGGTTAAAGCCGGATTCCACGAAATAATAAAGGCGCTTTTGGAAAAAGGCGCCGACGCGAATTTTAAAAATGATAAGAACCAGACGCCTTTAACTTATGCCATTTCCTCCGGCGATGAAAAGAGCGCGGATATTCTCCGGGGCGCAGGCGCGCGGTTGGACGAGAAAACATTGAACGCTGATCTTTTGGAGTCGGTTAAAAACAATAACATTGAAAATATAAAAGCTTTATTATCAAACGGAGCGAACGTCAACGCCTGCGATCCTCTTGATAATTCGACGCCGCTTATATACGCCGCCGGATCCGGCGACATGCGGATATTAAAGCTTATAGCCGAAAACGGAGGCGGTCTTGAAATGAAAACAGCTGAAGGCTGGACGGCGCTTATGAAAGCTATCATAAAAAACAGGCCGGAGGCGGCCGGATATCTGCTGGAACAAAAAATGGACATAGAAATAACCGATAATGACGGCAACACGGCCCTTCTTCTGGCATGCCAGCTCGGACGCCTCGATATCGCTGATATGCTCGTTAAAAAAGGGGCCGATATCGGAAAGGCCAATAAGCAGGGGTTGGGGGTTAAGGCGTATGTAAAACGTTTTCCCGGGCTGGCCGAAATAGTTAATCCGCCAGGCGTTAAGCCTTCGGGCGGCTCTCAAAACGTCTCGCAGCCGTCTCCGCGGAATGACGCTCCAAAGAAAAGGCCGTCTTTTGAGTCGAACGCATCGAAGAGCGGCGCCGCCTCTCCCGCGACCGTGTCGGATGAGGAAAGACGCGCCCTTGAAAAAATAAACAGGTCTTTAAAAAAATAGCGTTTCCAGCCCTTTTATTATATAATTTTATTCTTATTGAAATTTATTTTATTTTTTTGTATAATGTTCTGATAAGGTAACGAAGAGGTATCCGGATTTTAAATAAACAGTATAAAAAATATTATCATTAGAGGTAATGCCGTGTCCAAGATAGCGGAAATTAAAAATATCGACAATAAAAATGAAAGACTTTCGGCGTTATCCGAAATTTCGATAACCGGCCTTCAAACTTCTGACATTCAGGAACTTATCGAGTTTTTCTCCGATCCCTATTGGCCCGTCCGAGAGGCTGTTTCCAAAAAGCTTCTGGCCCTTGGCCCGGGGGTCTCCGAGCATTTGATAAGCGCCATATCTTCACCGAACGAGGATATCCGTTTCTGGTCGGCTCAGGTTCTCTCGTTTATAGCCGACGACAGGGCGATCGAACTTCTGATAAATTCGTTTCCGGCGTATGAAGATAACGACATAAATTTATACTCGGCGAGATCCCTTATAAAAATAGGCGATAAGTCATCGCCTCATCTCGTCGCGTCGCTCGCGTCGCAGAACGATCTTATAAGGCTTTATTCGG
The DNA here is from genome assembly GCA_964545075.1 of uncultured bacterium. Classification (GTDB taxonomy): domain Bacteria; phylum Muiribacteriota; class UBA9980; order UBA9980; family UBA9980; genus DAOPXV01. The sequence goes on from CAZJFS010000007.1 coordinate 2,921, forward strand.
TATATTGCCTTGGCGAACTGGCATTTTCGGACGCGGCATCGCCGATAGAAAAAATGCTTTTATCGGACGCTAATTTCGCCGTCCGGCGCAATGCGGCCGTGGCTCTTGGAAAGATATCTTCCAGATCCTCGATCGAACCGCTTATAAACGCTATTTCCGATAAGTCATGGAACGTCAGGATAGCCGCCACGGAAGCTCTCGGCAAATTCAAGGATTTTATAGATTCGGCTAATTCGTCCGGCGCGGAAGCGGTGGCTTTTCACGACAGAATTACTAACACATTGCTTTCATCGTTATCCGATACCGAGGCCAGGGTCCGTGAAACGGGAGCCAGGGTTCTTTCAAGCTTTGGCGACAAGTTCGTCGAGGAGCCGCTTTTAAAATTGCTTGAAACGTCGGTTTCCGACGGCGAAAAGATGATCGCGGTGAAAAGTCTCGGCGAGCTGGAGACGAAAAACGCCGTGTACGCGCTTGAAGGGCTTTTCGGGAAAACGGATTCCGTTGAATTGAAAAAAGAAATAGTCATGGCTCTCGGCCGCATCGGAGACGTCAAGTCGATAGGCGTGATATTAAGCGCGGTCGCGAGCGAGAACATAGAGTTATCGGTTGCCGGCGTTAACTCGGTATTTTTGATCAGAGACGAGGCCGTGACCGCCGAACTTTCCGCTCTGCTGGAGGACGCGCGAGAGGAAGTGCGCGCCGCCGTAGCGTCGGCTTTAGGCAGGACTAATTTCATAGACGCGCGGAAATATCTTTATTCCGCCCTCGAGGATTCGTCTTATATAGTTAGACGACAGGCGCTCATTTCGCTTCATTCCATTCTTGGCGACGAGATACTTTCGGACGCCATATCCCTTATATCCGATCCCGAGGAAATGGTTGTCATAGAGGCGATTTCAATAACCGCGCGAATCAGGAGCATTGACGCGCTTCCGGCTCTGTCCAAGGCGATAGAACGGGGCCCGAATCGCGTGGCTTACATGGCGTTTCAAGCGTTAGCCGCAATAGGGTCCGGGGCCGAGTACGTCGCCCTCAGGCATCTGGCTTCCCAGAACCGCGATATATGTTACTGGGCCATAGACGCCCTTGAAAAAATAGGTTCCGGCAATTGCGTCGAGCCGCTTATCGAAGTCATAAAGAAGCGCAATTCCGAGGAACAGATAGTTGACAGGGCCTTAAACGTCTTATTACAGTTTGATTTCAATATTGACGATAAATTTTTCGTGGAAATACTTAAAAGCACCCGGATTTCGCAGCATAAGATAATCGAGATACTTGGCAAGTCGTCTAACGGCGCCATAGCAGTTGAGATAATTCCATTCCTGCATTCCACTGACAGGGAAGTGCGCTTTTGCGCCGCCGTTTCACTCGGCCGGCTTGGGAACTCGTCCGACGAGGTCGTGAGCGGGCTTGTCGAAGCTTTAAAAGACAAGCACTGGCCGGTGCGTAAGGCTTCGGCCGAATCGCTTGCCAGCCTTGGCCCGAAGGCCTCGAAGCGCCTTATCGCAGAACTCGATCGTGAATCAGCCAACGCGGATATCGTGTACTGGTCATTGCGCTCTCTGGCGGACTCCGGCGTCCGCGAAGCCGTTCCTTCCTTGAAAAAATACGCTTCCAGTAAAAACGCCGACGTGAAAAAGATCGTCATCAAAGGATTTGGAAAGATAGCTGATCCGGATTCCATTGACGAACTTATCAAATTTTTAAACGACGATAATTCCGAAATAAGGTTTCACGCCGTAAAAGCTCTGAAGGATGTTAAAGATCCTCGCGTTCTCGAGCATCTCATAAAAAAAATGAATGATGATTACGATAATGTCAGGTCATTCGCGGCTATAGCTCTTGGGAATTTCAAGGACGAGTCCGCCGCCAACGCTCTGAAAAAGGCTCTTACCGACAGCAGTCACTGGGTAGTCAAATACGCCAGGGAATCGCTTTCAAAGATCTTGAATTGACCGGATGCGCAAGAAATATGCAGCCTGAAAGGAGGACATTCGCATTATGAAAGACCTAATTAAGCAGGACGAGATCATTAAGGCCATAAACGTTCAGATAAGCCAGTACAACATCCATCAGGTCTCAAAAATACGCTTCAAGGTTGGAAAGCTTACGAATATAACCGAAAAAATGCTCGCGGATTTCTTTTTGATTGCGGTAAGCGGAAAAAAACTTAAATCAAAGATCGAGATTGAAATTGAATGGATACCGGTCACTTTGAAATGCAACGTATGTCAGCAGGTAGTTGAAACAGCTTATGTGTGCCCTAAGTGCCAGGGCGAGGATTTGAAAATCATTTCAGGCGAAGAGTTTTGCGTCGAAGAGGTTTACTACTAAATCTTGTTTTTAATTTTATTGAAGAATTTTATTGATTTTTCAATAAAATTCTTGACATTATCATTTAATTTTGATAAAATAATGTGAATTTTAATTTCAAAATTTATAAAATCAGGGAGGTGTTCTTAAGAATGTATGCAGTTATAAAAACAGGTGGAAAACAGTATAAGGTTGCTCCAGGCGACCGTGTCCGTATTGGAAAAATTGTTGGAGATGAAAATGCTACGGTTGATTTTACAGATGTTCTTATGATCGCTGACGGCGCCAAAGTTACGCTTGGACAGCCTTCGGTAAAGGGCGCTAAAGTTTCAGCCAAGATACTCGCACAGGCCCGCGCTAAAAAAGTCGTTACGATGAAATTTCGCAAAAGAAAAGATTTCTTCCGTAAAAGAGGCTTCCGCGCTCATTATACCAAGATCGAGATCGGCCAGATCAGCCAGAATTAGTTCTGAAGAAGGGCCGGTTACCAGATGTCTTAAATGACGGGTGTTCCTTTGATTAACGTTCTTTTGACTTACGATACCTTCGGTCGCCTGAAACATTTCGAGGTTACGGGGCACGATGGTTCGCAAACGGCGGGCTCTAATATAGTATGCGCTTCGGTTTCGATTCTGGCGCTGACTTTCGCGAAAAGCCTTCTGGAGTTACTTGAAATACCGATGAGCGGAACGATCGAAAAAGGCTGTATCAGCCTTTCGCTGATTGGAAATTCGCCCGTCAGAGCGGAAGATTTGAACCTGCTTTTAAAAAGTTTCAAGCTGGGCATTTCTTCCATAATCAAAGAATACGGAAACGTCATTGACATCAAAGAAAAAACATTGAATTAAAAATTATTCCAGGCAGGTGAAATAAAATGGGAAAAAAAGCCGTATCAGCAGTTAATGGTCGCGATTCTCAATCCAAGCGTCTTGGCGTGAAAAAATTCGCGGGCGAAATGGTAAAAGGCGGAACGATACTTGTCCGTCAGCGCGGAACGAAATTCCACCCCGGTCTGAACGTTGGCCGTGGCGGGGACGACACGCTTTTCGCTAAGATCGCCGGAAAAGTTATATTCAAAAACTTCGGCGAAGGGAAACGCCAGATAGCCATCCAGCCTATAGAAACAATAGCGGCTGCAAAGTAATCTAGGAATTATTTCTAGTTATAATGCGCGTAGGAATTTTTGGGGGAACGTTTAACCCTATCCACTACGGACACTTAAGGCTTGCGGAATGCGCGGTCATGGAGCTTGGGCTTGATAAAGTCTACTTTTTACCGACGAACATTCCGCCGCATAAGGACAGCACGCAAATAATAGATATAGCGCATCGTGAAAAAATGGTTCTCCTTGCTATTCGGGGCAACCATTTTTTTGCATTTTCGGATATTGAATCACGAACACAGAGCACAACTTATACCGCCGACACTATCCTTAAATTCAAAGAAATAACCGGCGGCGCGGAATTATTTTTCATTACCGGGAGCGATACGCTTAAAACTTTTCATAAATACGTCCGCTATAAAACGATTCTTGCCAACGCGAAACTTGTCGTAGCGCCGAGGCCTGACGCTATCGATCCCGGCGGGATAGAAAAAGATGTTCTGGATGCGGCTGTCATAATTAAAAATTTCGAGCAGCTTGACATTTCTTCGACGCGGATCAGAGAGCTTGTTAAAAGTTCTTCATCGATACGCTATCTTGTCGCTGATGATGTTCGCGAATATATCATTGCAAATTCGCTTTACAGTCCGGAGCGCAAGTCATGAACAATTTAAACACGTTAAACTAAACCAGCGCGAACGCTTTCGAACGGAATTCGAAAGCGTCAGCGCATATGGCATTTTTTAAATGTTGTTTTGCGACATGAGAGAAAAACAGCCTGATAAAAACACAGATGACGGCGTCCCGGATATCGTCCGTGTTTACGAAATTAAAAAAATATTGAAATAAAAAATAAAAAGAAGTGGTGAATTCAAATGTTCATAGATGAAGCGGTAATTTTTGTTAAAGGCGGAGACGGCGGCAATGGCTGCGTAAGCTTTCGCAGGGAAAAATTCGTTCCGAAAGGCGGTCCGGACGGCGGAGACGGCGGAGACGGCGCCAGCATCATATTCAAGGCGAGCCATGATCTTCACACGCTTCTGGATTTCAAAAACAAGCATATGTTCGTGGGCGGCGATGGCGAACACGGCATGGGCTCGAAACGCTACGGCAAGGACGCCGATGATATAATAGTCAAAGTTCCGGTTGGAACGCAGTTCTACGATGAAAAAACCAACGAGCTCATAGCCGATCTCGATGCCGATGGAAAAGAATGCGTGGTGGCCCGCGGGGGCGGGGGCGGCCGCGGCAACACGAAATTCACCACGTCGACAAGGCACGCTCCCAGATATTCAGAGCTCGGTGAGATAGGCGAAGAACGCAATATAAAACTTGTATTAAAACTTATAGCCGATATAGGGCTTGTCGGTTATCCGAATGCCGGTAAATCAACGATCCTTTCTAAAGTGTCGAAGGCTACTCCCAAAATAGCGGATTATCCTTTTACCACGCTTTCGCCTAACCTCGGCGTCGCGAAACTCAGCTTTAATAAAACGCTCGTGATAGCGGATATTCCCGGAATAATCGAAGGCGCTCATAAAGGCGTGGGACTTGGAAATAAATTTCTCAAACATATCGAGCGCACCCGCGGAATAGTCTATGTCATCGACATGACCGGTTTTGAAACGCGCGATCCCGGCGATGATCTGAAAGTGCTTTACCGCGAGTTAAAATCTTTTTCGAAAGTTCTTGTAAACAAGCCGTTCATAATAGCCGCGAATAAGATGGACATTCCCGATTCGGCCGAGAATTTCGAAAAATTCCAGAAAAAGATAAAACGCCTGAAAACCTTTAAGGATATAAAGATAATACAGATGTCCGGCCTGGCCGGGAAAAATCTTGACAAGCTTCTTGTGGAGATGTATAAACTTAAAATGAAATCAGATGCGGAAGCCGAGGAAGAAGAACGCAAACAAAAACTTTTAGAACGTTCCGACGAACTTATCGTCGTAGACTCTCAAAACGAAGGCGCCGCCGATGACATCGGCTTGCCGTACGAAAAGGTGGTTAATAACCGCCGCAAACGTCAAAAAGCGTCAGTGATAAAAGTGAAAAAAATGGGGAAATCCGAGTATCAGATAATATGTCCGGAATTTGAGCTTGTCGTCTCAAGGATCAACTTTAAAGCGGACGATTCCGCATATTTTTTCAGAGGAATACTAAAAAAATATTTCGTGGATAAGGCTTTGAGAAAAGCTGGCGTCGTTAACGGCGATACTATCTATGTTCAGGATTTTGTTTTTGAGTATCAGGATGAATTATAAATCAGGCTTACTTAGAAATAAAATTATAAAAAAAATAAAAAAAATCCTTCCGCCGGGCGATTACTTTCATTCGCTCGGCGTCGAGGCTGAATCGGCAAGGCTTTTAACCGCCATCCGGCGGCCCGATCTTTTCGCGAAAGCTTCGATTGCGGCTCTTTTGCATGATTTCGCGAAAGCTATGCCTTATGAGCGGATGCTGGATATCGTTTCAAAATTCAGCCTTTCCGTTCCCTCGCGCAATATAATCAATTGCGGTTTTCTTCATGGCTATATATCGGCTTTTTACGCTGGCGGGTTCTTTGAAATAAAGGACGGTTATATTTTAACGGCAATAAAAAACCATACCCTCGGAAGGCGCGGCATGACAATTCTTGATAAAGTTATATTCATAGCCGACTATATAGAGCCGGGCAGGGATTTTTCCGGGGTCGAAGAAACCCGGATGTCGGTTTACCGATATATCATACGTGAAAACTCTCTTGATAAAGCCTTATTATGCGTAATGGACGATAAAATAAAGAGTCTTCGTTTTTTAAAGATAAAAGTGGATTCCGGTTTTATCGCTTTGCGCGACTCTCTTTCCTCGCGCCTTGTTTCATAAAAAAATATTTGATTTATATAATAATATATGTTAAAATTCATTTCAAAAAACTTGATATGTAATTGCCGGTTAATACTACCGTTATAAGGAGTTCGTTTTGAGATTGAATTTTTTTGTTGAAATCCCTTTGTTTTCATTGTTTTCTAACCAGATTACGGTACGAGGCTTATTTCAGCCATGCCGGGGCCGCCGTATGACAAAACTTGCGGATGTTGCAGGAACGCTTGCTTTTTTCAGCTTATTTATACTGCAGCTTTTGGTTTTTACTTCAGGCGCTTATGCCGCCGCCGCAAATCCGGATATAACATTTGAGAATCAGGTGCGCCAGATAGTTGCGGAAGAGGTCGATAAAGCTTTTGAAAAATATTCACACACTGCCTCTAATGCGCTTAAGCCCTCTGAATTAACTAATGTTTTAATTCCCATTATAACCGAACAGGTCGTAAAACGCTCTCTTCCGCTTATCACTAACGTGGCGGGATCGACCGAAGCCGGCGGCGCTGACGATTCACTGACGCTTTTATCGATCAACGGCCAGAAGATAACGGCCGCGGAGGCGATAGATGAATATAAGCGAGTCCCTCAGCGTTCGCGCAATATTTTTACGACCGAGGAAAAACTCAAGCAGTTTTTAAACGACGTGGTTCTGGTTAATCATCTTGTTTTAATGGAAGCCGAAAAGAAAAAACTTTTCGATCGCGAAGAGGTAAAAATACAGATTGAAAAGGCTTATGAGAATTTATTGATTGAAACTTTTTACAATCAGAAAAAAGAAGAGGCCAACAAAAGCATTTCCGTTACGCTTGACGAGATTCAGGCGTTCTATGAACAGAACAAGGAAAATCGTTTTCAGATAAAAGACTGCGTTAAACTCGCAAATATTTTCGTTAAGTTCAATCCGGGCGATTCCGCGTCGGTGCAGCTGGCTAAATCAAAGATCGAAAAAGCCAAAGTGGAGCTTGACGTAGGAACTCCTTTCGAGAAAATATGGGAAAATTATTCGGATGACCGTGAACATAAAAACGGTGTTCTTGGTATTTTCAAACGCGACAGATACGACAGAAACGTCGTTATTAACGAGGCTTTTTCGCGCAACCGTGGCGAATATACCAACATTATAAAAGGAAATAACGGCTTTTACATACTCAAGGTCCTTGAAAAAAACGATTCTAAGACAATACCGGTAGCGGAAGTAAAAACCATGATAGAATCGGAATTGAAAGTGAAAAAAGAAAACGAATATCTTACCAGATGGTTTGACACGCTTAAAAGCAGGCATAACATAAAAATATACAAGGAAAAAATCGGCGGCACTCCTGATACGGTTGAAGTAGCGCAGTCATCGAGTCTGATGGCTTCAAAACTTGAATCGACCGTTGAAGCAGTTCTTGGCGCACAGGTTGTGGATGATTCGAAATTGTTGAAAATTTCCAAAGAAGCCGACGCGGAAGTTTCTTCGAAAACCGAAGAAACTAAAGAAGCCGTCAAAGACAAAAATTCAAAAAAAAGTTCCGCTAAAAAATCCAATAACAAGAAAGACAAAAAATCGTCAGCCAAATCCTCGCGCGATAAAAGCGGTTCTAAAGAAGTTTCGAAATCCAAAAAGAGCGGTTCTAAAGAAACTGATGAAGCCAGATCAGACAAGAAATCGCCCGAGGAAGCCACCAAGACGGTCGCAAATATGAGTTCTAAGACGAAAGATGATTTGAATGAAGTTCTGGCTGAAGTGGATGACGCGAAAATAACGCGGCTTATGTATAATGAAACAATATCGCAGCTGCCTGCCGGTCACGGGATAGATTTCGGCAAAATGTCGGAACGGCTTTCCATAATCGATAAGCTTTTGAACAGGGTTGTTCTGAAAAAAGAAGCTCAGCTTGCTCAGATGCCTAACGATCCGGCCTTCAAAAAAGAAATAAAGGCGATCGAAAACAAAATATTGGCAAGAGATCTGATTTTTGAAGAGGTTACTAAAAAAATAGAACCTTCAAAGAGCGAGATAAAAAGTTATTATGAGAAGAACAACAAACAGTACCACGCGCGGCACATTCTTGTTTCCGTTAAAAATCATAACGATAAGAGTGAAGTCGAAAGCGCACGCGCAAAAGCGCAAATGATACAGAAAAAACTTTCAACTGATGATTTCGATCAGGTCGCCAGGGCATTTTCGGACGATATGTCGAAAAACGACGGCGGTCTGCTTCCGCCCTTTACTTACGACGATATGGTCGAGCCGTTCTCCGATGCGGTGAAAGCAATGAAACCGGGCGAAGTATCAGCGCCCGTTCTTACCAATTTTGGTTTTCACATAATAAAGCTCGAAGACGTTCAGACTCTTAGCTTTTCCGATTCCAAAATAAAGGAAAAGCTCGCGCCGCTCATTCAGAAAAAGTTGCTTTTGAAATATATCGAAACGCTTAAAACCTCGTATGATTATAAATTTGAGGACAAAAATATCAAATACGCTATTGAAAACAAACTTTTTCAGCGTTAGTAAAGAAAGACGGGTTGTAAAAAATGAACGATCGCAAGGAAATATTAAAAAGATTCGACAAATTTCTAGATATAATTGAAAAACTTCGCCATCCGGAAGACGGCTGCCCTTGGGATAGAAAACAGACCATTTATACCATGAAGGATTTTTTCCTTGAAGAATGTTACGAACTTATGCACGAGGTTGAGGCCAATGATGCGGTCAAAATATCTGATGAACTCGGAGACGTTATGCTTTTGATAGCTCTTTGCTCTCAGATAGAATCGGAATCAGGCCGTTTTGACATAGGCGACGTTATTTCCAAAATATCAGATAAACTCATCGAGCGCCATCCGCATGTTTTTGGCGATACGACCGTCGACGGGGCCGATGACGTAGTGAAAAAATGGGATCAGATCAAGCGTGAAAAAGGCAAGAACAAAAGTATAACCGACGATCTTAAAATGAACGTTCCGCCGCTTTTATGGGCTTATAAAGCACAAAAGCGCCTGGCTAACATCGGCTTTGATTTTAAAAGCGCGGATGAAACGCTCGTTAAAGTCAAGGAAGAATACAAAGAATTTATACACGCGATCGAAGAAGGAAACGCAAAGCATATTGAACATGAATTGGGAGATATGTTTTTTTCACTTATAAATTATGCGCGTCATGCGTCTATAAATCCTGATACCGCATTGATTTCAAGCGTCGCCAAATTTATCGATCGCGTAAGATTTATTGAAGAAAATTCCGACGGCCATTACGGCCGTAAAATGGAAGAGCTGACCATGGCTGAAATGGACGCGCTATGGGATTTATCAAAAAAGGTTTTGAAAAAATAAGTTGTGTCAATAAGGAGAGCGTATGGACGTAAATACTATAAAAAACTTTATAAAATTTCTTAAGGAAAGCCATTATAATGAGTTTTCAATGCGCGATGGAGGCGTTACGCTTAAAGTCAAGTTTGAGCCCGAAAGAAAAAACGATCAAAAAATTCATGGCATCGATACCGTTATCAAAAACAAATCGGCGGAAAAAAAAGAGGCTGAAGAAAAAGATAGCGCCGCGAAGGCGGCATCTGACAAATTTGTGAAAATAATAACTTCGCCCATAGTCGGAAGATTTTATTCGACGATGATGGCGGATAATCTCGAGCCGATCAGGGAAGGCGATCCTATAAGAATGAATCAGAAGATATGCATGATAGAAGCCATGAATATCGAGCATGAAATAAGTTCGCCATATAGCGGGATCATGGAAGAAATGTTCGTCGATGACGGTTCGCCCGTCATGTACGGCCAGCCGTTGTTTAAGGTCAGGACGAATTAGGCGTTCTCCGCAAAACCCCTGGTTTTTATTAAAATAAAAAAGGCGGGAAATACAAATTATGATAAAAAGAGTTCTTGTTGCAAACCGCGGTGAGATAGCCATAAGAATAATAAGAGCTTGTCACGAGCTCGGCGTCGAGGCGATAGCGGTTTATTCCGAGGCCGACGCTGAAAGTCTTCATGTGAAAATGGCGGACGGCGCTGTCTGCGTAGGGCCCGCGAATCCCAAGGAAAGCTATCTTTATGTTCCGAATATAATATCAGCCGCTGAGGTAACTGACTGCGACGCCGTTCATCCTGGATACGGATTTCTCTCAGAGAATGCTGATTTTGCTGAAATATGCAAAAAACATCAGCTCAATTTCATCGGCCCCGAACCCCGCGTGATATTGCTCATGGGCGATAAATCTCAGGCAAGGGCCATGATGCGGACCGCCGGAGTGCCTATCGTTCCTGGTTCGGCTCCGCTTGCTTCTTCGGACGAAGCCGTGATCGAGGCTGAAAAAATAGGTTATCCCGTTATAATAAAAGCTTCCGGCGGCGGCGGCGGAAAAGGAATGAGAATAGCCCGTTCTTCCAATGAGATAAGGACGAGCTTTGACGTCGCCAAAAACGAGGCCAGAATGGCTTTTAATAATGACGAGGTTTATATTGAAAAATATATTGAAAAAGCCCGCCATATAGAATTTCAGGTAATAGCCGACCACCACGGCAACGTTGCCCATCTTGGGGAGCGTGATTGCTCAATACAGCGCAGGCATCAAAAACTCGTCGAGGAAGCGCCTTCGTCGTTTCTGACGGAAAGTCTCCGCCACCGCATGGGCGATATCGCGGTTAAAGCCGTAAAAACGGCCAAGTATACTAATGCCGGTACTATTGAATTTATTATGGATCCGGATAAAAACTTTTATTTTATGGAAATGAATTCACGCATACAGGTCGAGCATCCCGTCACCGAAATGGTAACGGGCATAGATCTTGTAAAGGAGCAGATATTGATCGCTTCCGGCCACCACCTTTCATTTTCTCAAAAAACATTGAATATTTCAGGCCATGCCATCGAATGCAGAATATGCGCCGAAGATCCATCAAATCATTTCATTCCGCAGGTTGGAACCATAATTGATTACATCCCGTCGGGCGGTCCCTGCGTAAGGATCGATACTCACGTTCACTCCGGCTATTATGTTTCGCCGCATTATGACTCCATGATAGGCAAGGTTATCGTGCATGGAAAGGACAGAACAGAAGCTATCGCCCGTATGAAGCGGGTTCTTGCGGAAATAAAATTCACCGGTCTTAATACGACCATACCTTTCTTTCAGAAGCTTTTAAATAACGACAGATTCGTTAAAGGAGATATTTCCACGAGTTTTATCGCGGAAATGGGAGCGTGATTTCATAATATGGCCGATCTTTCCCCTGAAGAAATGGAGCGTATAAAACTTGAAGAGCTCCGAAAAATTGAAGAAATAGAACGCGATAACCGCGAGAAAAAATTGAGGCTCCAGGCTGAACTCAAAAAGATCGAGGAAGCTAAAAAGCCTTCGGAAGCCGAATCCGTTAGGGACGATAGCAGGGTGCGCGAGGAAATCCGCGCCCGCGAAATGCTTTCACGCGGGTATATAGAGGTCGGGGGACAGTGGGTATTAAGCGAAGAATTCGAACGCAACGAGCGTGAACGTGAGCAAAAGGTTCGCGAAGAAGAAGAAAAGAAGGAACGGTCGAAGCAGCGTAAACTCGACCGTGAAAAAGCCGATTATGAAGATTATAAAACATCGGTTATAATTCCCATCAAGGCGTTCGCGGTCACTATATATGTATCTTTCGCCATGATCATTACAGGCGCGGCGCTAGCTATAACGGGACTTAAGCTCAGGTATTGGATGTCGACGCTTTTCGCGCCAGGAATGGGTGTGCTGATTGTGGGGCTCATCGCTTTATTGACGTTTTTGTATCTTTTGATAGAAGCGGAAGCGAAACTTATCGAAAGATCGTTCATAATTTTTGAGAACGAAAGATATGGATTTGAAGACGAAGCCGAAATAAAAAATTACGCGAGAATTCTCGCGAGGTATCTGGCGCGCAGGATAAACCCCGGACTTCCGAAGCCTGAACCGCCTTCCGACGAGGGAAATGAAGATAGTTAAATGATAGAATATTTAAAAAATGACAGCGTATATACGGTTACGGAAATTAACCAGTATGTTTCGGATATGTTCGCCAATGACGCCGAGCTTACGTCGGTGCTGGTGCGCGGGGAAATTTCGAATTTCACCAACCATCTGGCTTCCGGCCATTTTTATTTTTCGCTCAAGGACGCCGGTTCCAGGATAAACTGCGTGATGTTCAAAAACAGCAACAGGCTTTTGAAATTCATGCCGCAGAACGGCCAGTCCGTCGTTATAAAAGGTTACGTCGGAACGTACATTCAGCGCGGCGAATATCAGCTATACGCCTCCTCCATTGAAAAAGAAGGCACGGGAGAGCTTTATAAAAAGTTTCTTGAACTAAAGGAAAAATTTGAAAAAGCGGGATATTTTGACGAGGCCAGGAAAAGGCCGATACCGGTTCTTCCCAGGCGTATAGGCGTCGTTACCGCGCCGGAAGGCTCTGTAATATGCGATATTTTGAATATTTTAAAGCGCCGTTTTTTTAATATGCCGCTCGTCATCGCTCCGGCTTACGTCCAGGGCGGCCTCGCTGCCGCGAGCATTTGCGAAGCTATAGCCCGGCTTAATTCTCTGGAGGACGTCGATGTTATCATAGTCGCCAGGGGCGGAGGCTCGATCGAAGAGTTGTGGCCTTTCAATGAAGAATCCGTCGCCATGGCCGTTTTGGAAAGTAAAAAGCCTGTGATATCCGCCGTCGGGCATCAGACCGATTTTACGATATGCGATTTCGTAAGCGATATGAGAGCGCCTACGCCTTCGGCGGCCGCGGAATTGGTGGTTTTTTCAAAAGATGAAACGCTGGAAGATCTGGAGCGGATGCTATCACGCCTTGATATGGCCGCATCCTCTATGTTCGCGGCCGCGTCTTCTAAACTCGATTACCTGGGGCAGAAGCTCGCTTCACATTCGCCGGAAAAAGTTTTTGAGAACTACAGGATGCACATTGATAATATTGAAATGACGATGCGCTCCGTTATGAGCCGGAAAATGTCTGAAGCATCGGCCCGCGTCAGTGAAGTTTCGCCGAAGGCGCATATCGCCAGGCTGCGCGGTTTGACCGCCAGATACAGCGAAAGGATAGCGAATATAAAGAAACATATCGACGCCAGGATAAATTCAAAATGTGAATCTGCCGCTAACGTACTTGAAAATACATGGTTGAAATTTTCGGTCCACGATTACAAAAAAGTTCTTGAATTGGGTTATTCACTGGTAATGGGGGCGGCGGACGGCAAACTCATAAGAACCGCGGCCCAGGCCGCCGAAAATGAAAAGGTCAACATTAAATTTTCCGATGGCGAAATCGCCGCTGTTATATGCCGCTAGCGCGCCGCCTGAAAGCGGTTGCGCGTCCTCTGCATCCAATTTTATTATTATTTTAAGGAAAGTGATGAAAAAATGGCCCTTAGAAAGGAACATAATAAAGAAGCCGCTGATAAGGCCTGCGACCTTTCAACCTTAAAGTTCGAAGAAGGCTTGAAAAAGCTTGAAGAGACGCTTGAAGCGCTTGAAAATGAAGAACTGCCTCTCGAGGAATCAATAAAAAAATACGAGCAGGGCATCCAGCTTTATAATTTCTGCCGCGCCAAGCTCGAGTCGCTTGAAAAGAAGATCGAGATCATATCGAAAGGCACGGGCGCCGAAATAGAACTCAAACCATATGAACGCAAGGAAATCGAATAAATAAAAAAATACAAAGAGGCTGATTTTTAAATGAGTATCACAGGTAACCGTTACGGTGAAATAGCCAGAGTCCTTGAAGATTATAGGGAAACTGTCGATAAATTTCTCGACAAAAACATAATGCCTTCCGAAAAGACGCTGCCAAATAAGCTTCATGAGGCTATGAGATATTCCGTTTTCGCCGGCGGCAAAAGAATAAGACCCATAATCGCAATGCTTACGTGTAAAATGTTTTCCGGGAACATGGAGGACGTGCTTCCTGTCGCCGCCGCGATAGAGCTTATCCATACTTATTCCCTCATCCATGACGATCTTCCGGCCATGGACGACGACGATATGCGCCGGGGCAAACCTTCATGCCACAAAGTTTACGGAGAAGCGATAGCGATACTGGCCGGCGATGCGCTTCTTACGAAGGCGTTCGAGGTGCTCTCCAGGGCGCCGAAGACCACGGGAATAAGGCCCGACGTGGCGAATCTCATACTTGAATCGCTCGCGCAGGGCGCTGGCAGTATCGGAATGGCCGGCGGGCAGGCGATGGACATATTATCAACGACGACCGTTAAAACGGAAAAAAAGATCAACGAGATATTATTATACGAAATCCATAAGAGAAAGACCGCCGCGCTTATAGCGGCTTCGGCGCGGGCCGGGGCTTTCGTGGCGGGCGCCGGAATATCCGATATTAACGTTGTCGACGATTTTGGAAACGGGCTCGGGCTTTTGTTCCAGATATCCGACGATATTCTGGATTGCACTACCACGTCCGAAAAACTTGGAAAGACACCGGGAAAAGATAAGGATAAAAACAAGCTTACCTTCGTATCGTTATTTGGCATAGAGGCGGCCACGAAAAAATTACGCGAATTCCAGGCGAAAACAAGGTCGTTTATCGCATGCTATGGCGACCGCGCAAGGCTTTTGACCGAACTTACCGATTATATAGCGACGCGGGGAAACTAGAATAAGAAGTGAATAATAAATGGGAATTTTAGAAAAAATACTTTGCCCTTCCGATATCAGGAAGCTCGATACGGGCGAGCTCGAAAGACTTGCGAGCGAGATACGCGGGGTCATCGTCGATACTGTTTCAAAAAATGGCGGTCACCTGGCGTCGAGCCTTGGCGTCGTCGAACTTACGCTCGCGATTCATAAGGTTTTCGACCTTGCGCGCGACCGGTTCGTCTTCGACGTCGGGCATCAGTCTTACGCGCATAAGATAATCACGGGGCGGCTGGCCCAATTTCATACGCTCAGGCAGTATGGCGGCATATCCGGATTTCCAAGGATAAGCGAATCCCCGTATGATGCATTCGGCACGGGCCACTCCTCCACTTCAATATCGGCGGCCCTCGGGTATGCCACGGGCCGTGATCTGAACGCCGAGAGCTACTATGTAGGCGCGCTTATAGGAGACGCGTCGCTTTCCGCCGGAATGGCGTTCGAGGCTTTAAATCACGCCGGCCACGCCAGAAAACGCATGATGATAATTTTAAACGACAACGAGATGTCTATTGCGACTAATGTTGGAGCGCTTTCGGTCTATCTCGAAAAGATAAGGGTTGGAAAAGCTTATATCAAGCTTAAGGAAGACGTCGAGACTTTTCTGAAGATGATTCCCGTTTTCGGCGCTAACGTGGCCAAATTTGTCGAGCGAATGAAGTCGTCGGTAAAATATATGGTCGTGCCGGGAATGTTATTTGAGGAGCTGGGCATAAAATACCTCGGCCCCGTTGACGGGCACAACGTCGAACAGATAGTTGAAACGATACAAAATGCCAAGGATTTCGCCGGTCCCGTTCTTATACACGCTATAACGAAAAAAGGCAAAGGGTTCGCGCCGGCCGAAAACGCTCCAGAAAAATATCACAGCGCCGGTTTTTTCTGCGTCGAATCCGGCGATTCTACGAGACCTAAAACAAATACTTATACCGATGTTTTTGGCGACACCATGCTTAAACTCGGAGAGAAGACGCCCAAATTGACTGCAATCAGCGCGGCAATGCGCGACGGAACAGGCCTTAACGCCTTTAATTCGCGTTTTCCCGACCGCTTTTTCGACGTCGGGATCTGCGAACAGCACGCCGTGACTTTCGCGGCCGGCCTTGCGCTCGCGGGGTTCATTCCAGTCGTCGCTCTTTATTCGACTTTTTCACAGCGCGCCTTCGACCAGTTCGTTCATGACGTGGCGCTTCAGAATCTGCATGTGGTGTTATGTCTTGACCGCGCGGGGCTCGTTGGCGAGGATGGCGCCACCCATCATGGCGCCTTCGACATCTCGATGTTTCGCATGGTACCCAACACCATCTTTATGGCTCCGTCCAATGAGCTTGAACTTAAAAACGCGCTTTATAATGCCGTTACCAGATATCGCGGGCCTGTCGTCATAAGGTACCCTAAAAGTTCCGTTGAAGACGTTTGCACTCACGAATCCCTTTTCAGTGATGATTTCAGCTATGAGGATATCGCCGAGGGTTCGTCCGGCAGGATCTATGACGGATCGGACATAGCCGTAATAGGCGTCGGAAGGGCCGTCAACGATTGCAAAAAAGCGGCCGTCGAGCTTAAGTCCAGGCATAACATAAGCGTTGAGCTTATCGACGCGCGGTTTATAAAACCGCTGGATATGAAGATGGTCGAAGATATTGGCCGAAGATTTAAAAGTATAATCACTGTTGAAGAAAATGTTATAACGGGCGGTTTTGGTGAAAACTTCCTGGCCGCACTGGTTGGTCTGGGTTTTAATGATTTCAAATTTAAAAATATAGGAATCGGCGACTGCTTCATCGAACATGGCGCCAACCAGAAGCTTCGCGAAATAATTGGCATCGACGCTTCCGGCATAGTGAAAACGGCCGTCGGCATGGTGGGGAAAAAGTGATATGGCGGTCGTAAAAGAAAGAATTGACATATTGCTCACGAATTTAAAGATATGCGAAAGCCGAAACCGCGCCGCCGCGTATATTTTAGAGGGCCGCGTATCCATAGGCGGCGTGCCCGTTAAAAAGCCCGGTGAAAAATTCGACGTTAACTCGAAGATAGATTTTAAGGACCCCGAAGAAGAATACGTGAGCCGCGGCGCATATAAGCTTCTGAGGGCGGTAGAGAAGTATAACATATCTTTTCATGGGCGCACCTGCCTTGACATAGGCGCTTCAACCGGCGGCTTTACACATCTGATGCTCAAACGCGGAGCTGAAAGGGTCATCTGCGTTGACGTCGGGACCGGCGTTTTGCATCCTAAAATCAAGAACGATCCGCGCGTCGCATCATTCGAGCAGACTCACATCAATAAATTTTCATTGAGCGATGCCGGATGTGAATTCGCGGACGTTATAACATGCGACGTTTCGTTTATATCGGTGTTGAAATTTATCGGAAAATTCGATGCGTTCACGCGTGACGGGGCGATTGCGCTGATTCTTATAAAGCCTCAATTCGAGGCGGAGGTCAGTGAAGTGAAAAAAGGCGGCGTGGTTATGGATCCGATTATCCACCGCCGTATCATAATGAATTTTATAAGCGAATTCGCTAAAAAGAAATTTATTTTTGAAGGGATCGTAAATACCCCTAAATTAAAAGATTGTAAAAACATCGAATACTTGATTTTTTTAAAAAAACATGATAAGATAGAAGACAAAGCAGTTCCTGATTTAAGTTCAATGGAAAATGAGGTCGTTGAACTTATTGATGGTGCTTTCCTGGAGTTTGGCCGCAAAAGTTAGTATATCAAAAGGAGAAGGCAACTTGAAAAAAAAGATTCTGGTCTGCGAAGATGAAGAAGATTTAAGGGTTATTTTCATAGATTTCTTCCAGGATAAGGGGTTTGACGTTATATGCACTCAGGACGGCGAACAGGGGCTTAAGCTTGTAGACGCTGAAAAGCCTGATATAATGCTTCTTGATATGCGCATGCCAAAGCTTGACGGCTACGGTACTTTGAAGCGCCTGCGCGAGTACAACAAAGAGCTTCCCGTAATAGTCATAACGGCATACGGGTACATCTGTCAGGTCATTCAGATGATGAATCTTGGGATTTCCGGCTATGTCACCAAGCCAATCGATTATGACAAACTTTACGAGAAGATAAATGAAGTTCTTTCATATAAACCGACCGGGGCGCAACAATAATGAGAATATCGAGCCTTGTATCCAGAATCGGGAAAAAAGTCCCTTTTAAATTAGCTGAAAAATGGGATAATGTGGGACTTACGATCGGAGAAGGTTCCGTGGAACTCGCGTCCATCGTAATATGCCTCGATCTTACCGACGAGGTCATCGATTATGCGAAAAAAGTATCGGCGAACCTCATAATAAGCCATCATCCTTTGATATTTGGCAGCATAAACTCCATAAATCCAAATACGCTCACGGGCAGCCTCATTTACCGTCTGATACGTGAAAACTTAAACTTGCTCGTCCTTCATACGAATTTCGATAAATCCGATTATAACTCGTCGTACAAGCTTGCTTCCCAGCTGGGGCTTTCGACGATCCATCCCCTGCATATCACGGATCACGAATATTTACACAAAATAGCGGTTTTCGTTCCTAACGCCGATTGCGAATCCGTAAAAAAAGCCATGTCCGGGGCTGGCGCGGGCGTCCTCGGAAATTACAGCGAATGCGCTTATATGCTGGAAGGCTACGGCGAATTCCGCGGTAATGAAAATTCAAATCCAGCGATCGGATCGCCTATGAAACTTGAGCGCGTCGAAGAAACCAGGCTTGAAATGATATTCCCCGAAAGCATAATGAGCCAGGTAATGGAAGCAATGAAAAACGCTCATCCTTATGAAGAGCCCGCTTACGATATCTATCAGCTTAAAAACATCAGCCGGCACTACGGTTACGGCGTTTATGGCGATCTTTCAAAACCGCTTTCCGCCGAGGAATTCATCGCCAGGATCAAGCATGTTTTCGGCGAAACCGAGCCGTTGTTAAAGGTGGGCGCTCCGCCGGCGCGCATAAAAAAAGTCGCGCTCGTGAACGGTTCCGGATTCGAATTCCATAAAGACGCGGCCGAAAAAAAATGCGACGTTTTTCTGACGGGCGATATCTCGTATCATCGCGCATGCGAACTTAAATATAAGGGCCTTTTTACAATAGACTGCACTCATTTTGCCACTGAAAAAAATTTCGTCAACTGCGTTTCTGATCTTTTGAATGAAATAAACAACGAAGCGAAGTGGGCCATCAATTATTATCCGGCAACTTGCCTTAAAAACCCTATGGAGCGTATATAAATTGGAAATCAACGAATTATTGTTCAATCTGCAGAAGTACGATAACACGCTTAAGGGCGTCCGGGTCGATCTGGCTAAAATGGAAGGCCGGAAAGCTGAAATGCTTGCCGATATTAAAAATTCTGAAAAGGCCGTTTCGACCACTAACTCTAAGATCAAAGACGCCGGGATCGAGGTCGCCATACTTGAAAAGGATGTTGACTGCATAGACGCGCAAATAAAAAAACACGGCGATAAATTTCTGCTTATAAAAAACGAAAAAGAACTCGCTAAATATAACGCTGAAACGGATAAACTTCAGAAGGATAAATCAGCGATTGAAGAAAAGATACTCGAAGCGATGGATAAATCGGAAAAATATTGTTCGGAACTTAAAGCGCTTCAGGCCGATCTTGAAAAGAAAAGAAAGTTATATGACATCGAGCTTGCCGATCTTGAAAAGCTTATCGCGAACCAAAAAGAAGAAGTTGAAAAGCTCATGAAGCACAGAAACGAATTTTCGCGTTCGATACCGGTCGATAAGCTCGCGATCTATGACAAGCTATTTGCCGCGAAGCACGGTCAGGCGGTTGCCGTAGTTTCAAGAAAAGTCTGTTCCGGTTGCCGCCTTTCTATATCGGACAATACTTTGAACAACGCAAAAATGGTACAGAGCCTGGTTTTCTGTCCGAACTGCCAGCGCATAATACATCTGGAAAGTTGAAACTTTAATGCAGAAACTCTATAAATTTTTAATAATTACAATCGCCGTCTTAGTCATAGCGCTTGGCGGTTACGTCTATTATAAGGTGACTTACGATACCGGAATAGTCAAAATTAACGGATTCGTAAACGATTACACTCAAAGGCTTTCCGCCGACTTTATAAACAGCATGGAAACGGCCGGCGTCGCACTTTCGCAAAACACGAAAGTCGATATGATCACGGTGGTAATCGACAGCACCGGACCTTATGAACCTTCCGAATACGCAAGGATGCTTTTAAAGAACTATGAGGCGGCTAAGGCTGAGATCGCGGGGGCGATCGTCATGCTCGTCGATCTGAAAAAAGGCCGTATTTGCATGGAAATTTCCGCGCGCATACAATTTATCGTCTCGAAAGAGTTCGGGAACAAGGTTTTAGACGGCCATGTCATCCCGATGTTCAACGAAGCCAACAAGGTGCTCGGCGAGCAGGCGCAAAAACCTGAATCGCAGGCCCGCGCCAACGAGTTTATCGGGCAGGGTCTTCTTGAAGGCGTCCGGGCCATCGCCCAGAAAGTTTATGATGAAAACGCAAAACAGAAATTCGCCGATGAAATGATAAAGCTTCGCAAGCAGGAAGATGAAGCGGCGGCCTCACGCTGGTCTTTTTCTTTCTGGTTTTATCTCGGCGTCGCTTTCTTTGTATTGCTTGCCGCGTTAATAGTTAAAATACAATTCAGGCTCAGATGCCCGAAATGCTATTACAGGATAAAGATAACCGAAGAAACCATAGAAATTCCCGAAAACGATAAGCCAGGCCTGTCGATCGAAGTAGTGCAGTGCAATCACTGCGGCTACTATGACATGCGCCGTATCGTTACATATCCGAGAAGTTTTTATCTGTCTCACCTTTATGAAGCGGTGCTCGACGTCGTTAAAAGTTATTACCGCAGAAGAAAGCGCGAATACCGCAAAAAAAATTATACCGATCACGATTAGTTTTTTATAAAAAATACAAACATAAGCGGGCCGGTCTGCCGTGCGAAGGCGTTTTTTCGTTCTTTGCGAGGAAAGTCCGGACATCTAAAGGCAGCATGCTGGCTAACGCCCAGTGGGCGTCCGCGAGGGCGTTCAAGGAAAGTGCCACAGAAATTATACCGCCGTGAAAACGGTAAGGGTGAAATGGTGAGGTAAGAGCTCACCCGGGCGGCGGCAACGTCGTCTGATGGTAAACCCCATGCGATGCAAGGCCGAATAGGGTATCCTCTGAACCGTCTTTTTCATGCATGCCGCAAGGCTTGCGGGATACCGGGTTGGCTGCTCGATCGGCGCGGCGACGCGTCGCCAAGACAGATGGCAGATTAAACAGAATCCGGCTTATGAGCTCGCTTATGTTTGTAAATATTATCGCTTTAAGCGCTTTAATAGTATAGTGAAAAATTGACACTTGCCTCTTATTTGTGTTATAATTTAAACAGGAGCTATGTTTCTAAAAATGGAGGTGATGAAATTATGCGCTTTTACGCTAAAAAAAACGGGTTAACCAGTCATTATTCAAAATCATCCGCTGATTATCTTTCAAACAACCCGGATTCCAAAGCGTTTACATTAGTCGAAATCATGATCGCGATGCTCATTATGGCGGCAGCTATCGTACCGGTAGTGGCCCTTATGACGGATAACGCCAAACAGACGAATGTCGGAGAGGCTTATTCGGCCATGATGCATCAGTCAACCCGGATACTCGATACGCTGCTCGAACGCGTAAGGTATTCCGACATCATTGCGGCGGCCATTCTGGAAGGAACGCTTTCAGATGCCTCAAGTACCAAAGAAGCCATCATCAATAATATTTTCAACATTATCGATATCAAAGAGAATAAGAACAGAACTTATTTTGTTTCTCCGTCTGATTTTGAGTTCAATACGATAGTTAACGGAAGGACGGCACAATATGCCGATCCTCGAAGAAAGAACGAGCCTATCGTTTATACTTTGAAGATCCAGCAGGTCGACCGTGATTTTTCTTATATCAAAAATAAAGATTCCGTCAACCTTCCCAATATTAATTCTCTTACGGCAGCCGATATCGGTAAAGTTTTCGTAACCGGAAAGTTGATGAGAATAAATCTTAATGTTGAATGGGGAACTCCGAAGCCTGGAGTGACAAGGCCTTATCAAAACGTATATACCCTTACCACATTCAAGGCCAGGCTGGAAGATTAGCTTTCCGGCTTGAAAGGCGGTGTTATGCAATATGGACGTTAAAAATATGAAAATTATAAATAACAGGCGCGGAATGGCTATATTAATAGCCCTGACGGTTTGCACATTTCTGCTTATATTTACTACGACGCTTTTTCAGCAAAATAAAAATGTCATGAGCGTTGAATTCAAAGTTAAAGAATCGCTCAGAGCTCAGTATCTTGCCAAGGGCGCTCACCAGATGGCGCTTTTAAAGATACGCGAACTTCCGACCGAATTATATGACGCGGTGAGATGGCATAAGGGATGGGTCGACGAGAAAAACTTAGCGGCCGCGGATAAAAATGATATAAGAATGTCTATTCCCAACATTACGGCGCCGAGCGGGTTTAAAACCGATATTTTTCTTAATTATTACACCCGTTTCGAGGTTACTAACGCCAGTCCTGTCGGAAATACGCAGCTTATAGGAAAAAGAATCGCCGCCGTCGCCGGTGTCGACAGTGAGCAGCTTTATTATGCCGCCGACGTTGTAAACGACGGTTTCGTTGGCGATTGTATCGTTAAACAGATATTACTCGTTTCGCAGCACCATAACAACCTTATAGACGGTATTGAAATACTGGCCGAAGGATCGGAAGATCCCGGAAATCAATATGCCGGCATGATGGGCGGCGGGCTTGGAAACACTCAGAACGCCTCGCCGTCACAGTATAATTCGGTTCACAGGAAAGTTTATGATATAGGTTATATGGTGGTTGGTAAATAGAGTTTCACCGGTCCTTAATTTAAAATTAAGATCCGGACAGGGAGGAAAACTCTTTATGATTAATTGTTATAAAATAATGAAAAGCTATAGAACAGGCGGTTTTACGGTAGTTGAAATGCTCGTCGCGGTGACCGTTTTTTCGCTGCTCTTCATGGGAGTTTTTGAGCTTCAAAGAACGGCTACGACTACGTTTTCTATCGGTTCCTGGAAAGCAGAATCACAGAGGACGCTTGTCACCGGGCTTAAAATGATCCGCGATGACATTGAAAAAGCTACTTATCCTTCAAAAATATTCGGCGATGGAACCATGATATATTCAACGGTCGAGCCGCCGAAATTCGTGCTTAAAAATCCGAGCGCCGATAAAACTAACGGCGGAATCCCGGGCATAGACGATTTCTTTCTCAAGTACAAAGCCGGAGTGGCGCCGATGCCTGGGGACGGCGGTTCTATCACGCTTATCACATATAATATATGCGCCCCCGTATATGCCGATAACGATCGTATAATGGCGAAATCGGAGGTGGCGTCTTTTGACAAGACCCAATATCAGAGTACGCCTCACGTTCAGATGAGCCTCATACTTAAAGCGAAGACTAACGATGTTCCTTATCCGACGCTCGTATATCAGGTCGGCGCGAACGGTCCGATGAAAACGCTCATGACGCACGTCCAATCCGTCGAAATAACAAAGGAAGACGTATATCCGCCCCCCGGGAATCCGCCGGACGTTAATAACGACGTTAATCTTGGAAAGTATTATTCAATATATGAGGTATATGCGGTAATAAACATTAATATCGAACTCAGCCCAAATTCGGACTCCAGGATAAGAAGAACGTCCGGCGCCATGTACGACAACATTAAAATAGTTGAAAGCACCAGGGCGCGTTGTAACGTTCACGCCATACCCAATTGATATTTTCTTAAAAATTTAAAACGGGAGTAGTTTTTCAAATGGCTAAAAAACAGAAAGCGATTATAGTAAATACCGGCTGGGCCGACGGCAAACTGATCGATAATATCGATATTTTAAACAAACATCTCTCGGAAGGGTGGATCGTATTAAGCCAGGGGCCGATGGGATCAGGCGATACGACGTGGGCATATTCGCTCGTCATCATGGAAAAACGCGAAGAAAACAAATAAACCCGGAATAATTCGAATTCATCAAATAGCAGGAGCTTTTTATAGGGCTCCTGCTGTTTGTTTTTTATATAATGATTTTTCAGGCTTATTTCTTCTTCTTTTTTTTGACATCGCGTGATTTTTTTAGTATAATTTAATGGCGGTTGTTTCATTTGGGCGGCGGTTTCACTGGCTTGACATAGTAAAACAAACATTTTGAATATAAATTATAAATAAATAGTAAAAGGGGTATGTTAATGAAAAAAAAGGTTTTGACGCTTATAGCGCTTCTGATAATATGCTTGACGGTGGTTTCAGCCATGGCGTCCGAGGCTTCCGATGCTAATTTGGCAGGCAAGAATTATGTAGTCTTTAACATCGATAAAATATCGACCGCGGCTCTTGAAAAATTTGAGAAAGATCCGGCTGTATTAAATTATTGCCTTATTGACGACAAGCTTATCGCCGTGTGTGAAAAAGACAAGTGGCCCGTGACGCCGCAATCTGCGAAAAGGTTGAGGACGCTCGCCGCTAAAAAAGATCTCAGCGAGCCTTTTATCGCCACGAGACGCGGAAGCCGGTCTCCGCTTGACGAATATCGCGATCAAATAAACGTATTATACGCTTCGGGTCCTTATACCATATTTCAGGCTCCGATGTTTGTAGTGAACGAGATTTTAAAAAAAGAAAATAACCATTTCAGGGTTCAGAAATTCGACCAGAATCTGGTTCTTCGCATAAGCTCGAAATATTTCGAGGCGAGTTTCGTTGCGCCCGCTGACGTTCCGTCAGCAGAGGTAAACGTCGACAGATTAAAAGGCTACGCCAGGGCATTAGTAGATTTTAAAACCAGGTACAGCTATGGAAAGGGTTATGAGAACGCCGCTAGATTCGCCGTGGAGGAATTTAAGAAGCTGGGCTACGAAGCTAAACTCAGCGAGTACAAAGATGGCGGAAGAACTCAGTATAACGTCGTAGCGCAGAAATCCTTCGCCGGCGTTTCGAATTTTTATATAGTGTGCGGCCATCTCGATTCCACTTCGAATAACGCCATGACCGACGCTCCCGGCGCGGACGATAACGCGAGCGGCTCGGCCGGAGTATTGGAAATAGCGAATATAGTCGCTAAAACGCCTGACGCGAATAAATTCCGGTTCGTTCTTTTCGCGGGCGAGGAAGTGGGCCTTCGCGGCAGCAACGCTTACGTACGCCAGCTGACCGCTGACGGCGAACTTTCCAGAGTTCTGGGCGTCGTCAATTTCGATATGATAGGTTTCGATAAAACGGCGCCGCTTTCATCGCTTTTTGAGACTCATGAATTTTCAAAACCATTCATAACGAATTTTATCAATGAAGCCGCGAAGAAAGGCATTTTAAAAGTTACGGTTTCTTATAACGCGTGGGGAAGCGATCACATCGCTTTCTTAAAAGCCAAGGTTCCCTGTTTTTTATTCATAGAGGACGAATTCGAGGAAAACACGACTTATCATAAAACCACGGATAAGATCGAATTCGTGAATTTTTCTCTTTCGGCCGAGATAGTGCGCGTTACCGCTCAGACGCTTTTAAATCTCGTCGCGACGAAATAAATAAGAAAATAAAAAGAAAAAAATATTAATAATAAAACCGGCCCTGGAAAGTTTATCAGCGGGGCCGGCTTATTTTTTAGCGAAAAGCGTTATTATTATAGCGCCCGAAAGCATCAGGAGCGATCCCGCGATCTTTTTACGCGGATTCTTTTCGCCGAACATGGCTATTCCGAAGATCACGCCGATAAAAAGCTGCAGGAGAGTGAGCGTTTTGACGTAAATAACGTTAGCCGAAACGTCTCGCGCGCATTCGACCGCGAGCATCTGTGAGGCGAACGCGGCTATTCCGAAGAATCCCTGTAAAGTGAAGGCGCATGGGTGAGCGGCTATTTGATTGACATATCCGCGGCGGCTTTCAGGGTTAAGAAAGATGGCGGAAAATAAAAGCGCCGAAAAAACATTCCAGAATATCGTATACGCAAGGCCGCCGGCGCCGGATTCGACTATCGCGAGGCGGTCGAGGGCCGTGGTCAGGCCGAGTATGATGGACGCCAGGAAAAACAATATCGCCCCGGGATTTTTAGAGGCCCCGAGGAACGTGGAAAAGGCCGGCGATCCGGCTTCGCCGTTTATGACGAAGGCGCCGGCGCAGAGAAAAATCATTCCGCCGGCCGCGCGCGGGTCGGGAAGCTCCCCGAAGATGATATAAACGAAAAACACCATGAATAGAGGCACGAATGAAATGAAGGGAAGCGAAGACGATATCTCGTGCTTTTTAATCGAATGAAACTGCATCATCGAAGCTATGCCGGTTAACGTTGCGGTGGCGAGTATAGTTTTCCAGAAAAGCGGAGAAGACGCTCCGGCGGGGATCGATACGAAAAAAAGCGCCGGCGTTATGAAAAGCGCGCCGAAAAATCTGGCGGCGAAAGTTATGACGGCAGTGTCGCATGATGAAAGATGCTTTTTAATTATTATATACCTGAAGGCGTAAAAGAAAGCCGCGGCCAGCGACAGATAAATCCAGCCCATTTATTCGACGCCGTATTTCGCTCTGAAGTTTCTCGCGAGACCGCCCAGCGCGGTTTCGCGGTAATTAGCCTGGATATCCCGGCCCGTCTGCGCCATGGTTTCGACCACCTCGTCGAACGAGATGCGGTGCCTTCCGTCCGAATTCAGCGCGAAAGCCGCGCATTCGAAAGCGCGCGAGGCGGCCATGGCGTTTCTTTCGATGCAGGGGATCTGAACGAGCCCGAGTATAGGGTCGCACGTGAGTCCGAGATGGTGCTCGAGCCCCATTTCGGCGGCGTATTCGATCTGCCCCGGAGTTCCGCCCCATAGCTTCGCGGCGGCGGCGGCGGCCATCGCGCAGGCGACGCCGACCTCGCCCTGGCAGCCCACTTCGGCGCCGGATATGGAGGCGTTATGTTTCGCGATATTTCCGACGAGGCCGGCGGTGGCGAGCGCGCGGAAAATTTTAGCGTCGGACACGGCGGATGTCTTTTTAAAAAGGTATAAAACGGCCGGCAGTATTCCCGACGAGCCGCACGTGGGCGCGGTGACTACGGTTCCGCCTGATGCGTTTTCCTCGGACACGGCGAGGGCGTATGCGAAAAGAAGGTTCAACTTCTGGAGGAATTCACTGCCGTTGCCGGCCTTGGCGTGATATGAGCACGCCTTGCGGGCGAGCTTCAAAGGGCCGGGAAGAGCTCCTTCGGCCTCGAGTCCTCTCATTATGGCCTGTTTCATGGCGGTCCAGACCGCCTCGAAATGCTTGATTATGCCTTCACCCTCGTTTTCGAATACGAAGTCGGCGAGCGTTTTGCCGTTTTTTCCGGCCCATTGCATTATGTCCGAAAGCCGCGTCAGAGGGTAAACCTGTTTCGCCTCGACGAAGCCGCCGCCGTCGTCGGCCAGGTCCCCGCCGCCAATGCTGTAAGCGGTCCAGGACGAGATGGAAACGCCATTTTCGTCTAACGCTTCAAATCTCATGCCGTTCGGGTGGGCCGGCAGAGTTTCGTTCTCTTTCCAGATTATTTCAGTCTTTTTAGGCGACAACGCTTCGATTAAAGCGACGTCGGTCAGATGTCCGCGGCCGGTAGCCGCAAGGCTTGCGTATAACGTTACGCGGAACGAAAATGCCGCCGGATTTTTCTCCAGGAATATTCCCGCGGCATTTTTTGGACCCATCGTATGGCTGCTTGACGGGCCGCTTCCGATTTTATAGAGTTGCTTTAATGATTTCACAATATATCACCATTTTCCTTTTTCATAATTAAAGAGGATATTTTTTTGAATTTTTTGCTCAGTACGGCCGACAGGCTGTTAACTTCCTCTATGCCCAGATCGTTTCCAAACTTGAAAAGGATAAGGATTCCAAGCGGGATCAATATAGCGAGCGTGAAAATATTAAAGAGCGTGTTGAAGCCGAGGAACATGCTTTTGATATTAACGAATACGCCGTCATAAAGGTAGAAGAGGACCGCGCCCATCAATACCGAAACGAGCGCGATCTTTAAAAGCGTCTTCAAAAGTTTCCTCAGCGACAGGCCCTTGACGCGGAGTTTTATGAATACGAATAATATCAGGAAATTTAAAAGCATTGTCAGGGAAGTGGCTAGGGCCAGTCCGAAATAACCGTAATTTTTTATGAGCGCGAAGTTGAGCGCCACGTTACAGATGACGGACGTGATGGAGGCCAGGACCGGAATTTTCGTCTCGTTGAAGGCGTAGAATACCGGCGCGAGTATTTTGACGGCGGAGTAGCCGAACAGCCCGATGGAATACCCGACAAGAGCGTGGCCGGTGTTCACCGTGTCGGCGTGATTGAAGCGGCCGTGTTCGTAAAGAAGCGAGATTATCGGCTCCCTTAAGAATATGAGGCCGAACGTCGCGGGTATCGTGAGAAGAAAGACCAGCGACAGCGAATTTAATATGGTTTCGGGAAGCTTATCGCGCTGGTTGGTTGCTATCTGCGCCGATATGGCCGGAAGCGTGACGCTGGATATGGCTACTCCGAAAAGACCTATCGGAAGCTGCATCAGGCGGAACGAATAGTTGAGATAAGATATCGAGCCGTCGGCGAGCTGCGACGCGAGCCATGTGTTGATGAATACGTTTATCTGGGCCGCCGCCACGCCGATGGTCGCCGGAAGCATTAGTTTTAATATTTTTAAAAAACCGGGGTGCCTGAAATTTACGGTGAATTTGAATCTGAAGCCGAGGTTTTTAAGCGCGCGGTATTGAATTCCCATCTGCAGGAGGCCGCCGATCAATACGCCGAAGGCCATGCCGGTTATCGATTGATAACCTAAATATTTCAGGATGGGGCAGACAGTAAATCCCGCGACTATCATCGCGACGTTAAACAGAGTGGGCGCGAAGGACGCGACGAAAAAATAACCCATGGAATTCAACATTCCCATGAAGACCGCGGCGACCGCAACGAGTATGAGGAACGGGAACATGATCTTCGTCATGGTAATAGTGACGGCGGTTTTTCCGGGAGTGTTTTCGAAGCCGGGCGCGATGTATTTTATTATATCGTCGGTGTAGAATATTCCGAAAAGGCAAATTATGGCGAGGATGGTTATTAAAGCTGAAATGACTGTGTTGGCCAGCCGGTCGGTTTCCTCGGCGGTCCTGGTCTTATGATACTCGGTGAATGTCGGCACGAAGGCGGACGAAAGCGCACCTTCCGCGAACAGGTCGCGCAGAAGGTTGGGTATGCGAAAAGCCGCGTTGAAAGCATCCGTCATGCTTCCGGCGCCAAACAGCCCGGCGAACGTCTGTTCGCGTAAAAGGCCGAAAATCCTGGATAAAAAAGTGGCGAAGCCGACATATCCAACATTTTTTGCAAAAGACGCCTTTTTTTCGCCGGCATTCTCTTCGGAAGAAGCCGTCGGCGTTTGCTGGTAAGCCAATTTTGAGTAATCCGTTTCAAACCCGCTTGGCCTGGCTGGAAAATCTATGCCCGCGGCCGTGTTGATTTCGGATGCCTCGGGAGATTCGCCATGGATGATCGGGGTTTCGTCGTTATTGTTAGAACTAATCTTTGATCACGCTTTCTAATTATTGATTACTAATTTTTTTAATTTGACATTAAAGTTATAGTTAATGGAAGTGGAGCAGGATTGCCGTTAGATGCGAATATAATTTTCGAATGATAAGCAGGAGGGCCGCCCGTGGTAGTTAACGCGTTGGTTGCTATATCATGGATATTATCAGCAGTCGCAATCATAATGTAATCGCCATTGCTCCATCCGGCTGAAAGAGGTAATGCAAATTTAACATCGTTTACAACTACCGCATTACCTGCTATGCTGCCACCGGTGCTTGTCGGAACATAAAATCCTGACGCGCAAGCTTGAGAAGAAATCATATAGTCATTATATGTTAAAACTAAATTTGAAGTGTTAGTGAATATATCGGTCACACCAGTTATTGTCGCACTTACAAGATAAGGCGGTATATCATCTTTCAGAAATGATGCAGGGTTTATAGGCGAGGCACCATGTGCTTTTGCGGCTGAAGTGTTTCCGGCGGCATCTGTTAAGGCGCTGTCTGCCATGATCAGGCGGTAGTTGGTTGCTGAGCTGATTTTAATATCTGAAACATTAGAATGAAGTTGAGATACAAATGTTGCGCCAAGAGCTGTGACTTTGATCGATTTATCACCCTGTATTTCCGTCGCACCGTCTTCGTTTCTTGGCAAATTTAGAGGGCTAGTACCATCACTTCGGCATATCTGTATTTTGCCTGCAGTTGGGTTAAAATTTATGCCCGTGATATTTTCGTTAAAATTAAATGTTACGTTTTTCGCATCGGCATTGGCTGCCATATCTATCGACCATGACAATAATGCTGGTTTGGTTCGATCCATGGTTCCTGCTGTTCCAATAAGTACTGCCGAGCAGTTTCCTGATACCGAACTTTTAACATAAGATCTAACCGTTAAAGTGGAACCGTCGGTTAATTCGGAAGCATCATTGAGTGTTATAGCGGGGCTTGATGGTGATATGCCATTTCCACTGCTGGTATCTGTAATGGTTTTATTGTTTGTATCTGTAATGGTTGCATATAACATATCTGTAGCGACTAGTGAAGCTGGTGTTATCTGTACAACTGGATAAGATTGTGAATTATAAGAAATATAATTTGCCGTGTTGTAAGTACCGTTCTTAATATATGCGGCTGTCGGAGCGGCAGGTACCGTTCCGTCAGCGGTCCACGCTGCGGATTTGTTGCCGGCCATATCGACAAATCTATAATAAACTTTTTTGTCCGCATCCTGTCTTGGTATTCCGGAAATAACCGTTTCGCCAGCGTTGTGAAGCGTCGAAGCCGTGGATTCGATGGCGATTCCATCTGTTGGCGTGCTTGAAGTGCCGATATAAACTTCTATGTATCCTTTCTCCGGGTAATTAATGTTGTCGGCCATAACTTTTCCGGTTTGGTTATCGAAATATAGAGGTATTGGAGACGTGAGCGTGCTTGGCTCAATTTTGTCGTAAGTTATGGAAACCGCGGTTCCGTAAGCCGAGATATTTCCCAGCGAGTCGGTTAGGCAGGCTGTGACCGAGACATTCGAACCTTCGGCTATAGTGCTGTCAGAAAAACTGAAAGTTCCCGATCCGCCTGGTCCGGTTGAGTTTCCAGTTCCTGTTATGTTGGTATAATTTGTAAATGACGTAGAACCGCCGAATACCGGCGTTACGTTATTGGCGGTGGCAGTGGCTTTGATCTCCGTGGTATTGGTTTTATTGACACGAAGCGAAAGCGCCATGCCGTTGTTCAATGTAATTGCGGGCCGGAGAGTTACGGTTGCTTTTCCGGCGTTATTTACCGCGCCGGGATATGCGCCAGTTCCGCCGTCGCCTGTTTTTATCAGGTAAGGAGCAGCCGGAAGATTCGGCGGCGCCGGCACGGTTCCGTCCTGCACCCAGCTAGAAACGTTTCCATCGTCATCCTTGAACCTGTAATATATTCCGAGGCCGCCGGTTTGTAAAGGCATGGCATTTGTTATTATGCCGCCGTATGCGGCCAGATGGCCCGTAAAGCTTGCTGTTTCAGTATAAACTGGAGCCGGCGAGGCGTCGGGCGCGCTAGTTCCGAAATAAATCTGAAGCCTGGTGTTGGCCGTAGTTGAATAGGTTATATCCGCTACCGTTTTTACCGCAATCGAGTTATTATCATAAATGAGTTTTGAAGCGTCGGGCGGAGTGATCGAGGGGCCGGAATTAAATGAAGCGGCTTGAAGCGCGGTTGATGTGAGTATCGGAGTCAGCGCGTTGCCGTTCATGTCTTTTACCAGCGATGCGGCGGCTGAAAGCCAGCTGTTGCTTATAGAAGTGGCTATTGCCGTATTTGAATTGATGCTGTTTAAATCGGTCGTTCCAATAGTTACGGAAATAAGCGTGCCGTCAGAACTTGCCGAGGTGCTGCTGCCGGTGAGCGCCGTTGCCGTTCCGCCGGACGGTAACGGCTGTATTGAAATCGCGGGAATTGTAAGAGTTGCGGCCATAACGGTTTCGCTAAAATTTAATTTGAGCTCTTTCGTGGTTTTATTGAGAGTCCAGGAACTGATCGCGGGAGCGGTTTTATCGTAAGTTATGTTGACCGCCGTCGAATAAGCGGACGAGTTGCCGTCAGTGTTAGTGAAATACGCTTTTACGGATACGTCGGTTCCCTCTGATATTGCGGCGCCGCCGGCATTAGTCAGATTGAATGAACCGGTGGTGGTATTTCCGTTTCCGGCGCTGCCGGCGGTATAAGCGACAAGGGCCGTATTTCCGCCAAAAACGGGCGTGGAGCCTCCAGCGCCGGCTTTTGCCGTCATCTGTATGACGTTGTTTTTAGATATTGAAAGAGTGAGTGATTCGTCCGCTAGTAAAGCTACGCCAGGGCGAAGCGTTACCGCGGTCTTTCCGGCGTCATTGACCGCTCCGGCCGGAGCGCCCGCGCCGCCGTCAGCGGCTCCGATAAGCGTTGTGGCGGCTGCCGGCAGATTAGGAGCATTTGGCACCGCGCCATCCTGTACCCAGGCCGACGCGTTTCCATTGGTGTCGCGGAATCTGTACCAGACTTTGTTCGTGGCCGCTTGAGACGGGATCGAAGTGAAGATAGCGTCTCCCGGGTCATGGGACGCAAAAGCCGTCATTTCAGAAGATGTGGGTGAGGGCTTGGTGGCGTTCGGGTCTATCGCCGCAAGGCCGATATAAAAGTCAATATAGCATGTTTCAGGATAAGTTATAAGCGCGGTCGTGGTGACTTTTCCTGTCGTGTTGTTAAATGAGAGGCCGCTTAATATTCCGGCATCCGGAGCAGTCGGAGGAATCGCTTCAGCTATGACTATGGTACGGGCGGATGTGAACGATGTAGCGGCGGGTAGCGTGTTGTTGGCTGCGTTTAAAGCGGCGTCGGTTATCGTCGCTCCGTTTATCTTAAACGACGCAGTATCAGAGTAACCAAGATCGGCTGAACTTTCAGTCGCGATAATCGTATATTTGAAGCTTAATTTTGATGTGCCGCTTCCGCCTGTATATGTAGCGGTTCCGCCTGAATTAAGATCGATATACGGAATCGCGACGGTAACTATTACAGGTTCGTTGTAGTTTACGTCAAAGTTAATGTCGGGCGAACCCGCTTTATATATGCCGTCGGAAGTCGTTGTCGTTACCGAGACTATCGCGGGTGGAGTTTTATCGAATTTGGATGAAGTTCCGTCGGTAGTTGAAGTAACCGCCGTTCCGTCGTTGCCGGCGGCGTCTTTGAAGGTTATCGTGAAAGCGACCGTTCCTTCAGAGTCGCCGGCGGCCATATTGTAAGTGGATGTGTAAACCAGTCCGGCGGCGCCCGGAACTACCGCGTGGCCGGCGATCGTTACAGCCGGAGCGGCAAGCAGCGTTTCGCTTGCCGTTATTGTCAAAGTGAGCGTATCGCCGGTTTTAACATTTGCCGGAGAAATAGTTACGGGATTTAACGCGGGCGCCACTGTGTCGGGCTTCATCTGGCGGGTGAGGGTAGACGGCGCTAATGACGAAGCGTTTCCCGCCAGGTCCGTTCCGGTTATGGTGTAAGATTCCGCCACGGCGCCGATCGCAGCCGCCGACGTGAAAATCGTTCGGATGTATTTATAATTGTTTCCTGAAACGAGCGTAGTGGACGCGTCGGATACGTCATTTACGGAGCCTTCAGCATTGATGGCTATTTTGGGAGCGGATTTTAAAGCTTTGCTTGCCGTTATTTTTACATAATATGTGCCGGCTTTAATGGTCGAGCTATCGGCGATGGGCCCAGTGGTAAGATCGGAGTTTGTATAATACTGAATATCGAACGTGGGAGCTGTTTTATCGAAAGTGACGGAGCTTAGGTTGGTAGTTGCGGTTTTCTGTAATCCAGGGTTACCGGCTGCGTCCTTATAGTCGATGGTAAAAGGTATCGCCCCTTCGGTATCTCCGGCAAGCATTGTGTAGGTGGCCGTGTAAGGACCGGCGCCCGATCCGGTAATCGCGGCTGCGTGCGTAGCTATCGTTACTGCCGGTGCAGCTCCGAGCGATTCATTAGCGGTGAAAGATAATGAGATTTTATCGCCGGTTTTGGCCAGCGAGGAATTTGAATTATTGGAAGCGATTGAAATAGCGCTGAGCGTGGGAGCTGTTTTATCAAACGTAACGGAAGTTTGCGGAGCCGTTGTAGCCGTGACGGTCGCGCCGTTGTTACCGGCTACGTCCTTGAAGTCTATTGTAAAAGGAATTATGCCTTCGGTATCTCCGGCAAGCATTGTGTAGGTGGCCGTGTAAGGGCCGGCTCCCGATACCAATACCGCCGCCGGCAGGCAGCCCGCAATAGTCACGACGGGTGTTGCGCCAAGGGCCTTATTGGCCGTAAACGATAAAGAGATCAAGTTGCCGGTTGTCGCTTTCGCGGTATTAGTGATGTTATCAGAAACAATAGAAACGCTTGTGAGAAGCGGCGCGGCGATCTCCTTGACCGCCGCGGTTCCGGCAAGCAGTGAAGACACGTTTCCGGTAGTTGAATTTTTAATGAATGCTTTCACCGTTATCGCGCCGTTGCTTAACCCGGACGCACTGGTCATCGTAACATCGGTGGCTGTTGCGGTCGTGGGAGTGGCGACTCCGGAACTGATCACGGCTAAGCTGTTGATATCGGTTATCGTGGCGAATATCTGATCGGCCGCGTTCTGGCCCGCAACGGGTGTCACCGATATTATCGGAGCAGCCTGGGAAGATGATGAAATATAATTAACCGCGTTTCCGGCGCCTGATTTTACAATGGCGGCTGTTGGAGGCGCTGGTACCCGTCCGCCCGCGGCATCCGCCGCTGCCCACGATGAAGTGTTAAGACTTATGTCCTTGAGTCTGTAATAAACATAATCGCCGGCTGCGGCTGGCGCTCCGAGGGTCATTACCGTGTCGCCGGCGATATGCGAATTAGCCGCCAGCGCCTCGCTTGGAGGAGTTGCGGCGACGCCGTCGGCGGGAGGATTTGAAGCGCCTACGTATATTTCAAGACGAGCCGTTTCGGAATATGTGAAACCGGTTTTAACCATTACTTTGAGCGTGTTGTTATCGTAATATAAATTGGCCGCGGTTGGGGCAGTGGGGGGAGTAATATCTTCTGTTCCGGGATTGGCCGTTACCTGGAGTCCGGACCCGTTAACGATGGCCTTGACAGGGTTTCCCGCGGCGTCTTTTATAAAAAGAGCGTTGAGCAGAGCGTAGGTATTGGTCTGAAGCGTGGCCATCGGCACGGCCTTTTTAGCCGTTATTCCATCGCGGTCGGTCGCGGAAAATGTTATTTTAATATCAGTCGCGCTAAGCGCGGAACCGGCGCTTGAAGCGAGAGTGTACTTATCAGAATCATACACGGCAGCGGCTTTTTGTATCGTGAAATTTCCATTGACGCCAATCAGCGAGGCATTGACCGCTTCGTTGAATGTCATTATAATATAGTCGTTGTTCAGGTTCCAGTTGCTTAACTGCGGACTTGTTTTATCGAGCGTAAGGGTTGTAGGAATGGCCGACGGCAGGGAAATATTCGAGTTCCCGTCCGTAAGCTGGCACGACACTGAAAGATTTCCGTCCGCCAGCGTGTTGCCGATGATATCAAATGATCCGGTCGTCGTATTCCCGGCCGCTGACGTTACCATTGAATATGAAGCGCTGATGGTGCTGCCGCCGAATATAGGCGCGATGTTCGCGGCCGTCGCGCGAGCTTTCATGCTGATCTTTTTGGAGGCCGCGTCGGTTATCGTCATCGTGAGTTCATCGTTGGCGGATAACGTTATAGCGGGCCTTAATGTTACGGCCGTTCCAAATCCGTTTATGACTCCGGCGGGGGCTCCGGCTCCGCCGTCGTTGGCCAGCACGAGAGCCTGAGCCGCGGTCACCGGACCGGCCGCCGCAGGCAGAGCGGGCGGGGCGGGTATGGTTCCGTCCTGGAGCCAGTCGGATTTATTTCCCGCCTGGTCGATAAATCTGTAGTAAACCTTGCTGCCGGCGAGTTTGCCCGTAGTGATGCCGGTTATGACGCTCGAATTGGCGCTTCGCGATGTGATGAAGGGGGATTCGACGGCTGTCCGAAATGTATCGGCGTCAGGCGTGAGCCCGCCGATATAAATTTGTAATTCGCATGTTTCCGGATAGCTCATGGCGGCGATCGCTTTCACTATGCCGGTGTTGTTGTCGAATGAAAGCGCGGCGGTATGGGTCGAAGAAATAGCGGGGTTCGTTCTGTCGAAGCGAACCTTTGAACCATCGGTGGTCTCGGTCTTTTTTGTTCCGGCGTTTCCGGCGGCGTCCTTAAAATCTACGGTAAATGGAATGTATCCTTCGATATCCGCCGCCGTCATTACGTAGGTCGCGGTATATGGTCCAGCTCCGGCTAGAGTAGCGGTTTTTCCGTCGATAGTTACCGCGGGAGCCGCGGTAAGCGCTTCACTCGCCGTCAGGGCTAGGGTTATAGTGTCCCCCGTTTTTGCAAGCGAAGAGCTGGATGCGTTGTTGGAAGTTATCGTTACGGCGCTTAACGTCGGAAGCGTTCTGTCGTAAGTGACGGAACTTGCGTCCGTCGGCGCGGCGACTTGAACGCCCGGGTTATATGCGGCGTCGGAGAAATCTATCTTGAATAGAACAACGCCTTCCGTATCGTCGGATGACTGTAATGCATATGATGCTATATAAGTGTTGGCGACGGTACCGGCAGTGACCGAGGCCGTTCTGAAGTCGAATAATTTGACCGTCGGATTCGCGCTTAAAGTTTCATTCGCGGTTATGTTCAATGTTATTACGTCGCCGGGTTTGGCTTTTCCGGGCGTCGGACTCGATGAAATTTTGACCAGTGAAAGCGTAGGGACTGTTTTATCGAATGTTACTGAACTTGAATTGGTTGTGGCTGTCACCGCAGTTCCGGCGTTTCCGGCGCGGTCCTTAAAAGCGATTGAGAATGATACGGCGCCTTCGGTGTCGGAGGCCTGCATCGTATATACGGCCGTATATGGCCCCGTCCCGGATACGGTGGCGGCGTTTCCGGCTATCGTTACCGCCGGCGTTGCGCTGAGGATTTCACTTGAAGTTATGGAAAGCGTTATTTTATTTCCTGTTTTTGCTTTTGTCGTATTCGTTCCGTCCGATGCGATGGTGACGGTTGAAAGGACCGGCTTCGTGGTATCGGTATAAGCCGCCTTAATGCCCGTGTCGACGGATATGGAACCTGTATATCCCGGCCGCGCGAGCGTGACGCTTTCGGTGACGAGGCCCACGGCGTATGTGTCGGAGACGATGGTCCTTGTGTATGAAAAATTTTTGAAATCGGCCGGTGCGATCTGTATGGAGGAAATTTCAGAGACATCGTTCAACGTTCCCTCGGCGTTGAATGAAATTTTGGGAGGCGTTGAAAGGGTTTCGCTGGAAGTTATTTTAATGTAATAAGTTCCGGCGCTTAACCTTGGGCTGTTACCGAGCGAAAGAGTGAGCGCGGCGTCCGAATAATATTGCATCGAAAGCGACGTGACGCTTGAATATGTGAGCGCGAGAGCCGGACTGGCCGCGCCCGTGTTTCCGACGGCGTCTATTATTCTTGAAGTTATGGTTTTGGATCCGACGGAGCCTAGCTGGCCGCTTGCGATTTGAAAAGTATAGGAACCGGAGGTTATCTCAGCCGCAGTAAGGGCGTGCGTCAGGGGGATTGGAAATGCCGAGCCGTTAATGAGAAGCTCGATGGAATCCCCCGCTACGGCGCTGCTGGAACCGAGAGGGGCGACCACGGCGAATCCAAGCTGTTCCTCTACCGAATTTATCTCGGGGCCTGCTTCAGCGGTCGGAGCGCCTGGCGCGGATGGCGCCGTCGTGTCGATGGTGAAGATATTGTTCGAAGGAAGGGCCGAGCCGTTTCCCGCTTCAT
>CAZJFS010000007.1:40851-57265 GCA_964545075.1 uncultured bacterium
CATCGTGAACGGTCGAAAGCGATACGGCGGCGGTTCCGTCGATATACGTCGAGCCGTTGGCCGGGTTCACCGTGTAAGCGTAGCTCCATGTTTTCTTGTTTATTCCCTGGGTCATAGAGGCCTCGGTTATATCGGAAGACCCTTTCTGGTCGATGGATATTTTAGGCGTTTCACCTAACTTTACATCCTCTGAATAAGTTGCGGTGATGGTCATCTGGCCCGATTTAGCGGGATTCGCGCTATAGCTCAGCGCGACGGCCGGTATCGTTTTATCGAAATAAACCGAGCTGGAATCGGTCGTGGCCGTTGCCTGAACGTTAACGTTCGCGGGCGTCGTGAAATCTATGAATACGGCTATGGTTCCTTCGGCGTCGGTGCTTAGCATCGTGTATGTCGCGTTGTAGGTGTTGTTTGACGAGGATGCGACCGAAGCTGTTTTGCCGGCTATTTTAGCTGTAGGCGCCGCCGTCAGCGTGTCGCGAGGTTTTATCTGAAGCGTTATAACATCGCCCGGTTTAGCTTTCGCCGGAGAAGCGTTGTTCGACGATACGCTTAAAAGGCTTAAAAGCGGGTTCGTCGATTCGCTGACGTAATTTGAGGCCTTTACGGCGTCAGCGTCCTTTATCTGATTGGCGTAATTTCCCGAAGCGTCTTTTACCGCCGCGGCTCCAAGGCCGAGATAAGAGGTATCCTGATTTTTGGCGAGGCCCGAAGCGCCTTTTATAGCGTTAAGGTCTGTTGCGGATAACGTTATAGTGAAGGAGGCGTTATCGGACGTCGATGCTGAGCTGTTCGTGAGCGAATAAGTTGTCGAGCCCGATTTAGCGTTCAAAAGCTTTATTTGGGTTATATTAATGGTGGAAGGCTTCATTGTTTTATTGAAATTAAGCGTCATCTGTCCTGTTTGAAGATTAAAATCCCATGAAGCGAGAGACGCGAGCGTGAGATCGAAAGCGTATGCCGCTTCAGAGATTTCCGAGTCAATAAAACCGGTTTTTAGCGCTATGGCCCGGATGGTGGTGGCTGTCGCGATCGTCAGCTGGCCGGCATAGTTCAGTCCGGCGGTCGATGAAGGGGCCGAGCCGTCCGTCGTATATTTTATCGTTGCGTTCGGCGTGGACGTGGATATGGTAACATTCTGAGTGGAAGAATAAGAGCCGCCGGCCGGGGTGAACGCGGGCGCTGAAACTTTCGGAGTTATTGAGAACGTCGGGGTTTCTGCGGCGGTTCCGTCGGTTTTTCCGTCGTTGGCTATGAGCTTGACCCTGACGCTGTTCTGGACCGAAGCGATGTTCCGGCTTGCAAGCCATTTTAATGAACGGTTGTTTCCGACGGCGACCGCGGTCGTGTCGCCGGTTACAGACGTAACCGCCGTATAGGTAACGCCAGAATCGGTGGTATAATACACTTTTACCGAGCATGAATCGCCTTCGGCGTCCGCAAGGTTATAATTGATAGTGACTTCCGATGAATTATTGACGGTCGAAAGAATGGTTATCGCGGGCGGCGTATTTGTAGAAACGGGTATATTCATTTTGAAAAGAATTCCGCTGCAGGCGAAGCCGTAATTGTCCGAAAGAATTGTAATCGTTTTCACTTGGTCGGGATAACCTGTTTTTTCGGCTTTGAGGGTATAGGTTCCGGATATGAAGATTCCGTTGAAAACGAACGCTCCGTACTGGTCCGTATTTGTTACTAACGACTGGTTGTTTCCGGATAGCGTTATTTTTACGCCCGGTATCGCGGCCGAGGGCTTTTCAGTTGTCGATGTGGCGCGTGAAACGTTTCCCAATGAAGGCGCTCCGCTCACTTCGCTTACGACAAGTCCGCTTATTACGGGTACATTGGAGCCCGAAGCCCTTATTTCCTCGAACTTTTGCGTGACTTCGGATTTAATTGTTTCGACGGACTGATTCGCGACAAATTCTCCGAGTTGTTTTGAAAACACCTTTAGTTTCGAGTCGGCTTCGACGAATAATTTAATCATATGGGTTTTGCCCAGTTCGAATGCTATTTCGGTGGAATCATAAAGATTCGTTTTAGCGTTTTTGACCTTTATGATGGCTACGCTCGTCGAAGACGACGCTTCAACGTCCATTTTCCAGAAACCATCGCCGTCGGTGACGCCCGTATATTCTTTCAGGTTCAAAACCATCGCTATGCTCCGGCCTGAAACGGCCGCCCGCGATGGAGAAGCTGCAGATGTTCCGTTTAAGGAAGGAGCCGTCATGTTATCGTAAAGGTAACCAGTTAACGTGGTATTCGAATTGACGCTGACGTCGCCGCCTGACGGATTGTTTATTATGCTTCCGCCGCCACCGCCGCCACCGCAACCATAGATCGCGGTTAAAAATGCAATGAATATTATTAGGGGAATAAACAAATGAGGCGGTTTGGCGCAGGCATTAAAAAATCTCATCACAGGCTCCTTCGATGTTTATCATTAAAATTAATTTCAAAAAAATAAAAACCGGCAAAAAAAATTGAAGCATGATTTTTGGAGTGACGGCCAAAATTTGCCGGAAACGCCATTAAATATTAATAAAATCATGAACTAAATTTCAAAAGCTCCATGGCATTGAATAATAACTTGAATTATATAAATAATATAGCATAACGCCATATAAGTGTCAAGTTAAAAATGGCCGGAAAAGGCATCGTGACATATATTAAGGGGGATTTTTACTTTTTGCCGCTATCCGCGTCTGATTTCGTTTTAACGTCGTTTCCCATATTTGTCATGGAAACCGATTTCGGCGAGACGTCGAAGACAAGTTTTATTTTACGGGCATTGCAGCCGGAAGTTGGAGAAGCCGAATTAAAAGGCTCGTTCAAATTAACCGCAGGCGAGCGGAAAGGAGAAGTGTCAGAAACTTCGAACTCGACCGATTGGCCTCTGGAAGGATCAGGCGAGCGGAAAATATATTCGGGAAAAACGAAAAGCTTTTGTCCCGCCAGATCTTCCGTAAGAAGTGAATTGTTGCCGCACATCGGGTCTGATATCTTCCATGTGATATAGCGCATTGAGTCTTTATTGTTCTGCGAACCGAGCGTTAACGGCGTGGATATGCCATGGCAAAGCATGAGGTCGCTCTGGACGAGGGATTTGTTAATGTTGTCGTAAGCCATCACTTTGAAGATGAGGCGGACGTCCTCGGAGATTTTGAGCGCGTTCTTAAAGCGCTCGCACTCTTCAGCGGAGAAGCTCTTCATGGCTTCGGAATTTCCGGCGGCGTCGAATTCCCATAGCGGTGCCGTGTTCAGGTAAGGCGCGGCCGATGCGTCCGAATTAGGCAGCGTGAAGATGTCCGTGTGGTTGGTTTCGGTATTGGTCATCACTATTAGCGGATTCGGCGGTTTGTTGTCGAAAACATAGAGGTTGGAAGTGATCTGGTGAGTATTATATTTTATTTTTCCGAGCTGCGTCGGGTTTAATGAAAAAATCGTATTTATAAGCGAATTAAAACTCGATTGATCGTTTAAGATGGAAGGATCCGGTACAAGCCAGTTGCCCGACGAATCGCAGGCCGCGAACGTTAGCCTTAAAGCCTTATGCTGGCGGCTCTTATATTCCGCCTTCGCGTCGCGGTCGAGAGGCTGAAACGATGACATCGAAGCGTAATGAACCGGAGTTTTCGAGAAACCGGGTCCGAGTTTTTCAAGCTCGGCTTCGAGGCCGGCTATGGGAACGTAAAAAAAGTACGCCATGTTATCCTTCGAACCCGAATTGCCGCCGATCTTTTTCGAGCGGATCGAAGCGCCCGGAATGCTCGATATTTTTATAGGGGTCAGAAACGAGAATTTTCCCGATACGGGAGCCGATTCGTCTAACGTTTCATATATGGTCGATTCAAGATCGAACGGATCCGCGATCTGCTGTTTGGGAGGATTATTATAATCATATTGCTTGTATTTTTCGTTGTACGTCTCCACGAGAATGAAGCCGTCGACGTTGGAAAGATTGTGACGCAGTTTCGATTGCTTCATGTCGCCGAAAGGGTTATCGTCGATTATTGTGACGGCAAGCCCGTCCGGGTTTTTTTGAGCGCCGTATTTGGCGTCAAGGCCCTGTTTTGAGATAATGTCGTTGAATTCCGAGATCTTGTCGCCTGACGTGGCGTATAACGATTGCGGAGAGAGCGCCGCATTATGCGGCGGTTCCATGTCGACGACGGTGAACGCGAATTTGCCGAACGCCTGCTGGGTCTTGGGCCATCCAGGAAGAAGGGTGGCGCCGGAATATGCCTGCCACTCGAAATCGGCGACGCACACTATCATCGATTCGTCCATTGGATCCGTGGGCGTTGAAAATATGTAATTTAAAGTCGAAACGTCGATTTCAGAGCCGGTTCCCTCATTTTTAACGAGCGAAGGCATCTGGTCGGGAAGCGTCAATTTCGTTCCGTCGAAATTGAGGATAACCCATTTAAGCGAACTGACGCGTACGACGCGGGCGGTGAAATCGTTTTCGTTTGGAATGTTGATGCTTCTCGCTTTGGCTCTTAAAAGGCCCGTGAGAGAATCTTCAAGGTCCGTTTTTTTAAACTGGAACGAGTAGAGAAATCCCTGGTGAACGGGTATTTCCTTGTTGAAAAGAGGGTTTATCTTTATTTCAGGCGCGCTTTGCTGAAGCAGGGAAGATATGTCGGGCGCGGCGTGGCAGATCGAAAAAAAACCGCTGGAGGGAAAAGAGGCCGGGAGCAATGCAAAAAGAATATTAATGATTATGAATGCACTTCCGAAGCGGCTTTTAAAAGAATTCACGTTCATGCTATTTCCTTTCGACCTCGACTATCTGCGTGATCTCTTTTTCCTTTTTTACGCCCATTCCGTCATATACCCAGGCTTTTACGATCAGTTCGACGGTCTGGCGGTTGTACAGAACCTGGTCCTTGACGGCTAGCACTTTTACCTTTGTCGCGCAGAAACCATGCAGATAAGGGGTTTTTCGTTCGAAAGTCAGGTCGTCGGTGTCCGGGCCGTAAAATCTTATGTCTTTCGTGAAGGCTTTTATGAATTCGTTGAGTTCGCCGGTGAGCGGCTCTTCACGCGTGCCGACCCATTTCGGGTCCTGAAGCATGGAGTCGCGGCTTTCTCCCGGCAATACAAGATAAGCCGGACCTGGATTGTAGTCCTCGCTTTTCGGGTTTGGATTGACTACGGGTTTTCCGTCGGCTTTGCGTTTGGCTGCCAGGCGTATTGAAAAATAAGGATTTTTCAATTGAGATATGGCGAGGGCGTCGTAGCATTCGGTAGGCAAAAACGATACTTTTAAAAGCGCCAGCTGGGCGGCTCCCTTGGCCAGATAGAGGGCCTTGCGCCCCTGAATATCCTGAAAATTCATGCGCCTGTTAGACGAATTCCATTTGGTGATGGTGAAGAAGAATATTACGAATATGAACATACCCACCAGCACTATCGGAATCAGCATTCCCCGGCGGCTGTTAGATGAGCGGAATTTTATGAAAGTAAGTTTGTTCATTTTAACCGCCCTCCGCTTTTACGAGGCCGAGATTTGCTTTAAGCGATACGAATTCATGGAAGCGTTCGCGCTTGGTTTTCGGGTCTATCCAGGAGATCTTTAAAAGTATTTCCTTCAAAAAGGTTTTCGTCTTATGCTTGGTGATGTCGGAAAGCTTGAGCTTGACGGGCGGCGCCTTCCATTGCATGCTCTTGATAAGGGAATTGATATCGTTGCCCGCGTCGGCGAATTCGTTTTCGGATATCTGCCTTTTTATGTAGGGCGTTTTTTTGAAAGCGAATTGTATCTGATCATTTGGGATCGTTGTGATCTTTATTTCGAGTTTGTATGCGATTCCCTTGATTTTGAGTTCATTATTGACGGCGTTATCCTCGTCGTTCATCCCGCTTATTTCGTCTAACTTCATGTCCTTGTCGACCTTGTCGAATTCGATGTCGTCGAGTATTTTGTCGAGTATCGCGCTTGCGGCTATGCCGGCGGTGTTTTCCATGTCCGTAGCGGAGGTCTGCTTGACCGAGTCCATGAGATATGAAAAAGACGGGATTATGGCCAGAACGAAAAGAGCTACTCCTACCATTATTTCGGTAAGAGAAATGCCTTTTTTATCAGGCGCGCGGTATCCGGACATAAGCGTGATGAG
This sequence comes from uncultured bacterium, assembly GCA_964545075.1. Lineage (GTDB taxonomy): Bacteria > Muiribacteriota > UBA9980 > UBA9980 > UBA9980 > DAOPXV01. The sequence continues at coordinate 46,974 of CAZJFS010000007.1, forward strand.
CTTGTTCATTTCAGTTAAGATTGTCGCAGACGTCGACGTTTACGAGCACCTGCGTGGTCTTTATAATTGGTTTGATTTCGCGGCCAGCATTTTTGGGCGCGAGCTTGATTTCTATGCCAAACATTTTTTCCCTGACTATTTTTTTATCGGGCGGCGCTGGAACGAAGCGTACGCTTTCCACGTCGTGAATGAGGACGCGCCTATTGACTACCTTGTCGACCTGAGGATCGAGCTTAGGGACCTGCGAAGGGGTTCCGTCCCACTCGCCCGCTTTTTTTTCATACCAGAGTTCGCGCTTTTCGTTTATCCAGAATTCGACATGCTCGATGAGCGCGGGCTGATTTTCAAGCTTGCTTTCAAATTCTTTTTTTTGAGGCCGCCTGCACATTTTAAAGGCGATTATCTTATCGCCCGCGACGGCGCCATCGCCTGTCAGAAGCTTTCTGTTATAGAAAAAATTAAAAGGCCCCTGGGCGGGATTGGAGTAATCCTCCGTTTTGTAATAATTGCCCGGAATGTTTGATACCATGACGCCGGTGGCTTTGATGTCTTCCTGGAACTGGCGGAAGCCGACATTGAGTTCCTGCGTGAGGTTTGCCATCCATGTTCCCGCGTTGAATGACTTATGGCCGAATATGAATATCTGATAGAAGACTCCGAGTATAAGCGTGAAGATCGCGCCGGCGATAATGACCTCGGTCATCGTAAATGCGCGTTCTTTTTTAAGCGTTATAAGGATTTTGCGTATGTCATTCATCATTTGAGCGTTAAATGCTGTTTTTACATTTTAATGCAGGTTGATACTGGCCCGGCTTTGGTCATGCGGCCAGAAAAGTCGAAGCTTCTTCGATGCTGGAGAAGATCGATATGCGCTGATTGAGCTTGGTTACTTTAAAAACCACCATGATCGAAGGTTTCGGGTTGACGATAACGATCTTGCCGCCGTTTTCGTTGACTTTCTGATAGAGCATTATGATGGTTGAAAGTCCCATGGAATCTATGAAGTCAAGTTTAGTGAAATCGAGGGCGAAAAATTTGTCGCCTTTTTCGATGAACGGAAGTATGTATGCTTGAAATTCGGTTGAAGTGAGAAGATCTATCGTTCCCGTTATATTGACCAATACGTAATTCATTTCGCCTTTAGGCCCGCCATGTTTGGCCGAAACTATTTTCCGCGTCTCGGATTCGACCGCAAACGACCCTAAAGAACTGGTTTTATGTTTAAATTCATTTGAGTTTAAATTCACTTCAAAAACATCTCCCGAAAGTTTATATAACTACTTTCATAATACTTCAAACACGGTCTAATGTCAAGCAAATTGTCTTTTTTTTATAATTTGTCCGGCCGTTTTCGGGTGCCGTGAAAAAGATCACCAGTCTTTTTTATCGGTGTCGCCGGAAGTATCGTCCTCTTCCTCGCCGTTGAGCTGTTTTTGGATGTGTCTTTGCATCTCTTCGGGCGACATGTTGAAAAGGTCTATATCGGAAGGTTTTCTCATGCGTTTTTTATTCTGGTTATAGAGTTGATTGACCCGCGCCTCGTCGTTTTCGAGGTCATTTAAAAACAGCTTGACTCTGTCGGGATCCATCTGAAGATTCTTATATGTCTCGATATTTTGTTTATCCGCAAGGTTTTTGACTTCCTGCTCTTCTCCCTTTTTTTTATCGCCTTCCTTTTGGGCCTGGCCTTCATCCTTTTTATCCTTATCTCCCTGGTTTGCGGCGGATTTTTTCTGGTCTTCGCCTTTGCCGTCCTGTTTTTTATTCTCGCCTTTTTCCTGTTTGTTTTCCTGTTTGTTTTCCTGTTTATCCTGTCCGTCTTTTTTCTCGCCCTGCTTTTCTTTGTCTTTCTCGTTTTCTTTTTTTTCTTTTTCCTGCTTTTTTTTCTGCTCTTCGAGTTTTTTTCTGGCAAGCTCAAGGTTGTGCAGGGTGTTCTCGTCATTTGGTTTTATTTTAAGGGCGTCTTCATAAGATTTTATGGATTCGTTATAATCCTCGAGCCTGAAGAAAGAATTTCCACGGTTATAATAAGGCTCGAACTGGGTTTTTTGAGGATCGGAAGCGATCGCATCGTTGAACGAAGCAATCGCATTTTTGTAGTCATTGTTTTTGTATCTGGAACATCCGACGTTATAATTCGTCACGAAATTTTGAGGGTCCAGTATTTTCGCGCCTTCAAAATCAGCTTCCGCCTTATGGAAATCGCCCGAACGATATTTTTGCATGCCGTCTTTAAGGTGCGTTTCAATCTTAGCCGTATTTTCGGATTCTTCGATCTTTATTTTTTCGGGTGATTTTGAAATGGCGCCTGCCGCGGCTTGCGGAAAGCTCTGGGTTAAAAGCGCCGCCAGTAAAATAAATGCGGTTTTTTTCAATACCCTTGACGGCAAAAAAGATTCGAGCGAAAGCAAAATAAAAGCGGCGAGGGCGAAATAAAAGAAAAGTTCCTCTCGTTTTCCGGCGGATGCGGCTCTTACCGCGCGCTTGCTCATTTTTTTCATTTCGCCTATCATTTTGTCGAGGCTCGCCTGATCGCTTACGTGATAATAGGTCCCTTCAGCAGCGGTGGAAATACTTTTAAGCATGTCTTCATTGAGCTTGGTGACTATCTCTCGCCCTTTATATTTTTTATACTGGATATCGCCAAATGGTCCGCGGGCTATGGGAATTTGAACTCCTGAAGCCGACCCGATGCCTACCGTGTTTATTATTATGCCTTCTTTATACGCTTTTTTTGCGGCTTCGACTGGTTTTCCCTCGAGGCTTTCTCCGTCGGTGAATATTATTATGACCTTGGCTATATCTTCTTCCCTGGTGAAACGCGCCCGCGCCATTTCTATGGCGTAATCGATCCGGGTTCCGCCTTTTTCGACGGTTGAAAAATCGAGAGTGCCGAGAAGGTTTTTGGCCGCGTTATGGTCCATGGTGAGAGGGCAGACGCATGAGGCGTCTCCGGCGAAAGCTATTATGCCGATACGGTCGGTTTTAAACGAATCGATGAGATGGGCCGTGATGGCTTTTGTTATTTCAAGACGGCTGTCGGAACCGAGGTCCTGCGCCCTCATCGAATCGGAGGCGTCTATGACGAAGCATATGTCGATGGCCTGAGCTTGAAATTCTTCCAGTTTTTCAAGTCCCTGCGGTCTGGCCGCCGCGAATATTACGAAGGACATGGAAAGAAGGAATAAAATTATTTTTATGACGCGATAAGGATGGTCCGTGAAATTGGAAAGAGCTTGATAATTGCGGTTGGTGAAGAATTTTTCGCGGCTTCTGGAAGAAATCTTCAATATGAGCCTGAAATAATAAACAAGAAGCGGTATGCATAGAAATAAAATCAGTAATTCGGCTTTTGCAAAGTTCATATATAATCACCACGATTTGAAACAAGGACATATGGGCCGATTCCGGTCGATATGTCCTTGCGTATAGTTTATACGGATTTTATGCCGTGCGTTCCATGAAAAAATTAATTGCAGCGTTCAAGGTATTCGCCGGTTCTGGTGTCCACTCTTAAAATTTCGTCCTGGTTTATGAAAAGCGGGACCTGAATCTCGAGGCCGGTTTCCATTTTCGCGGTTTTAGTGGCGCCTGAAACGGTGTTGCCTTTCATGCCGGGTTCGGTATATACGACTTTGAGGTCTACCGTAATGGGCAATATAATGCCGACGGGTTTTTCATCGTAATACTGGATCTGGCACTGTGAGTTTTGGACCAGGTAAAGCATTGTGTCGCCAAGATCGCTGTCTTTTAAGACAACCTGTTCGTAGTTTGATGTGTCCATGAAGTGAAATTCGCCGTCCGAGCTATAAAGATATTCCATTGTGCGGTGGTCCAGATCGATAAGTTCGACTTTGTCATGGGCCCTGAATCTATTTTCGGCAATGGAACCGGTCCTTAAATTTTTAAGTTTCGTCTGCATCATTGCGCGCCAGTTTCCAGGCGCCACGTGCTGGTAAGATACTACCATGACCAGGTCGTTGTTGAATTTGAAAATATTTCCTTTTCTTAACTGTGAAGCGTCGACTATCATTTTAAAATTCCCTCCGTATATTTTTTGGTTTATTTATTATTTTTTCGATAAACTTTTGCCGTCCATCTGTTTGTTGAGGCCGCGAAGCTGATCCATGACTATTTTTTTCTTCATTTCAGCCGTGATTTTTGAGTCGGATGCGCCTCCTGATTTTTGCTGCGGCAGCGACGCGAGTTCGTCGTAAGATTTTTCCTTTTTTTCGTTGATGACCTTTTTGTGCTCCGGCTCGCTTGACTGCGCCAGCGCGATAAATTTTATTTCAGCTACGTATTCATAAAAATCGTCGTCCAGCCCTTTAAAATTTGATGAAATCATGTTGTCCTGGTCCTGAAAAATCGTGATCGGGTCATCATGCTTTTTCTGTTGTACGGTGCTTTTTAACTTGTCAAAGTCCTTTATTTCTTCATCCTGCTGAGGGGCGTTGAGTTTTAAATCTATCTGAGGCGTTCGCGCCTGATGTTTGAGCGATTTGGTTTCGGGTTGAACTTCTTTTTTCGGCTCGGACTTCTTTTCGATAGCAGCCTGGGTTCGAAGCGGTTCATGAGCCGGTGAAGTTGCCGGAGTTTCTCGAGTTCTTGGTGATTGGGTAACTGATGGGGCATGCGGAGCCGCCTGAACTTGAGATGTATCGTGAACTTGTGAAGTTAGCTGAGCTTTAAGCGGTTCAGCGGCCGTCTGGTCATGCGGAGCCGCCTGAGTTTTAGGCGTTTCAGGAGCCGGCGGCCTGTGCGACGTTTCTTTCATTACCGAGCGCATTTGAACGTTCGAAGTTTTAGTAGTTTCCTTACTTTGCGCGCGAAAATCATCCACGAATTTAAGCGCCAGAGGGCTTCCGATTTTTAAAAGCGCTTGCATAGCGCGGCTCGATATGCTTTTTTCAGCGTCGTTAAGAAGCGTTTGAAGCATGGTTACGGCCTCATCGGTGGCTATGTGAGAAAGAGCGAATATTGCGGAGTCCCTCATCCATAAATGATCGGAGCGCATCATGGCGCTGACGACGCTGAGAGTTTCGACGCTTGAAAATTTAGCGAGCGCTTTAATCGCGTTGGCTTTTATTCTGTTGTCGAGATCGTTTAAAAAAGGAGCGATGAACGGTATTACCTTTTCGGAACCGATGAATTCAAGGCCTTCTATTGCATTAGCCCTTACGCGCAGATCGTCATGCGAAAGAAATTTTCGTATAGTATTTATCTGATCGACGCCGCCGATCTTTCCGAGAAGCTTTACGAGCGTGGCGATTACCCTGGCGTCTTTTTCGTCCTTAAGCTTTTCTGATAATACCGGAAGAACTATTTGCGGCGGGTTGTCGTAAATATTTTTAAGCGCCTGCAGCCGTCTTTCGGGGTTCGGATTTAAAAGCCATATTTTAAAATTATCTATGTCAAATGCGGCTTCGATTTCAGCGGCCGCAGCGGTCTGCGCAAGTTCCTTTTGCGCCCCGTCCTTTATTTTTTTAATCGTTTTTTTAGCGAAATATCTCGTGGCCGGGTCGCTTACATTGCATAATTTTTCAAGATGTTCGATAAAAGCCGGATCGCCGGTTTCACCCGCGGCGACGATGGCGCTGTTTCTGACGTTGGAGTCGCCGGACGTTAGTTTCCTTAATATGTCTTCTATAGAAGTATTATTAGATGTCAAATCAGCTCTCCCGGGGTCCAGCCCCTTCAAGTAATTTTTTCATGCTATCAAAATATGAAAAAAATGTCAAGAATGTTTTTAAGAAAACGGCTTATTTTACTAATAATTTTTTGTTTCTTTTAACCTGAAAGTTATACTGGCAGGCCTTTTCCGCCATTTCATTGAATTGCAAAGCTTTTTCCGGTTTTTTCATTTTATGGTAGCAGAATGAGAGCCGCGCGAGAACGTTACAATTGGCCGGACTTAGTTCAAGAGACTTTTTAAAGAAATTTTCAGCGGCCTCGAATTTATTTAAAACCAGAAATATTTTGCCAATATTGTAATAAGTACGCCAATAGTCAGGCTTTAAAGTTATAAGCCGTTCGATCTCGTTTATAAGTTCGACATCCATTTTGATTTCGGAATATTTCATCAAATCAAGGTTTTTAGCGTAAGCCGAGCTGTAAAAAAAAGACTCCAGCGCGGGATATTCCGGTTCGATCTCAAGCGCTTTTTTGAACGCGTATTCAAAATCGGCGTTCATTTTCTTATTGTTATAGTTAAGCGCCATTTCTAGATAAGCCTGAGCGTATTTAGGACAAAAACCGGCGGCCGCCTTGAGCATTTTAAGGAATTCTTCCTCGTTTCCCGCGGCGAGCCGAATGTTGGCTGCGATATCAGTGAATGAAGCTTTTATCAGGTCATTTCCAAAAGCGAACCTGAAAGGGTAACTTGCCGGGTCCAGCTTAACGATGTTATTATACATCGCGAAGATTTCATCCGTGCCGGCGCCGCGTCTTGAAGCGAGTTCCATTGCGGCGATTACGTTTCCAGGTTCGGCCTTAAGGACGCCCTTTAAGATTTCCACCGTCGCGGTCGCGTCGGCCGCGTCCTTATGTTGGGCTTCGGCTATTTTAATGCAGCTTTTATAAGGCTTTTCATAGTCCGCGGCTTTGTCGTCCGCTATGGTGATGTTTTCTGCGGAATTCAGAAGAATCGGAAGCGGCGTGGAACCGGATTCAAACTCGTATTTTTCGGGCGTTTCTACGAGAGATATTTCCCTGTAAAAATAAAGTATCCATGAAAAACCTCCGAAATTAGTGTAATGCCATGATTCAAGGACCTTCGCCGAAACCATCTTTCCGCGTTCGCCGCCGGCTTTGACGTCAACGTTCAATAAAACGTATTCTATCAGCCACTGTTTCGTATCAAGAAGAGTCAAGCGCCAGAGCTTTTCGAATTTATCATATTCGCTTTTGTTGTTATAGTATTGCCTGAGCGATTTCGGGCCTTCGGCGTTTAAAATAGAATAATATGCCGTTAAAAATTTCACGGCCTGATCTTTCGCGGCCGCGGCCTCTTTAACGGCCCGGTCGTTTATATCTTTTATCGCTTTCTCGGCGCGTTTTCCGAACGCGGCGCTCTTGTCGAATTTTATCGCGAGGTTGAAGAAATTCGTCGCTTCGGCTGTATTTCCAAGGTTCTGATAACACAAACCGATGTCGTAATATAGCCTCGGATTATCGCCCGCGCTTTTATTGGCGGTTTTAAATACGGAAACGGCTTCGCGGTAATTATTTTCGCACATGCAGATTTCGCCTTCAAGTATTTTTAAAACAGGTTCCGCGGGCTTGATTTGTTTCATTTTTACGAGGGCGAACCTGGCGTCGGAGCTTTTTTTGGCGGCCAGAAGCGTTTCGAATTCGGCGAGCGCCTTGTCGAATTTTTCGATCAGTCTTACTTCGTAAGCGTTATAATCAGGCGAGCTGGAGGCCGTTTCGTTTCCATCATTGCTTTTCGTCGCCGGTTGCGAATATAAAAATGCGATAGCGCATAATGTTATAAGCAGTATTGAATATATCGAAAATTTGAGGAAGCGGCTGGAGAATGAGGCGGCGGTTTCCAAGTCTGTAAACGGCTCTTCTGGTTGTTCCGGGCGCGTCTCGTTTCGCGACGGCGGTTTTGGCATGTCGAGCGGCCGCTCTTCGCGAAGTTTTAATTTCATGGCTTCGAGAGCGAAACGGGCTGATTCGGCGAGGTTCTCATCGCCGGATTCCAGCATGTTTATAATATTCGTTTTTACGAGCTCCGGCTCGAATTTGCAGAGCGCTTTTGCCACGTTGGCGCGAACCCTGGGGCTTTCGTCATTTATAAGAGGCAGAAGGAGGGGGATGATCGATGAATCGTCGAGGCTTTCAAGACCTTCGATCGAATTCGCGCGCACGCGCTCGTCGTCGTGCTTTAAAAAGTCGGCGATCACATCACGTGTTTCGGGCGATCCGCACCTGCCGATATTTATTACGAGCGTCGCTATGACGAAGGGATGCTCTTCTTTAGCCAGCCGGTCGATCAGAAGAGTTTCGATCTTTTTGTCGCGTCCGTATTTGCCGCATGCGGAAACGACGCCTATCCGGTTTTTGATCTCGTCGTCGTCGAGATATTTTTCAAGGACCTCATAATTTAGCGCGCCGCTTTTGCTCTCTCGCTCTTCTTTATTTACGAGTTTTTCGTAAAGGTCCGCGTTTTTAGATTTAATGTCGTTTTCGATAGACGTCAGTGCCTGTTTGATGTGCGATTTCAGCGGGGCGTTTCTTTGCTTCAAAAGATTTTTTAAGGGTTCATAAGCGTCGATATTCGAGGATTTGGCCAGTTCATTTATAGCCTCGATTTTTACGTTTATGTCGTTTGAAGAAAGCAAAAACAGAAGTTTGCTTATGTCCTGATTTGAAGGCATAATTTAAAAAAATTGCAGAGTTTCTATGAATTGAGGACTCGGTTTAGCGAAATAATAGCCCTGGCCAAGATGCGCGCCGAGGGATTTTACCGTCTTATATTCGCCTTCTGTCTCGATGCCTTCGGCGATCACTATCGAGCTGGTCTTGTTGGCGAAATCGAGCAGCGTTTTTAAGAGTTCCTGCTTTATGAAATCGTGGTCGATGCCGCGCACGAGTACCATGTCGAATTTTAAAAATTTAGGCCTGAGTTCGGCTATGGATTGAAGGCTTGAATATCCAGCGCCGGCGTCGTCTATGGCGAAATTAAACCCCATAAGCTTTAATTCCTCGATGGTGTCCTTGAATTTGGAATAGTCTTCAATGGCGTTTCTTTCCGTGATTTCGATAACGATGTTTTTGGGGTTGATATAATATTTATCTATCAGGTCCTTGAATTTGGCGATGATCACTTTTTCGTCGAGAAAGGTTTTAGGGTCCGTGTTCAGGAAAAGCAGCGGTTCATTTTCTGAAACGCCATCCCGCGGACCTTTTTTCAGAAAATTAAGGTTGATGTTAAAGTTTATTATGGCTTTTATTATGCAGACCCACTCAAGCTCGGTCGTGACTCCATAGTTATCCGCAAGGGAGAAGAGCACCACCGGGGTTTCATATTTCGTCGTCTGCGGCCCGCGGGTAAGCGCCTCATACGCGACGATCTCGAAATTTGACATGTTCACGATGGGCTGGAATACGGTTCTGATCTCCTGCTGGGAAATGATCTTTCGGAGGTCTTCCATTATTTTCTGGCGTTCCTTGAGCTCGACGTTCATCGAAGTCATCTCCGCTTCGTGAACGGCCCTGAAGAGAGCTCTTTCCGGGCACGTCATGGGGCTGTCGCTGATCAGCGAGAAGCCGCTGTTGAATTTTACGTATTCTTCCGGTATCTGAGAATATTTCGCGATCTCGGCGGAAAGGCTTTCGACTATTCTCGATGAAATAGTCTCGACGTTAGACGCGTCGAGGCGCGCGTTGTTCCGGGGCGCCGACAGGAAGATTAAAAAATGGTCCGAGCGCGGGAACATTACCGTTATCAGGTCGTTTTTACGCAGAAGCTTTCCTTTCATCGATTCGAGATGAGCGGCGGCGCTTTCAAGGAGGGCGTCATACTGCTGCCAGCCGTAGATCTGTTCCAGGTTGACGACCGAATTGATGTTTATGAAGACCACGGCCACGGAATAATTTTTATTATATATGGATTTTATCTCGTCCAGAACGTAGCTGAGCGTGGGTAATTTAGTGGTTGAATCGACGAGAAGCCTGCGCATCTTTTCATAAATTTCGCCTGATTCTTTGTTCAAGGAGTTTATTTCGTTATTATTGTTCGCCACTTTTTTTCCTCATTTTGATTTTTTAATGGTTAACGGCCTTGCTCATCTGGAGTATCGGCAGGAACATCGCTATGACTATTCCGCCCACGACGCCGCCGAGAAAGACTATGAAAAGAGGTTCTATCAAGCCCGTTATCGTATCGACGAGTATTTCGATCTCTTCTTCGTAAAATGTAGCTATGTTCTCAAGCATGTTTTCGAGTGTACCGGTCTGATCGCCTATGGATATCATCTGTGAGACCATGTCGGGCATCGATGGGGATTTAGATATCGCGTCGCCAATGCTCATTCCGGATTCGACGTTTATTTTCATCTGCACAAGTTCGGCTTTTAATATAAGATTTTCAACCGAGTCGTTGGTGATGTCGAGCGCCTTGGTGACCGATACGCCGGATTTGAGAAGGACCGCGAGGTTCGACGCGAAGGTGTTGATGACGGATTTGACCGTAAGCGTTCCAATGAGCGGCAGCTTCAGCGATACTTTATCCCAGATCTGCCTTCCGACGGGCCATTTATAAAAGGCCCTGACGCCGTAAATGA
>CAZJFS010000007.1:57275-61863 GCA_964545075.1 uncultured bacterium
GAACACGGCTATAACCTCATAAATTATGTAGCCTTTTATGAAATCGGATATCGCTATTACTATCTGGGTCGGCAGCGGCAGCGTCGCCTTGAAGCTTTTGAACATCGCCGAGAAACGCGGTATGACGAACGCCATTAGGAAAGCGACGACCAGGCCCGCGACGCACATGATGACCACTGGATAGGTCAACGCCGATTTAACCTTGGATTTCATCGCGGCGGACTTTTTCAAAAAGCCGTTTAATTTTTCAAGCATGTCGAATAACATACCTGATTCTTCGCCTATTTTTATGAGATTGAGGTACATGGGCGGAAACGTGTCGTCGTGCTTGCAGAACTGTTCGTAGAGGTTTGAACCGCCTTCTACGCCCATTCGCACTTTTTTGATCTTTTTTTTGAGCCTTAAATTATCGATCTGTTTTTCGAGTATGACGAGTGATTTTAATATAGGGATACCGGCTTTCGTCAATACCGCGAAATATTTCGTGAACATCAAAATGTCGCGTTGACTTATTCCGCGGTTGTTTTTTGAGAAATATTCCTCCCACGTCATCTCCGCTTCTTTTTTCATGGAGGTGACGGAAAGGTTCTGTGAGATAAGTTTTTCGCGTGCGGCCTGTTCGCTTGGCGCGTCAACGGTGCCTTTTACTTCGGTACCAGACGCGTTTATGGCCGTGTATAGAAATTCCGGCATAAAATCACCTGCCTCATTATAGCATATAACTGGTTAATTTAAAACAAAAATTTTACCATTTTCGCCTTTTTGTGTTGAACGGACCGATATGCGTCGGACGTGAAAATAGCTGATAAAATTATTATATCAGCTATTTCAAATATTGCGTTTAGCGGATGTTTTATTTAAGCCGTTTATTTAAAGGTGGAGTTTGAATTTAAACTCGAACCTCCGCCGCCGCTGGCAGGCGAACCGGTCGTGGTGGAATTAGACTGGAAGGAAGATTTAGCTGGTTCGGCCGCCTTTTTATCCTTGTCTTTATCCGCCGCCTTTTTATCCTTATCCTTGCCGCCGCTTTTGTCCTGATCGGGTTTCGATACCTGTATTTTGAATGCCGGCTTCTTTTCGGTTATGTTCGCTAATGAAATATCGTCGTCGGTAATGTCCTCTATTTGATATTCGATCTTATTGGTTTTTATCTGAGAGCCGTCCGGGCCTTCTATCATTATAGAGGCCGAAAGATCTTCAGTGATTATGTCTCCGGCTTTAACCGTATATAATTTTTCGGGTCCGTTATCCGGATCTTTTTTCGTCAGCATCGCCGTCTTTTCATCGCCGAGCTGATAAAAGCCTTTGTATGAAAGTTCGATCGAGGATTTTCCGGCATTACTTGTATCGGTGCCTACCTTGGGTATGGCCTCAAAAGCGAGTTCATAGGCTTTCGCGGCTATCGCCTTGGCTTTGAAGTAGTTTTGTTCCTTGAAGGCGGCTTCAGCCTGTTTATAGTTTTCGTCAGCCTGTTTATAGAGGGTTTCCGAATAGGTTCCCACCGGCATGGCCTTGACTTTTTCGACCATTTTTTTCGCCTGTTCTATGGCGGTTTCAGCGTCTTTTCTGAGTTTCTGGGAGGACTTGATGTCCCTGAATATATTGCGTCTCACTTTGGCGCCGTAGCTTTGAAATGACGTCACGAGGGCGGCTTCTTTCGTGTCGAATTCGATCTTTAAAAACCGGTCGTCCGGAACGGGAGCCGCTTTCGGCTGGAAAGGTTTTCCCTTCGCGTCTTTTCCGGCCGGCGCCTTGGCGGCCGCCTGCTGCTGCGGGGTGGGCGGTTTAGGCGCCGCGGCGGGCTGAGGCGGAGGGGCAGGCGTGTTTTGACGGGCCGCTTCCTGAGGCTGGCCTTCGCCGCCTTCGCCGCCTTCGCCTGACTGTTCGGCGTTTTCACCTTCCGCCGGCTCTTCTTTTTTTCCGCCGCAACCGGCGGCGAAAGTTATGAAAAGAGCTGTAATGAGTAAAATATAAAGTAACTTATCTTTCATGATTACTGCCCTCCCCTGAAAAATGTCGTCAGAGTGAGCTGAAGTTTCATAGTATCGTTGGTCGTCATGAGGCTTTTTATTGAAAACCCGCCTTCCACTACTTTTATTATGGCTTTCCACACGGCGTTGCCTTCTTCTTTTTTCAGCTGGATGGAGTTTTCAAGGGTCCAGATATATTCGAGTACCTTGGAATATTCGCCCTCGATATCAAGCGTAAAATAAAATTCCGTAAAATCTTTTTTTATGTTGCTTTTCAGGTCCTTATTCTCGATTATGGTAAAACTTGTTATCGTTATTTTCAGATCGGTCGCCAGAACTTCGACCTTTTTGATGAGCTCGGGCCATACTTCAATAGGCGGAAGATTTACGAGCGTCCTGTTCAATATGTCGAGAGTGGCTTCAAATTCTTTTTGCTTTAATTCGTCTTCCTTCTTTTTCCGTTCGACGTCTTTTCTAAGCTGATCCCTTTTGGCCGCCTTTTCCGATTCGGTGCGTCTCATTTCCTCAAGTTTGGTCTGGGTTTCCTGATATTTTTTTTCAGCCTCGTCGCGCTTTACGACGAAATCGGAATTCATCTTGAAATAAATTCCGCCTATCGCCACAAGGCACACGGCAATCGCCGCGTAAATTGACATTTTTTCGATTAAAGAGGCTTTTCTGGTTCTCATCTATTCCACCTTAAATTATACCACATTACTTAACGATTTCAAAATTCATCGTCGCGGTGAATTTTTTGTCGAGCGACATTAATTTCAAAAAACCCTTTCCTTCCGCAAGCGCTTTAAGCGTTCCGTTGACATCGTCAAAAATGGCGTTTCCCGTTATGTTAACGACTTCTGAAATGTAATTTCCAGGATAGAGTTCTCTTTTGGCGTCTATAATATTCACTGAAAAGACTTTAATGTCTTTTTTATCGCCCACGTGCATTATGACTTTTTCCGGGTCCGAACTTATCTGTTTGAAGGGATAGAATTTGAATTTAAGAGAAAATTCGTATCCAAAAGCCGGATTTATTATAACCTGGGAAAGCACGACTGAATTCTGTTCCTTGTCAGGCGGCACGAACTCTTTGTTTTGCATGAGATTTTTCAGAAATTGCGGGGCGTGGTAAGGCTCTTTCGACTCGCAGACTATTTCGAACGCCTGTTCCGTGAGCTGTTCGCCGCCCGTGACCTTTATGTCTTTTACCCATACGTCGGGCGGGGTGAGCTTTTCAATTTTATCGAAAAAATCATACCATGAGAAGGATTTTTGATAAATTCTGTTGAAAAAATTAACTCTTTCGTTGATCTCTTTTACCTTATCTTTGGCGATACGCGGCGTTTTAAGCTGAGTATCGAGTTCGTTTATATCCGTATCGACTTTTTTTATGCGGCCATCCAATTCCGCTATCTCTTCTTCGCTTTGGGTTTCATAGCGTTTGAGGACCGAGTCGTAGTAATATTTAAGGCCGTACCATGTAGAAGGAATGGCGATTATGATTATTATGAGAATTATTATAGCCTTCCAGTCCCGCGGCAGGCATTTATACTGCGTAGGGAGAAGATCCATTTTCATCTTCATAACTTTCATAACCTCCTTTTCCGTAAAAATAAAAAAAATTCAGTTGACCGATATTTGTTATCGAAACCGTATCCTTTAAGATACGCGGCTTTTTTTAAAAATTTCTGCGTTCAGACGGAGCCGGAAAAAAGCTTGAAATCAGCCCCGAAAAGCCATGAAGGCGTAGGTTCAATTTCTTAAAAGTCCGCCGACCGCGCACTGTAAAATATTTCTGTCGTCATCGGTCATTACCTGTTTGGTGCCCGTATCGATCTTTATTATTTCCGAAAGCATGACTGTCTTCGTATTCAGGTGCAGTTGCATGGCGCCGCTGATATTTCTAAACGATGAGGTCCCGCCGCAGAGGATGATCTCGTGGATCTTGAACTCCCTGAAACGCGCCAGATACTGATCTATCGAGTTATATATGCCTTTTACGAGCTCGCCGAAAGACGGCTTTATTATGTTATACAGTTCAACTTTGTTCTGTTTGTCGGGATTTTCCTTTAAAAATATTTCCTCTTCTTTTTTTATTTTTTCGGCCGCCGTTTCGTCGATCCTCTTGGCTTCCATGATATGACGCGTGAATGCGCCGCCGCCGATAGGTATCGACCGCGAGCTTTTTATGACGCCTTCTTTTAAAAATGCTATCGTAGTCGCTTCATTGCCAAGGTAAACAACCGCAACGTTCTTTTTCGCCACTTCCTCGTCCGAATAATACGGATGCATTAGGTTGATAAGATTGAAGAAGGAGCTGTCGATGCCGACGGCGTTAAGTCCGGCGCCCGACATGAGATCGCCGAGATCGAAGAGATTGGCCTTTAAAATGGCCTGGGCAACTACCATGGTTTGTTTTTTTGAGTTTTCCGCTATCTGGTAGTCGTAGAACCATTTGTCCAGTTCCAGCGGCAAAAGCGGGCTTAAAGTGGTCGGGATGGATTTATCGATGGCGTCTTTGGCCTTTACCGGCATATTGAGCCAGTTTATGACGACCAGGTAATCGGGTATCAGAAGGAAAGCGTCATAGCCGCGAACGCCGAGTTTGGAAACGAGTT
>CAZJFS010000008.1:0-57626 GCA_964545075.1 uncultured bacterium
GAATGGAAGTTTTTCGGCCGTTATTTTGATCACCGCGAGATCGGTTTTTATATCCGAACCGATAAGCTCGGCGTCCAGTTTCCTTTTGTCGAGAAGCGTTACCGATATCTTGTCCGCTCCGTGCACCACGTGTTCGTTAGTGAGGATATACCCGTCTTTATTCATTATGACGCCGGAGCCGCATCCTTTTTGAGGATAAAGCTGGTCGTAGTATTGTTCGTCCCAGCCAAAACCTGCATATCGTCTAACTTTGATCTCTTTTACCGTATTTATGAAAACTACCGCCGGAGATAATTTTTCGGCTATATCGGCGACGAGCTCCGTTTCATTCGTGCCGGGGATCATATTACCCTTCGAAAAAACCGCCGTTGAAAAGAATGTTAATATAAAAAATGCTGAAACTGATACTTTAATAATATTTTTAACAGAGAAAGAGCGTGTCATTTACTGCCTCCTTAAAAAATTAAGTTTTCGTTTTATTCATTTGGCGACATATGCGAATATTAAAAGAGCTTTTCGAATTAAAACACACGGGAGCGAGGTTTTAATCGGCGTCAAACAAGGCCGATGGTCATTATCTTTAAAGTCCTGATTTTTAAAAATTATACAACAAGGTTTTTTCTTTGTCAAGTGCCGGAGGGCGAAAGCGTTGAATGCATATTCCGGACTTATAAAAGTCCTTGCAAATTAAGGTGAAATTTAGTAGAATTCTATCCGTCCGGTAAAAAACATCCGCGGAGAATGAAATGAGTGAAATTATGAAAAAAGTTAAAATAGCCCTGGGATCGGATCACGGCGGGGCGGCGTTGAAAAAGGCCGCGAGCGAAATTATTTCAAGGGAATTTGCCGATTTGGAATTTGTCGATATGGGAGGCGCCGAAGGCGTTTCAAGCGATTATCCGGATATGGCGTTAAGCGTCGCCGAAAAAGTCGCGGCGCGTGAATTCAAATACGCGATATTATTCTGCGGAACCGGCCAGGGCATGGCGATAGCCGCGAATAAGGTGGAAGGCGTCAGGGCCGCGTGCGTTACGGATCCGGTAGTGGCCAGGTTCGTGCGCGAACATAACGACGCGAATGTTCTGGCCCTCGGCGGAAGGATAACCGGAATAGAGGTCGCCGCCGAGATAATACGGGTATTTTTAAAGACCAATTTTGCCGGAGAAAGGCATAAAAAAAGGGTGGATAAAATAAATGAATACGAAAAAAGATAAGCCGCACGCTAAAGGCGAGCTGGTCATCGTAAATCATCCGCTTATAAAGCACAAGGTCACGCTTCTTCGAAACAAGAATACCAGGGTGAATATTTTCCGCGAATTGGTGGAAGAGATATCCATGCTTCTGGGTTTCGAGGCTACCGCCGATTTTCCGCTGTACGAAGTCGAAGTCGAAACGCCTATTACGAAAACTTATGGTTATAAGATCGAAGGAAAGAAAGTCGCGATAGTCCCTATACTTCGCGCCGGACTTTCGATGGTTAACGGGATACAAAAACTGATGCCGCTGGCGAAGGTCGGCCATATCGGAATTTATCGCAATCCCGAAACTTTCGAGCCGGTTGAATATTTCTGCAAGCTTCCGGTTTCGATAGACAAGAGGGCCGTTCTTTTGTGCGACCCGATGCTCGCGACTGGCGGATCGGCAGTGGCGGCTATCGATATGCTCAAAAAACGCGGGGCTAAGGACATAAAATTTATATGTCTTATAGCGGCGCCTGAAGGCGTAAAAGAGCTGCATTCGCATCATCCGGAAATTAAAATTTTTACGGCTGCGTTAGACGAAAAACTCAATGATCATGCCTATATAGTTCCCGGGCTCGGCGACGCCGGAGACAGAATATACGGAACGTTGTAAACTTTAAAAAAGACGCAGTATATGCGTCTTTTTTTATATATATGGATATTTTTCATCATCCGCTACATGTGAGTTCGAAATTTAACTGAAAATCTTCAATTTGTTTGACATTCAAGTGTTTCAGCGTATTTTTATCAGGAAACAAAAGGTTGAAAAAAGCCAAGCCTTGTTGTATAATATTGAAAATATCGCTTGATCTGTTCAAGGCTTGTCCGGATGGCAGGCGTTTTCTACGGCTGACTTTCGCCGGGGAATTTCATCCGGCTATGTAAACCGGGTGCGCTGGTTTTGGGAGATTTTATATTTAGCATAGAATTATTGATAAAGTGAGGTAATTTTTAAATGGAAAGAACATTCGTTATGGTGAAACCTGACGGCGTGGATAAACGCCTTATAGGCGAGGTTATTTCAAGGATCGAAAAAAAGGGGCTTAAGATCGCGGGTATGAAGATGATGAAGCTGTCCGAGGAGTTCGCGGGGCAGCATTACGCGGAACATGTAGGGAAACCTTTTTATACTCCGCTTGTTAAATTCACGACATCCGGTCCGGTAGTCGCGATGGTCGTCGAGGGGCCAGACGTTATTCACGTCATGCGCGAGATGGCCGGAAAAACCAATCCGGCCGATGCCGCTCCCGGAACAATAAGAAAAGAATTCGCGATGTTTGTTACATATAACATAGTTCACTGTTCGGACGGCAAGGAATCCGCGGACCGCGAGATTTCCCATTTCTTCAAACCCGAGGAAATAATCGATTATACGACGTCGCTTGAAAAATGGAATACGCTCCGCCAGTGGAATTAGTCCGTTAAAGTTAACGGCATATTGTATTAAAGCGTGTTAACCATCGCGGAATCAAATATGATTTTGCGTATTTGCGGTTTATTCATATCTGAAATTAGCAATTCTCCGTTTTTACTGAATGCAATGGTTATATCGCCGGAAAGTTCCGCATCGGAATGGCTGTCATATGCCCTGAGAGAAACCGCTGAAATATAGCCTTCACGGTCTATTACTTTTAGCCTGTCTTCGCTGTTATCCGCTACAAAAATATTATTTTCATTGTCTATAGCTAATGATTGCGGAGATTTAATCGCATATTTTTTTGAGCCTGCGCGATACTTTAACGCGATAGTTGTAACATTTCCAAATTGATTGATTTTTCTGATTTTATCATTGGCGAAATCCGCTACATATAAGTTATCATCCTTATCGCATGCAATTGAATAAGGTCTGTTAAATGCAGCCATTGTGGATGCGCCATCCATCAATCCTTTTGTTTTGGTTCCGGCCAGTGTTGATACTATATTATCGGGCGAAATTTTTCTTATCGAGTGATTATATTCATCAGCTACATATATATTGCCTTTTTTATCCATGGCAAGTGAACGAGGGTTACAAAATTCAGCCTCTTTTCCAAAGCCGTTTTTGTATCCATCGATTCCGCTGCCCGCGATTGTGACGATATGGCCTTTTGTATCTATTTTACTTATTTTATGGTCACTATATTCAGCGACTATGATATTTCCGTCTTTATCTATTACAATTCCAAGCGGGTCGCAAAGCTTTTTTTCATTTGAAGAATTTGATTCGAATTGATTATTATATAAAATATTTGATACATATCCGTTTGCCGTTATTTTTCGTATAGTGCCATTATCCGTATCCGATAAATATATATTTTCATTTTTATCTACAGCTATTCCTAATATATGTCCAAATGAAGCATTAACATTTGTGCCGTCCGCAAAACCGAATGAATTCTTGCCGGCTAAAAAAGCTATCTTTGCGTTAAAAATATTTATTTTGCTCTGATTATATTTATTAGTGATATTTTCGATATTTTTATTAAAATTAGTTTTAATCTTTATTTTATTATTTTCGTTAGAATTAAAAGCATTGGTTTTTATAGATTTATAAATCAAAATAAAATGAAAAGCAATAAAAATAATTATTAATGTTTTTTCGAATGTTCGCTGACTAATATTAAATCGCATATAAATTCCTCCAGCCATGTATTTAAACATAGAACTCAAAACTTACCGGAAAAACAGTGAATTTCGAAGCGATTATTATTCCAAATAAAATCAATCACTACTATTTACTACTTATAATGATAGCATTTTCAAACATCTTTGTCAATAGCGGATAGTAGTGTTGCTATATTTTTAAAATCGGATAATCTTTATTTATAATATATAATGATTATGTTTACGAGCTTGATAAAATTTGATGATAAAACTTATTTTGAATATTTATTATATTAATTTTAGTTTTAAGTCTGACTAATTGTAAAATAATTTGCGTTATACTGACGCGCCGTTCGGCATCCGGCGGTTCATAAGGCTTGCTAACTTTCGTTTACAGGACTTCTTATATTTTGGTTTATATTATAATATATCAGCATGATATAATAAGGAACAGTCCATGAAATCAATGTAGCTTGAATACAGGGTTTAGAAGAAAATTCGATAATTTCAATATGTAGAGGCTGTATGGACTAAAAATTATTCGCGTCGATATGCGACCGGTGACCTTCGCTATATAAAACCTATAAACATTTGCTGTTTGTTACCGATATGTTGCTTATATCAGACCAGTTTTTAGGTGAAATTTGTTTATTTTTTATATATTTATGGAAGGTGGATTTCAATGAAAAATGTCTTCAAAACTGGGGTTTTAGTAACCAGTATCTTTGTTTTACTGCATCTAATGTCCATAACGGGATGGTGCGCCGCGACCGTGTCGCTTACCCCGTCAATGGTCTCGCCGGGAAGTCAGAACATCACTTTTCTGGCTCAGAGAAGCGATACGACTACTGAAGAAATAAATATAAGCGTTACTTTGAGCAGCGGCGGAAGCGCGTCATTTAAAATTAACGCTTATCAGGGTTTCGCTTCAGGGTCGGCCACGATTACCGCGGTCGCCGGAGCTTCGTATACCGCTACCGCTACGATAACCCAGACGGGTCAGGCCGCTCAGACTAACGTCGCCGTCGCCGGAAGCCCTATCGTTGTCACCTCCAGCTCGACTCCGGCTCCCACGAATCCCCCGGTTATCGCGACGATTAACTCGGGCCCTATAACTCCGCCCGTATATTCGAAGTTCAGAAATTTTAACGTGGCCGGCACCGCCGACGCTTCCACTACGCTTGAAGTTCAGGTTAACGGAGCTAAACAGGGTACGGCTCTCGTAACCGTGAGTGGACAATGGTCATTCACCGCTTCAGTTTTAACCGATGGAGCGGTTACGGTCCAGGCCGTTAACTCCAAGGGTTCATCTAATTCAGTCAGCCTGACCGTCGATCAGACAAAACCGCAGATAAAAATAGATTATAATCCGACGGCTCAGCCGTATTCGGTCGGAAACGTTAATATAACGGCTACGGTAACCGACGCCGGATCGGCAAACCTGGCATCGCTCAACCTCAGTATTATTACGCCTAACGGTATGCCGGCGCCCTTAACGCTCATGCCAGCTACCGGAACCGCGACAACCTTCACCGGAACGATCGCGATCACGAAGAGTAATGGCAAAACAATGATTGCCGGCGTTGAAACGACTGACGGATCCTGCACGATGTTCGCGCAGATCACCGACCCGGCTGGAAATACGTCGACGGATGTCTCGAGCGGCGGAACTTTTACGGTCAGCACGGGCGGGCCCAGCTCCGCCGGCGCTTCGGTAATAGTTGAAAACAGTTCTCAATATTCAAACAATCAATTGGTTAATTTTACATGGAAGGGTTTCAGCCATGTCAACGGCGTCGCTAAACTCACTAAATACTGGGCGATCGCGGTACAACCTCCGGCTGCGCCCCCCGCCGATACTAACACCTGGACGGATATGGGAGCCGGATCGAACGGCGGCGGCTCGGGAAGCCTTCGCGTAAATAGCGATGGAACATGGGAAATTCACGTAAAAGCCCAGGACGCTACGCCTGAATTTTCAACCAGCGTAAGCGACGGCATAATAGTCGATTCGATCGGTCCCGCCGTTAATGCCTCTTCTACTGTACCTACGGGAAGTAATGGCACCGAACAAACTGAAATTACATGTACTTTAAATGAGGCGACATCGGGTTTAAAATATGAAAGCGTCGTTATGAGCGTCAATGGGACTCAATATTCGCCGAATCTGACAGGCGTCGCGAACCCCAGTCCCGCTATGTTTGTAACACCCGCAGGCGCGGGAGTTTACAGAATAACATTCAAGCCTCAGCTTATAGGTTTAAAATACCCGAAAGGCAGCAATGTTAGTGTCGTCATCGGCAGCGCTACGATGGATAATGCCGGAAATCATCTCGGAGGTTCGGGCAGCACGGCTCCGGGCGCCGATTATTCATGGTCGTTTACCGTTAGCACCAGCACTACCGCTCCGGGAGTCGGCACGGCTCTTCCCGCGGCTAACGGTTATTACAAAAATAAAAGGCCTCCAATAACGCTTCATCTCGACGATGCCGACGGCGTCGATCCCGCGTCGGTTCTGATGTCTATATCAAACGGAAATAACTATATGTCGTTTAACGTAGGGCCGAATCTTACGCTTAATCATGCGGCTGGAAGCACCGACAACGTTTTATTGCTTACGCCTCCTACCGACCTCGCGGAAGGCACGGTCACCGTTTCTCTTCAAACGGCGAAAGATACGGTTGGAAATCCTATGAACCAGTATTCGTGGACATTTTATGTCGATACTGCCGCTCCGGTTCCTTCAAACCCTTATCCGGCTAACTTAAATACTACTTCGACCACGAACCCTATAATAAATTTAAAGCTTGACGACGCTGGTTCCGGCGTGGATTATTCACCAACCGGCATTGAGCTCGAAGTGAAATTCATTCCGATATCGAACCCGACGGCCACCTGGGTCAGGACTTTAACGGTGGATGACGCCGCCAATCCGGGGCTTACATATAATCCGTCGACGAAGATGTTGAGTTTTAATCCGGCGCTCGACGCCAGCCATACCATGGGCGTGGGCTCGGTTGAAGTCACGCTTAAAAAATCTCTGGATAAGGCCGTTACGACCGACGTTCCTCCCGTAGCGTCGCCTAACTCTCTGACTCCGGAATATAAGTGGTCGTTTCTGATCTCGACATCGGCGGGCCCTGTCGTTTCATTCAATGACAGCATTCCCCTTCCTCCCGATCAGGCGACCGGAACTTACAGATATTCAAATCTGGAGCCGCTAATAATAAGAACTATCCTTATAGATGAGGATCTCATAGATCATGCTTCACTGCTTCTGGATTTTAACGGCAGGACGTTTAGAAACGGCGACGCTCAAATCAGTTGGGCGACGGTTAATAACATATCGGTAGCGGGCACTCATGAAGTTGTGGTATTTAACCTTTCGAATGACTCTTCGCTTATAAACCAGGGTACTAATGAATTACATCTTCGCGCCGCGAGCGACAGAACCGGGAAACCGCTTCAGATACCTTCCGGCTCGACATACGTTAACCTGTCTTTCATATATGATACGGAAGGACCGAAAGGTTCGGCCCCGAATCCCGCGGATACAATTTACGACCTGGTTAACGGGCAGGTAAAATGCTCGCTGACGGATAACTTTTCAACCGTCGAAAGAGTTTACCTCGACGTTACCGATTCTGAAACGGGTTCAACGACTTCATATACCACGGATACAAATTCAGCCAACCTGGTTTATGATAAAAGCTTGAAAGAAGTTATATTTAGAACTCCGACCCCTTACAAGGCTGGTAAAAAGTATGTTTTCAGCGTGATTCCTCCCACGTCGCCGACGAACGCCGATGGAAGCGTTAATAAATCGGGTACCGTCGACAAGGCCGGAAACGGAGTGGGGAAAGAAAAAGGCTCAGCCGCCACGCATGCATTTACATGGACGCTGACGGCCGCGGGTACGAGCGACGTAGTAGTTCTTTCAAACCCTGTTAACGATTCCTTCGTGAACGTCACTAAATCTACGTTCGCTTTTTCATGGAAATCTCTCACGGGAGCTTCTATGTACCGCCTTCAGATATCCGATAACCTTTCATTCATAGACGACGGCGACACTAATCGCATATATTCTTATGACACCACCGCGACTTCGTTCACCGATTCGACTCTTCAGAATGAACTTTTGAAACACGGCATGAAATATTACTGGCAGGTATCCGCTGTTAACGGACAGGCATACGGCACTTCCGAGCGCAGACAGTTTACCGTTGATAATTCAGCTCCTCAAACGCCTAAAATAGTAGGCATTATAGATTACCAGAACTTGAATCCAAAACATGTAAATGAAACGCCTTTGGCGACGACTACTTATGTAAAATCCAGAACTATAAGGACGAGAGTGCTTATGTATGAAGGGCCTCCGAATACCGTAGGATATTCGATATCGGTTGGCTACGTCAAAAATATCGACGGTCAGACCACGAAATATGTCGAACTCGGCAGGGTCTCGGACGTTCATGGCTACGATACGAACGAGGTGGATATAACGCTTCCTAACGATGACGGCGAATACAGGCTCGTAGCTTATGTCATCGACAGGGCCAGCAATTATTCGATTCCTTCGGAAGAAGCCAGGGTTTATCTCAACAGGAAAGTTCCTAAGATAAATAACGTGACGCTTACCGATCCTTCGCCTAACGCTAACGGCTATATTACCTCGGGCAAGATAAAATTCGAGGTTACTTTCAACACTCCTATAGATATGCTTCCTCTGACCGATTATGTTATAAAACCTTCGATAAAATTCGATCCAAAATCGGCTGACGGCACTTCGGCGATAGAAATAACTGAACTTAACGTCACTGGAAAAACCGCAAGCGGCCTCGGTTACATACCTTACGGAAAGAGCGACGAATTTGACGGATTAGCCGACATAATAGTTACCGGTTTTTTAGATGCGTCTTGGAATACGATGGAAGGCGGAGCGGTAACTTACTATAAATACTTCGAGATAGATACGGCGCCTG
Source organism: uncultured bacterium (assembly GCA_964545075.1). Classification (GTDB taxonomy): domain Bacteria; phylum Muiribacteriota; class UBA9980; order UBA9980; family UBA9980; genus DAOPXV01. The sequence goes on from CAZJFS010000008.1 coordinate 8,807, forward strand.
GGTTTGGCGTGCGCACATTCTTAAATCCCGTCGATGAAAAGAACGTACTTGTAAATATGCAGGCCTCGGAAACGCTTTTGATACCGCCGTCGTGCTTTTTAATAGTATCGAACGGAAACAATAACCAGCTGACGGTGAACATTATGGCTAAAAATCTTTATGCCACGTCAACTACGGGCACTATAGGCGAAAACAATATAAGGGTTTCAGGCATCGATACAAGAAATAACATAGGTTACTGGCCGACCCCGGACGTCTTGAAGGAATCTAAATTCCTTATGGCTGAATATAAGAGTTCGAAGAATAACTCAATTGAGTCAAAAGACATGGGCGTGACGGTAAATATCCCTCAGCGCGCGATGGCGGACGGAAAAATGTATGTATTTCCTTATAAACTTGAGTATATAGGAAATAACATACTCGGAAAAACGGCAACGGCGTCCAACCTTTCACCGAAAGCGGCGCCGGCGAGAATGGCCGCGCTTGCTAATGCGTCAAAGGACGTTAAAGCCGAAATCAAGGTTAAAGCGCTTGGAAATAAAGTTATGATGGTTTCGAGATCGGAAAGCGGGTCTGGCGCCGTTGACGTAACAATAACTAAAGACAGCGAAAAAGATAAGACCCCCGCCGAACTCACGCAGAAATCATTGCTATACGAGGTTTCACCGGTAAGAAATCTTAAGGTAAAAGGCTCGATCGCGATAGACTATGACGCGGAAAATGTATCCAGGAATACCGGCTTATATTATTCGGCCGACGGTATATTGTGGGATTACGTCGGAGGAACCTATGCCGGCAAAAAATTCACGACGCCGATCAGTTCAACCGGCATATATGGCGTGTTCGAAGATACTAAAGCGCCCGTGATAAACAAGACCTATCCTGACAAGGATACAAAAATAACGACGGCGCGTCCCGAACTTTGCGCTTATATTTCGGAATTCGGTTCGGGTATCGATCCTGATTCAGCCGTAGTCAAGGTGGACGGCGTCGCTTATAAAGGCGAATATAACGAAAGAGAGTCGAAAATAACTTACGTTCCGTCCGATAACATGAGCGCCGGAGCTCACAGCGTAGTTTTTGAAATGTCGGATCACGCCGGTAACGTTAGCCGTCAGACGAATAACGTAGTGGTTCCGAACCTCGATCCTAAAATAATGAACGCTATTTCATATCCTAACCCCGTAAGAAGGGGTAATGCTACTATAACATTCGGAGTTGACGGTACGCTTAATAACGCCGTTGACGCGAAAGTTTATATTTACGATGTCAACGCCAATCCGATAACCGAGCTTATGGTAATGCCGGAACTTGGAAGCACCAGTAAATTCAAGGCTACGTGGCTCGGGCTTACTAACGACGACGGAAAAACTGTAGCAAACGGCGTTTACTTCTATAAGATAAAGGTAAATTGTGCCGATAAGAAATTAGAGAAGTTTGGAAAAATAGCGGTATTAAAATAGGCCTTAGGGAAGGTGTGATAAAATTGAGGTTGCAGATGAACATTTCGAAGAAAACTCATATTAAGACGAGCGCGTTTCGCAACAACAACAAAACGCTTAAAAAGATCGACGTTTTTTTAAAGCTGTTTTTGGTGGCCATGATGACGCTTGCGTCCATTTCCATAACCGGCTGCGGCGGCGGAGTCATAGGTACATCGGGTTATCAGGCCGAATATACTCCGGCATATGTGGAACTTCAGAAAGGCTGGGAGGATTTCAAGCTCGGACGTTATACGACGGCGATAGAATATTTTAATAATACTCTCGCTTATCAGCATACATCAGAGCAGGAGATCGACGCGAACGTCGGCCTCGGATACGCCAAGACGAGATCGACAGGTATAGCCGACGCGAAAGATCATTTTGACGCGGCGAAGAGCTATGACAAGGACGCTAAAATAGGAATGGCCGGTTACTGGCTTTCAACGGCCCAGAAAGATAATATGCAAAAGGCTATCGATCTTTTAACGACCATGGGCCTTGACGCTCCAGATTACGTTTACCAGCCGTCTCATGCCGATATAGGCGTTAATAACGCGAAAGCCCACGCTTTGATGGCGGCGCTTTATAATTATGTCGGAAACTATGAAAAGGCCACCGCTCATGCCAAGAAAGCGAAAGAACTCAATATACCGCCTAAGGAACCGCCTTATGAATCGGTATCTCAGATAGTGACATGGGTAATGACTCCATAGGTTCAATAAAAAAATCAAAAATAATTTGATCGAACGGCGGGCTTAAAAAGGCCAGCCGTTTCGTTTTTTTCGGCTTTGTATGCGAGATGAGCCGCCGGTATAAGAGTTTTACCGGATTGATGGCGGCGGTAATATTTTGCGGTTGGCATAATGGCATTGCACGGTTTAAAATGTAATGGCAAGCTATAATATACGGCGGCGATATAAATGAAGATAGAGGCCAGCCGAAAATTAGTTCGCGGCTTCTTCCTGTTCGCGATACTGCATTTCATATAGTTTATAATACATTCCGCGCTTCTTGAGAAGTTCATCGTGCGAACCGACCTCGCGGACCACGCCTTTATGAAGCACGATGATCTTGTCTACATTTTTAATGGTCGAAAGCCTGTGCGCTATTATTATCGAAGTTCTGTTTTTAAGAAGCTTTTTCAGCGCGTCGCGGATGAGATATTCGGTTTCGGTGTCGACGGATGAAGTAGCTTCGTCCATAATTATTATCTTGGGATCGAACGCGAGCGCCCTTGCCAGAGCCAGAAGCTGCCTTTGCCCGACGGAGAGCGAAATGCCCCGCTCGCCGACCTCCTGGTTATATTTCATCGGAAGTTTTTCTATGAATTTTTCAGCGTTTACGAATCTGGCGGAGTTTTTGATGATTTCTTCCGATATGGCCGGATTATTCATTTTAATATTTTTTTCGATGCTTCCGGCGAAAAGAAAGACGTCCTGCTGCATTATGCCGACGTATGAACGCAGCGCCTTCAGATCTACCGTTTTTATATCCACGCCGTCTAAAAGTATGTTTCCTGATTTAATATCATAAAAGCGGGCCAGAAGGTTAATTATGGTAGTCTTCCCCGATCCCGTCTGGCCTACGATCGCGATGGATTCTCCGGCTTTGACGTCGAACGAGACGCCGTGCAATATCTCCTCGTCCTTATTGTATTCGAAGCGGACGTCATCGAATTTTATATTGCCTTTAAAGTCTTTTATTTCAACTGCGGATTCAGGATTTTTGATCACGGGTTCCGTATCGAGAAGGCTGAAGATCTTTTCGCATGACGCCATGGCCATCTGAAAAACATTGTATTTTTCGGCTATATCGCGGATAGGCTTGAAGAAGCGGTTTATATATTGCGTGAAAGCCACTAAAACTCCGAATCCTATGGAATTTGAAATGACGGCTCCGCCGCCGTAATAAACGATAGCTGCAATAGCCACGGCGCTTACGATTTCAACCGCCGGAAAAAATATGGCGTTCTGAGTTATGGCGCGGATGTAAGTATTCCGGTTGGCCGCGTTTATTTCTTCGAATTTCTTCGAATTGAGATTTTCGCGGGCGAAATTCTGGACCTCTATCATTCCCGAGACGTTTTCCTGAAAATACGCGTTCATTTTAGACTGATTGACGCGGGCGTTCCTGTAAGCGTCGCGGGCGAATTTTCTATATATGGCGGTCATGCCTATTAAAAAGGGAATGACGGCCATCGTCATGAGCCCGAGCCTTAGGTCTAATAAAAGAAGCATTACGGCGATGCCGGCGAGCGAAAAAAAATCGCCGACGATGGTTATGAATCCCGCGCTTAAAAGATCGTTGAGCGTTTCTATGTCGCCTATGATGCGCGTGATAACGCGGCCTACCGGATTTTTATCGAAATAGTTGAACGATAACGACTGTACGTGCGAAAAAACTTTCATGCGCAGGTCGAACATGGCGTTTTGCGCCATGGCGTTTATCGAATAAATATGCAAATATTGGAATATAAAATGGGCGATGAGCACGCCCTGATATAAGAATATTATCTTATATATTTCGCTCGCCCTGTTTTTCGCGATATAATCGTCTATGGCGATCTTGGTCAGGTATGGAGGCAGAAGGTCTAAAAATGTCACTACCGCGAGATAAAATATGGACAGGAAAAAATAACCCATATATGGTTTTATGAAGGCGAAAAGCCTTTTAACCAGTTTTGAGTCGTATGCCTTTCCGGTTATTACCTCATCGTGAAATGAGCTCATCCGTTTGGGTCCTTCCTGTATATACTTTATTCGAGGGTTTCCAGCTCGAATTTAAGCCTCTGCTTTTGATATGTCCTCGCGTATAAACCGTTGTTTTGTATCAGTTCCCTGTGCGATCCGCGTTCTATTATCTCGCCGCCGTCCAGGACTATTATTTCGTCGGCGTTCATTATGCTCGATATTCTGTGTGAAATGATTATAGAGGTAACGTTTTTCATGATTTTATTCAATTCCGACAAGATGGCCTCTTCGGTCCTTGTGTCAACGGCGGACAATGTATCGTCGAAAATTAGTATTTTAGGGTTTTTTAAGAGAGCTCTCGATATGGCGAGCCTTTGTTTCTGGCCGCCAGAGACCGTAACTCCACGCTCGCCGAGCATGGTTTCGTACTTTTCAGGGAAATCTTCTATATCGCCGGATATTTTTGAAATTTCAGCGTATCTTTTTATTTTTTCTATGTCGGCCGAATTATCCCCGAATCTCAGATTTTCTATGATGGTGTCCGAAAAGAGAAAGGGTTCCTGCCTGACATAGCCGATGCTCTCCCTTAAAATTTTCAGGGGCGTTTTTTTAATTTCATGCCCGCCGATGGTTATTTCGCCGGAACCGGCTTCTATGAAGCGCGGTATCAGGTTGCAGATGGTGCTCTTTCCTGAACCGAGCGGTCCGGTTATCGCCAGGGTTTTTCCGGCCGGTATTTTAAATGATATGTTTTTAAGCGCCGGAACCGTTTTTCCAGGATAAACGAAATTTACGCCTTTAAACTCGACGTCGCCGGATATTTTTTCTATAGAGCGGTCGCATTGATCGTTATCGAATATTTCAGGCTCCGTGTTGAGCACTTCATCGATACGCGCCATTGAGGCTATGCCGCGGGTGTACATGTTTACGAGCCAGCCGAGGCCGAAAAGAGGCCATGCGAGAAGCATAAGATAGCCGCTCAGCGCTACGAGCTCGCCCAGGGAATTAGTCCCGTTCATGACGCCGAGGCCGCCGAAATATAAAAGCACGTTCATGGATGTGCCTGAAATGAAGAATATTATAGGTTCCTCGATGCCGTTAACCCTCGCCATGAAAATATTGTATTTGACGTAATTGCGTGATAGCTTTGAAAACCGGCGTATCTCGTTCTCTTCCTGGCGGAAAGCCTGAATGGTCCTGATTCCGGTGATATTCTCCTGAACGCGATCGGTCAGATCGGCCAGTTTTTGCTGCATTTTTTCATAGGTGCGCTCGATCATGTCGCCCACGTAATATATGACTATAGTCAAAAGCGGCATCGGGATAAGGCAATACAGCGTGAGTTTCCAGTTGATATATAGCATAAGCGAAAGGCTTACGGTTATAAGCGTAATGGTATCAACGAAAATAAGGGCTCCGGGGCCGACCAGATCGCGCACGGCGTTGAGATCGTTCGTGCCGCGGGAAATGATGTCGCCCGTTCTGTTCTTATAATAAAACGACTGCTGCAGCTTTAAAAGGTGCGTGAAATATTCGTTCCTGAGATGATATTCGATCCTTCTGGCCACGCCGAAAAGGCCGAGGCGCCAGATATATCTGAAAGCCCCCTGAAGTATGGCCGCTGAAATTATCAGGACCGAGTAGTTGAAGAGCGTTGAATTCGATTTTTGCGCCGGTATCGAATCGATGGCGTTCTTTATGAGCCATGGAATGGACATTCCGAAGCAATCGGTGATGATCAAAGCTACCGCCCCGGACAAAATGGTCCAGCGGTAGTTATAAACATATTTTCGGACGGTCTTTAAATTTGATAAAAACACGCGCGAATTATATCATAGTTATATCATAAGTGTCAACCGGATCGTTAATCCGTATTTAAGCCTTAGCCTAAGGCTATCATCAGCCCGAATATAGCGCCTATGGTGACGGATATATACGGGTTGCATGTCATGGATCAGCCGCCGCCGCCCGATTGAGAGGCGAGGCTCGCGGCATATCCCAGCGCCGCGCCCAAAAGGGGAGGAAGTATAGTTTTAAGCGTCATGCGCGCCCTCCTTCCAGTTAAATATAAAAATATATTTAAGTGTTATATATTTATCTAATATTCTAATTTTAATTATACACCGGAATCGTTTAAAAGTCAAATCTTTATCGCGCCAAAATAAAAAATTTCGCGGCTCTGATGACGGAATGCCGCGAAATTTTTTATTTTATGTTTGCTTTTATGCGGTTATTATCAATTATAGCTGTTGACGACTTCGGCGCCTTCATATATAAGGAAAAGGGATGGGAATACCTGATAGTTTCCGTTTCTGTCCTTGAAAACCTTATCGTTGATGTCGAAGTTCAGTTTTACGTTCGACTTCATCGAGGACTGAAGCGAGAACTGGGTGAGGTTGGCGTCGTTGGTTGAAAGATAGACCGTCTGGTCGAGAGCGATCCTCTGCTTTTCGCCTTCGTTCAATATTCTCATATAGTTGATGTTGAATTTCATCCTGTTGTAATCGCCTACCGGAACGTCGGATGCCATTGCTATTACTTCGCCGTCCTTTATGAGGTTTAAAAGATTAATTTCTTTAGGCTCGGTAAAGAGAACGTATTCCTTTCCGTCCGTCGAGTAGATGGACATATCCGAAATGCTGACGTAAACATCGTCAGGGCGTATCTTTATGAGAGTGCCGGACGCCGTCGTGTTCGTGGTCGTCGAGCTTGTTACGGTCGTGGTCGTAGCGGTGGCGCGTGACGGGGTTGGCGCTAAAAGAAGATTAGCGCTGCTTTTTGGAGCGTGTAAACCGCCCGATATCGAAGAGGTGTTTATCATTTTTATCGCGATTGAAGCGTCGTGCGCGACGATGTTTGAATAGCTGTAAGAAGTTCCGTATGAATTTCCGCAGCCGATGGATGAAACGGCCATGAACGCGCCCAATAATAGAATTAAAATCGCCGTGAAGATAAAGGGTTTATTGTTACTCATTTTGACCTCCGGTTAATTTATATTAAAAAAACTTGTTTACTCAAATCCGGATATATAAAAATATAACTTTACCGAGAAAGTTAATTTTTTCTAGTTCAAGTCTAATTATCGGCAGTGTTTTGAAAAATTATACCGCGCGCCGTTAAAAATTTATTTAATTTCAGGTTCTTTTGTGTATTTTTTGAAAAGTTATTTTTGCGAAGGGATAAAAGTGAAAAGAAAAAAAGACGGCGCGGCCGGATTATTTAAAATGTGCTTAATTAAGAACGAGTTCGGGGCTTTGGCCCACTTATGGCTAAAGCTCTCCGCTCGTCTTTAGTGCACCGAACTCTCTCGGCTAATTAGCCGAGCCCGCGGCTGGTTGTTTGGCGTCCGCCGGTTTTGCGGAAGTTTTGCCGGATACCGCCGACAGGAAAGAATCCGCCATGGCGTTTAAAAATTCAAGCATTTCAGCATTGACCGAGGTGAGATTGAATCTTAAAAAAAGGTCCTTGTCATTAGCTTCTATTTTCATAGTTGTCCTTAGTTTCAGAAAAAGCCTTATTCCGCTTTTTACGAAATTCAAGCGGCCGGCGTTGACCTTTGTTTTATCCAGGTCGGCTTCGTTTAATTTTTTAGAATTTTCGGCGAGCTGAGAAAATCCTTTTTCCATAAAATCTTTAGCCGAGTCAACCGATTTCGCCGCGTCTTCCTTTGTTTCATATTTGTACTTGAGGGTCATGGAAGAGCCCGAAGCTGAAAATGAAAAGCTTTTGAGGTTTGAAAACATGGCCTGATCGCTGTTGACCTTGGCTACGGAGTTCGCCATGGCGGAGATGGCTTTTGGTATTTTTATGCATATCATTACGTTGGCGGTCTTATTTTCGGGCGAGTCAATTTCGCTCTTGAAAAATTCATCGGTTTCGAGCGAATCTGAAGTTTTGGCGGAGATCAGGCTTATGGCGGATTTTATTTCGGCTGAGTTTCCGTAAAGAAGAAATTTTTCACTTGCGACCGCGAGGAAGACGTCTTCGTCTATCTTGAAAATATTCACTCCTGAGAAAGTTTCAGATTTGATACCCGCGGCCGTGAGTTTTTTTTCTATTTCGCCGGCCCTGAAATATCCTTCGAATATGAATGCTCCGTCAGGATTTTTGGCGTAGATCAAATTTGAAAGGCCGTTGAGCGTAGCCACGAACGAGTTTATTTCCTTGAAGACGTCAACCGAGGTGAGCTCCTTGATCTTTTCAGCCGGTTTCTTCAGCGCTGATAAAGTTTTATTAGCTTCGAGAAAATTTTTGAACGCGCTCACGTTGATATATAAAAAAGCTTCTGAATTTTTCGAGCAGATACGGAACGTATCGATCTTCGCGTATGCCGATCCGGCCGAAAATATAACGGTAAGCAGACAGGCTATAATGACAGTAAAATTTTTCAAACTTTTTTTAAAAGGCGGTCTGAACATTTTTTCACTCCCTGAAAAATTCTTTTTTTGTTTTTTATGATATCACAAATTCGGTTTATTATCAACTGCGTTAAAAAACATCTAAAAAGGGCCGGATAAAATAAGCCGGATAAAATATCTTGACTTTTATATATTATTTAATTATAATTTGTAAAAATAAAAGGCCTTTTTGAGTATCAAAAAACACGGCTTTTTATTTTTTAAATGTTTGCTTTTGCTAGCGACGAAAAAAATCTTGTTATTTAACGGGGGTGAGTAAAATAGACTCAGTAGTAATTAACCTTGTATATCTACTAATCGGCGCCACAACAGGCGCTATCATCGTAGTACTGGCGAAAAAATTCTATGCTAACGCCAGAATTGACGCGGCGAACACTCAGATAAAAGACATGATAAAAAAGGCTGAGGACGATTCCGCGAATATTCTGAAGAAAGCTCAGATAGAGGCGAAAGACCAGCTTGTCGAACTGAAAAAAGAACTGGAACGCAGATTTCAGAAAGAGACACGCGAAAAACGCGATGAACTGGTAAAATACGAACAACGCATCAGCGCCAAAGAACTGAAGGTCGATAAAAAATCCGACTCTTTAGAAAACCGCGAAAAAACGATAACAAACAAAGAACATGAGGTTGACGCCCTAAAACTCGATATTGAGAACGCTAAAAAAGGTCAGATAGCAAAACTCGAGGAAATTTCAGGGCTCAGCATGGCTGAAGCTAAAAACCAGATCTTGCGGAGCATAGAAATGGAGCTTCAGAGCGAGATCGCAAAAAAAGTCAAGAGGGCCGAGGACGAAGCGAAGGAAACCGCCGACAGAAAAGCTAAATGGATAATAGCCACGGCAGTCGGACGCTGCGCGATCGACCATAACGTCGATTCCATGATCACGGTCGTGAACCTGCCCGATGAAGACATGAAGGGAAGAATCATAGGCCGCGAAGGAAGAAACATAAGAACGCTTGAAAGCCTCACCGGTATTTCAATAATCATTGACGACACGCCGCAGGCTGTCGTGCTCTCCGGATTTAACGCCATCAAGCGCGAGATCGCGAGAGTATCGCTTGAAAAACTTATCCATGACGGACGAATTCATCCGGCCAGGATCGAAGAGGTTGTAGCTAAAACTACGGCCGAAATAGAACAGACGATACGCGAAATAGGTGAGCGCGCCGTTATCGAGCTTGGCGTTCAGGGTATCCACTCCGAACTCATAACTTTAATCGGAAAGTTGCACTACAGGACATCGTACGGTCAGAACCAGCTGCAGCATACGATCGAGGTCGCAAGGCTCGCGGCCATTATGGCGGGAGAACTCGGCGTCGACGTTCAGCTCGCCAAGAGAGCCGGACTTCTTCACGATATCGGCAAGGTTATAACCAGCGAAGCCGAAGGTTCGCATGCCACAATAGGCGCCGACCTCGCCAGAAAATACGGCGAACCGCCCAAGGTTGTAAACGCCATACTCGCGCATCACGAGGAATGCCTTCCTGAAACGGTGGAAGCGGTCCTTGTAGGCGCCGCCGACGCTATATCGGCAGCCCGCGAAGGCGCAAGATATGAAACGATCGAAGCTTACGTTAAGCGTATCGACACTCTTGAAAAGATAGCCCGCGAACACGAATCCGTCTCCCAGGCTTACGCCCTTCAGGCCGGCCGCGAAGTCCGCGTAATAATAAAACCGGAAATCGCTGATGACGCTCTCGCCGCGAAACTCGCGCATGATATAAAACTGAAGATCGAGCACGAGCTTGAATTCCCGGGTCAGATAAAGGTCGTCGTCATAAGGGAAACCCGCGCCATAGAATACGCGAAATAACGCATAAAACTAAAAACAACACATCGAATAGAAAATAGGGGCAATTTAAAAGTTGCCCCTATTTTTAACAAAGACAGGAATATGAAATCATTTTTTCAAAAATACTTAATAATATTTACGGCGGCTCTGGTATCCGTATTTTTTATCGCGCACGGATACGTTTCAAGCGTTAATTCATTTGACGCGAGGATCGCGGCCGCTGAAAAATATTATCCCGGAATGAATATTGAAAAAATGCTCGAAGGGGTTGAAACGAATCCCGGCGGGGTCGGAGCGGCCTGTGAAACGATTCGCAAGCAGCTTCAGAAAAGCGGAATACGTGAGTCGGCTTATGTGGCGATGCACCTGACTAAAAAATCGGTTTCGCTGATGCACACGGATTATAAAACCGCCAAGGCATTGATCGTGGAAGCCTCGAAATTTTCGGCAAAATATGAAAAAGCGTATTTATATAATTTTCTCATCGACCTGTGCAATTTTAAATTTATCGATTGCGCCGACGGCCTTTTTTCCATATTATACATAAATTTCCTGTCGCCTGAAAAATTACTAAAAACCATGAATAGTATGCTTTTTATATTTATAGCATTCATATTCACTCAGGTCGTGTTTTTCGGTTCCATTTACGCCAAATACAGAAGATTGGTCAATCACGAGGCTTATGAACTCGGCCTGGACGCCTCTTCCATATCCATAAAGCCTTATCTGGACGAACATGAAAAGCGCTATATGTCTTTTTTAAACAAAAATATTACCATCGGCCTTATTTTCATAGTATTTTACTGTTATTTTTCAACCGGTTTCGGCAAAATGATAAACACGGTCGATCAGGCGAATGAATTTCTTAAAAATCCCTGTGAATTTTATGCCATGAAATACCGAGGCGATTACAGTCCTCAGTTGTTGATAGATTTCGCCTCGAATTTGAAAGGCGCTTTTGAAAAAGAAAAATATTCTAACGATTTTTATTATTATCTAGCCGGACTTTCAAGGCAGATCATAGGAGATCGCGCCGGGAAATTCAATTTTTTCAGCAAAATCCCGAATTATTCATTTTTGAAATCAAAGGTGACCGGTGATTTAACCGAACTCAATTTTTTAAATGACGGCGACCTTTATTTCGCTTTTTTCTCACCGGTCAGGAGTAATCCGGTTTTTATGATATCGGTGCTTCTGAACGTGCTTTTGATAATAATTTTTTCTATAATCATAAATCGCGCCAGGCGCGAGGCGGAAAGATGCGAGGCGAGGATCTGTTCATGCGGAACGGTTGGGTGCGCTGAATGTTCCGTTCATGTTGGGCTTTGTAATTATTGCCTGGAACCGGTTGAAAAAAATTGCGGACACGAAAATGCAGCGGTTTTTTTCTACCCGATGGACGCGAAAAAAATTTATTATATGTCATTATTTCTTCCCGGAATGATTTTTTTCTATTTTTCAAATTACGTTCAGGCGACGTTTTATAGTTTTATACTGTCGTTTTTCGCTATGCTCGGGTTCGTCAATTTCATTTTCTCCGGGCCTTATTTCTCTTTTGAACTTTTGTTCGCCATCGTTTATCTTTTTTATTATATCGAAAATTACATCTTCGTAAAACAAAAAAAACTTGAAAATCAGAGTAATATATAATATAATAGACCTGCTAAAAATATGTTTTGTGGGGGATTAGTTATGAATTCTGCGAGAATAGTGCTTTCTTCTTTGAAAGCTCAGGTTAAAAGAAGGTTTGTTTACTATTTTTCAAGAGAACAGGTTAAAGAGAGCCTTAAGAAAAGAAAGGGCGAATGCCTTGGCTGCGGTAAATGCTGCCAGGCCGTGGTTCCATGCCCGATGCTTTATAAATCGGGGCCGAAACTTTTATGTAAGATACACCAGCACAAGCCTTACGTTTGCCACTTATATCCAGTGAGCGGCGCGGATTTTTTCCCGCACCTTAAACACGTTTGCGGATATTGGTTTACTGACGAAAAAGAAAAAAAATCCTGATATGCGTATATTCACGAAAGAGATGTGATTTAGAACTTGGAAAAGATAACCGCGGTAAAAGGAATGGAAGATATATTCGCGCCGGAAGCGAAATTATGGCATCACGTCGAGTCCGTCATCAGACGCGAAATGGATTTATTCGGCTACAGCGAAATAAGAACGCCCATTCTTGAAAAAACCGAACTTTTCGTGCGCGGGGTTGGGAATACTACGGATATAGTTAAAAAAGAAATGTATACCTTCAATGATAAGGGCGAACGTTCCATGACGATGCGTCCCGAAGGAACGGCCGGCGTCGTCCGCGCCGTCGTCGAACATAATCTTTTGCAGGCCGCCCTTCCGGTTTTCAAATGTTTTTATATAGGGCCGATGTACCGCTATGAAAGGCCTCAAAAAGGCAGGCTCCGCCAGTTCCATCAGTTCGGCGTCGAATGTTTCGGCACCGATTCGCCTTACATAGACGCGGAAGTAATTCAAATATTATACATGATCCTGAAAAACCTGGGCCTTTCAGAATTGAACGTAAAACTTAATTCAATAGGCTGCCCTGAATGCAGACCGGTTTTCAAAGAAAAGGCTATAGAATATTTTTCAGGCATGAAAGATAAATTATGTTCGGAATGCAACGAACGCCTGACCGTAAATCCCCTCAGAATATATGACTGCAAGGTGCCGGAATGTAAAGAATGCTCTAAAGATGCTCCGTTCATGTCGGACCATCTGTGCAAATCGTGCGGAGACCATTTTGAAAAAGTAAAAAGCGTTCTATCTTCTATAAACATTCCTTTTACCCATGATAAAAGCCTTGTGCGGGGCCTTGATTATTATACAAAAACGGCTTTCGAAGTAACCTCAAAACATCTGGGCGCTCAGGACGCGTTAGGCGGCGGAGGGCGTTACGATAATCTGGTTTCGGAGCTCGGCGGGCCGAAAGCTCCGTCTATAGGATTTGGCATGGGGCTTGAAAGAGTTATGTTAGCCGTCAAAAATCAGAATATAGATCTTAAAATAAGCTCGGGCCAGGACGTTTATATCATCCCCTTCTCTAATAACGAATCCGATTATTGTTTTAAACTTCTCACGGGGCTTCGGGCCGAAGGCATATCGTCTCAAATGGCCGTCGGCGAAAAAAAGATGGGGAACCACTTCAAGGACGCTGAAAAGATAGGCGCCAGGTTCGCGGTGGTTGTCGGAGAAAACGAGATAAAATCCGGATGCGTCGCCGTTAAAAATCTCGCGGCTCACGAACAGGCGAACGTGGATGCCGCCGGCCTTGCGGAATATATTAAAAACGCATTAAAAAAATAGAATTTAAAATAACAATAAATTATTTATAAAACAAGGAGCAAATTCAAAGTATGTTAGATACCTTTCAGGAATTTAAAAGAACTCATGGCTCTGGAACGTTAAACGATAAGAACGTCGGCGAAACCGTCGGAATATGCGGATGGGTGCACAGAAGGCGCGACCACGGCGACCTTACCTTCTTGGATATCCGCGACCGCTACGGCGTATGCCAGGTCATACTCGACCCTAAGATCTCAAAAGAATCTTTTGAAAAAGCCACCCACATAAGAAAAGAATTCGTCGTCGGGGTAACCGGAAAAGTCGTGCTTCGCGCCAATAACGCCGTCAACGCAAATCTTTTCACCGGAAAGATAGAGATACTCGTCGACGATATCAAAATATTCAACGAAGCCAAAACGACGCCTTTCTTCATAGAGGACGGAGTGGCAGTCGATGAGAATTTAAGGATGAAATACCGCTATCTCGACCTCAGGACGCAGTCTATGACGAAAAATATCGTTATGCGCCACAAGCTCGTAAAAGATATCCGCGATTATTTAAGCGATCATAATTTTCTCGAGATCGAAACCCCTATACTCTGCAAAAGCACGCCCGAAGGCGCCCGCGATTATCTCGTCCCTTCGAGGGTCCAGCGCGGAAAATTCTTCGCGCTACCTCAGTCGCCTCAGCTTTTCAAACAGCTTCTGATGGTGGCGGGAATGGACAGATATTTCCAGATCGCCAGATGTTTCAGGGATGAGGATCTTCGCCTGGACAGGCAGCCCGAATTCACTCAGGTCGATATCGAAATGTCCTTCGTGCGCCAGAACGACATTATGACCGAGATCGAAAATATGATAACGCACGTTTTTAAAAACTGCGTAGGCGAGGAATTCAAACCGCCGTTTTTAAGAATGTCCTATGCCGATGCAATGGAGTTTTACGGTTCGGATAAGCCCGACCTGAGATACGACCTTAAAATAACGGACCTTTCAGAAAAATTTAAAAATTCTGCTTTCACCGTATTTAAAAACGCGGTAGCTGAAGGCGGGGTCGTAAAGGGCCTTAAAATGACCGGTTGCGCGAATTATTCAAGGTCGGAAACCGACGCGCTTATCGAAATGGTTAAAACCTTTGGGTTGAAAGGCCTCAGCTTCATTCAGCTCAAACCCGAAGGCATAAAATCGACGCTCTTAAAATTCATGGACGAACATACCATTAAAATGGCCATCGAACCTTTAAAAGCTGAAACGAACGATCTCATAATCATCGGCGCGGACAAACGCGACGTTATACTTCCCGCGTTTGGAAGGCTTCGCCAGGAAATAGCGAAAAAACTCAAGCTTATCGATTCAAAAAAATTCTCTATATTATGGGTTACCGATTTTCCGATGTTCGAATATGATCCGGAAGAAAAACGGTTCGTGCCTAAGCACCACCCTTTCACGTCTCCATTGGCGGAGGATATTAAATATTTCGAGACCGGCGAACTCGATAAGATAAAGGCTTCGGCTTACGATCTTATTTTGAACGGCTTCGAAATTGCCGGAGGGTCCATAAGAATACACGACAGAGCCATACAGGAAATGGTTTTCAAGCATATCGGACACACTAAAGAACAGATCCTCAATAAATTCGGTTTCCTTCTGGAGGCTTTTGAATATGGCGCTCCGCCTCACGGCGGAATCGCTTTCGGCCTCGACAGGCTTTTGATGATAGCGGCCGATGCGCCTTCCATAAGGGACGTCATACCATTCCCGAAAACCGCTTCGGCTTCGTGCCTCATGACTGGCGCGCCGGATATAGTGGACAATAAACAATTGAAGGAACTATATATTTCGCTTGTCGAGGAAAAGAACGAGGAGAAAAAATAATGCGCAAATTTATAACGGCGGATTATATAAGGGATTTTATAAAAAATTCGAATGAAACTCCGGTCGTTTTAAGGGTCGATAAGGGCGTTACCATTACGGCCGAAGCATATGATCTGGCGCGTATGATGAACGTGACGGTGGTTTTCGAATCGGCCAGAAAACCCTTTGTATGCGCAAATTTTAAGATGAACGGCGGAGTCGGCTTTCTCGACAGATACATTGCCGAGCTTACGACATTTCTGGCGCAGAATTTCAGCAATTTCAAGGACGAGGTTGACGTGGTTATAGCTCCGCCCGCGCCTCTGGTTCCGATAGCGAGCGGACTTTCAGCGAGAGCCGGCCTTTTTAAGATATCGGGTCAGAATTCGTATTTGAAGGAAAGCGGCGCGTTTACCGGCGAAGTTTCGCCGTGGCTCTTAAAGGAATGCGGCGCCGATTACGTTATTCTCGGCCATTCCGAACGCCGCGCCATATTCGGTGAAACATGCGGAATAATATCCCAAAAAATGAAAATGGCCGTTGACGCCGGGCTTGACGTTATATTTTGCCTCGGCGAAAATCTCGATGAAAGAAAATCCGGAAAAACCAACGAAGTATTGAAGGAAATGCTTTCATCGTTATATGCCATACCTATCGAATACGCCAAAAAGGTCATAATTGCTTATGAACCGGTATGGGCCATCGGCACGGGGTTGAACGCGTCGAACGATCAGATATCGGAAGTCGTCGGATTCATCAGGAGCGATCTCATGGAAAAGCTCGGCGTGGATTTTTCATCGAAGATGCGCATACTCTACGGCGGGTCCGTGAACGACGTGAATTCGTTTGAAATAGCGTCCATTGAAGGCGTTGACGGCGCGCTCGTCGGCGGAGCGTCATTGAACCCGGTTTCTTTCGTAAAGATCGTGCGTAATTTCAGAGTCCAGAAAGGGTGATTAAATTGTCGTTCCAGAATTTTATAGATACATTGCTTGAAAAAATGAAGACCTCCATAAAGACCGAATCCGTAGTCGGCGATCCGATAACGATAGGCGATGTAACTATCGTTCCGATCGCCAAGGTTACTTTCGGCTTCGGCGCCGGCGGCGAGGATCTCGAGACGCAGAATGGCTTCGGCGGCGGTTCGGGCGGCGGCGCTACGATCACGCCGATAGGTTTCGTGGTTATAAAAGGCTCGGAAGTGAGCCTTATGCCGCTTCACGAAAAAGAGACGCTTTTCGACAAACTTATAGATCCGGCTTCTTACGATAAGCTTGAAAAAGTATTCGATAAGATCAAGGATAAGGTAAAAAAAGAGACGGCTAAATCGAAGGAATGAACGTTCCGGTTAAAGCCTCTCGGGTCTTGAAAAATTGAAGATAATAACTACTCACGATAATCCGACATTCGATTCATTGGCCGGCGTCTTTGCGGCTTCGCTGCTGTACGGAGACGCCGTCGTCGTAATACCTAAAAATGTCGGAAGAGCCATTAAAAACTTTCTTTTAACATATTTTTCGGATTCGGATTATATTTTCGCCGATGCCGCAGGCTCATTCGCCGGCGCGGAGGAACTGACTCTCATATGCGCTAAAAATTTGAAGCGCGTCCCACACGTGGCGAAGTTAGCCGAAAGGCCTAATGTTTACATTTCTATATATGATAAATCGCCAGCGGTCAAGCCGGACATAGCCGCCGATTCGATAAACGAGGCCGAATACGGCGCCGTAACGACGCTTATGTGCGAAAAACTCTTCGAGCGGAAAATCAATTTTTCGAAAGTTTACGCGACGCTTTTCGCGCTCGGCATACACGAGGTTACGGGGTCGCTTTTATACCCTAATACCCGCGTGAATGATATTGCTTGCCTTTCAAGGCTTTTGAAGGCTGGAGCCGATCTTAATACGGTTTCTATATTTTTAAAGGACAAGCTTTCCGATATTCAGGGCGAAATTTTGAACAAGCTCATAGCGTCGAGACGGGTGATCAATATAAACGGCGTCGACGTTACGATATATTCGGCTGAAACTTCAAAGTTCATATATAAATTCGATAACATAATCCAGAAAATAGCGGACAACGATAATTTCAGCCTGGCTATTTTCATAACCAGGATGGGGAACCACGTTTATATATCGGCCAGAAATAATATGGAAGAGATCAATATGGGCGGCATATTCAAAACGCTGGGCGGCGGCGGGCCGAAATACGCCGCTTCCGCGACGCTCACTGGATGCGGGGTAACGGATGCGATAACCAGGATTAAGGCGCTTCTAAAGAAAAAAATAGTTCCCAAACTCACGGCCGCGGATATAATGAGCCATCCCGTGCTGCTTTTAAGCTCCGATATTTCGGTCCGCGAAGCGGAAAGGATACTTTTCAGATACGGCGTGTCCGGCGCTCCCGTTCATGAAAATAATTCAATCAAGGGTTTTTTAAAAAAATCAGACATAGATAAAGCCATACATCATGGCATTGGAAACGCCCCTATCAAGGCTTTTTTGTGCAAGGAAGTAATATACGTTTCGCCTAACGAATCTTTTGAAAATATTAAGCATAAGATATCCGACAGCGAAACAAAAAATATACTCGTTGGAAGCGAAACAAAAACCGTCGGCATAATAACTCGTTCGGACGTTTTAAATTACGCTTTTAACGAAAAATCGCATTATAAAAGAAAGAAAACGGCTAATTTTTTAGTCCATGAACACGCGGTGGACCTCGAATCTATAAAAAGAGGCCCTGAAATAAAGATACCGCTTGAAAAATTTTTTTCGCGAAAGGTCGTTAAATTTTTAAAGAATGTTTCCAAGAAAGCGTCGGAGCTTAACTGCTCGGCTTATCTTGTCGGCGGCATAGTCCGCGATATAATACTTGAAAAAGAAAGCCTGGATATAGATATCGTCATCGAAGGCATGTCCGGGATTGATTTCGTCAGAAATTTCATTCCGGATAAAGAATTCATATTGAATATGCACCAGAAATTCAAGACGGCTACGGTCAAGATGCCCGACCTTCCGAAAATCGATTTTGCCACCGCCCGTTCAGAATTTTATGAATCGCCCGCGGCCCTGCCCGACGTATTTCAAAGCAATCTCTATCAGGATCTTTTAAGGCGTGATTTTACGGTAAACGCCCTGGCTATATCTCTTAACAGGGATAATTTCGGTTTTTTAATAGATTATTACGGAGGGTTCGACGACATAAAAAAGAAAAGCGTCAGGATACTTCACAGCTTGAGTTTCGTCGAGGACCCTACGAGAATATTTAGGGCCATAAGGTTTAAATCGAGA
Organism: uncultured bacterium; assembly: GCA_964545075.1. Taxonomy (GTDB): domain Bacteria; phylum Muiribacteriota; class UBA9980; order UBA9980; family UBA9980; genus DAOPXV01. The sequence continues at coordinate 27,635 of CAZJFS010000008.1, forward strand.
CTCGGTTTTAAGATCGAAAAATACAGCGAGGAAAAGATAAAAGAAGCCCTCGGCTACGGTGTCGTAAAAAAGATCGAGCCGATAAGAATATTCAATGAGATGGAGCTTATTTTCAACGAGCCCGATCCTTATAAGATAATTTGCGAAATGAAAAAATATAAACTTTTCGAATTTATTCACAAGGATATCGTGTTCACTGAAAAACTTCAAAAGGTGTTTAAAAACGCTTATATTTACGTAAAAAAATATCATTCGAATTTCATAGGGTCCGAAAAACTTGATCTTTCGGCGTTATACTTATCCATAATACTTCTCGGGGCTCCGATTGAAAAGATACCGGAGCTTCTTTCAAATATGCATATAGGCCGCCAGACGCGCGATAAAATAATTGAGATAACCGAAGGGCTGCTCTCCGCCCGTAATGAATTTGAAAAACTTTGCGACGGCCGTAAAAAAGTCTCCGATCTTGATATATACAGGTTGTTGAGGGGCCGTTCGAATGAATTCATATCCGTTTTTGCCGCCGTCGAGGGTTCCAGGGTGGCTATCAATGCCGCATACCGTTATATCTCGAAAATATCAGGCGTTAAAACGACCCTTAACGGTGAAATACTAAAGAAAATAGGCGTGAAATCAGGCCCTATGTTCAGGGAAATATTTGAAAAAGCCGTCGAGGAAAAAATACGCGGAAATTTAAAGACCCATATAGACGAACTCGGTTTCGCTAAAACGTTTTTAAACAGAATGCCGGAATTTGAAAATAAATAGCGGATAAAGAAAGCTTATGCAGATTTCAGACAATAAAAAACTTATAAATATAATATTGCTTCTGGCGGGGCTTTATTTGGCCAATTATTTTCTTTCTCTGAAAAAAGGCGATATTGGCGAGCTTGTATTGAATATACTCGTAATACCTTTTGGCGTTCTGGCTATCATAATTCATGAAGTATCGCATGGCTGCGTGGCGAACATGCTGGGCGATCCCACGGCTAAACTCGCCGGCCGGCTTTCGTTGAATCCGGTCAAGCACTTCGATCCGCTGGGCGTTTTGTGCATGATATTATTCCATTTTGGCTGGGCAAAACCGGTTCCCGTGGATTTTTCACTTTTAAAAAAACCGCGGCGCGATATGACGCTGGTCGCTATCGCCGGCCCTCTGGCGAATCTTTTATTGGCTTTGGCTTTTATGTTTTTGGCGAAGGCGATATATTCCTTCGACGTTTCCGGCGGTTTTCGCGATCAGCCGGCTTTTGTTATAGAATCGGCCCGGATATTTTTCAGCGTTATCATGATAGGCGGCATACAGATCAACCTGATGTTGATGATGTTCAATCTCATACCGATACCGCCTCTCGACGGTTCGCGTATAATAACTGCCATGCTGCCGAGAGATATGGCTATAAAGTATAACATGGTCGAGCCTTACGGGCTGATCATAATAATGTTTATGATATACTCGAATTTGCTCGGCTCTATAATAATGGGGCCGCTTGAACTTGTCTATAAGTCCATGAAATATTATATACTTGGAATATGATATTTCGTTGTTTTCAGCGTGAATTATCTTATCGCAAGGCTATTACCGCGCTTCAGAAAAGACCTGCGCCGAGAAGTAATAAACTTCCGCGCCTTCTTTATATGCGTTTTTGTGAAGTCCCGCTTTCATGCAGGTATGTTCGAGAAAGGTCGTCACGTCCATTTTCCATTCCGTAGCCACCTGGGGCAGCAACAGCCCGGAATAGAAGCCCTGCCGAACTACCAGGCCGTGCTTCCCTATCTCTATCAATGAGAAATCGCTGATAGGGGCGAGCGGCGACAGTACGGAAACCTCGAGATGTATATCCTCGAGTTCGTCCGGGGAAACGGGCGGAAAACGAGGATCTTTTGTCGAAGCCGCCTGCGCCATTTCTATAATGGTCTTATATAAAGGCTTGAATGCCTCGACATAACCTATGCAGCCGCGCAGCTCGCCGTCTTTGTGAAGCGTTACGAACGCTCCGCATTCAGTTTCAAATTTTGAATTCGAGGATTTATAATCAGGAGTTTTTCTTTCGCGCACATGCATTTCAAGCGCGGCGCGCGCCAGCTTCAATATTTCGATTTCTTCTTCCCGGTTGAGTTCAAACCGTAATTTCGTATCCAGTTCCTGTGGCATCGATATCACTCTCCGCGCAATTTTTTTGTTTACTGGCCAAGGTTTTTAGATATAGTAAAATAAAAAGTCGTTCCGGCGCCCTGCGAGCTTTCAAACCATATTTTGCCGCCGTGCCTTTCAACTATGCTTTTAACTATTGAAAGCCCGACTCCGGTTCCATCCACTTCGGCTTCCTCGCGCGTGCGGTAAAACGGCATGAAAATATTGCTGTGGTATTGCTTGGCTATGCCGCATCCGGTGTCGCTGTGAGTGAATGTATAAAAGTCACTGGATTCCGAATAACTGAAGCTTATATGACGTTTATTTCCGTTTCCCATATATTTTATCGAGTTTGAAAAGAGATTCGAGATGGCCCTTTCCATACAGGACAGGTCCGCGTTTATAACCGGAAGCTCGCCTTGTACCGATATTTCCACATTAGCTTTTTTAATCTTCTCGTCCATTAATTTGATGACGCCGTTAACCACGCTTTTTATATCGACTTTTTTTATGTCGAGAGCGAGGTTTTTGATTCTGCTTAAATTTAAAATGTCGTTTATCAGATGCTCCATGGAATTAGCCGCATGAAGGCTGTTTTCGGAAAATTTCGATATCTTTTCAATGTTAGGCTTTTCTTCTTTATGAAGTTCGCTTATAATCATCTGAAGATATCCGCTTACCGCCGATAAAGGGTTTTTAAGATCGTGCGAGACTGTTCTGGCGTAGGCGTCGAGCTCTCCGTTTTGCTTGAATAAAAGTTCGTTCTTTGATTTAAGTTCGTTAATGAGTTTGAAATTATCTATGAGAAGAGATACATGGCTTATGATATCGGTAATATATTTAAGTTTTTTCCTGTATATATATTCGGTTCCCTCCGCGAAATACAGGCCTATTATATTTTCAACGTCTCCGTTACGTATGATGGGGTATATTACGGCGGTTATGATTTTCTTGCTTTTGGCATAAGCCAGGAAATCTTTTTTTTCGTCGGAATAATTCGCGGGATTTTCGTCAAAATTTGTGATCGGCTTTGAAAAATCATATATAAGAGGCTCTTTGATAATTTCCAGGTCCGTCAGAAGGAAATTGAAGGAATTTGCGGGCATCGTCGTTCTGCCGTCGATATTGTTCAATACCGTTTCGACGCCTTCGTTGAGGCTTATTCTTGAAAAATTATTTTTTTTATCGGTCCTGTTTTTTATTTTAGCGTAAAAATCGGCTGAAACGCATTCCAACCCGTTCGATATGAGATATAAAAGTTTATGTATGTTTATCTCGTCCAGCTGGTCCTTGAAAAAGTCGACGGTCTTGTTTTTAAGAATCTCTATTTTAAGATTTTCATCTATGGCGAAATATATCCTTGAGAACCTTTCCACCAGATAAAAAGCGAGGATCGTTCCGAAAATTATCAGTATCGTGAATATAAGCGTTATGCGATAACGGGTATCCTCGTAAATTACGATACTGCGCTCCACGCGTGAAAACGCGTCGTTGTATTCGAGTTTTATTATGGAATCTATTATATCGACCATTTTATCGAACGAAGCCTGGAAATCATTCAAAAAAAGTTCGAGTTTTTCCAGCGGCGTCGTTCCGGATGTCTTTTGTAATATTAATTCTTCGTTGTATTTTACGAAACGCTTGAAGGCCGTTTCGAATTGAGTGAAAAGCAATTCTTCGTTATCGGTTTCAGCCAGAGCTTTATATTTTATTATTTTATCGTTTATGGAATTGATCGTCGAATTGATCTCTTTTATGTTGTTGTTTAAATTTTTTTCGTCGCGTGTCAGTACGAGCTCGCCTTCTAATATCCTTATTTTATCCATGCAGAGGACAAGCTTGTCGAGTATGTCGGTGGCTCCGATATCCTGCTTTTTTATCTGCGAGAACATCGATTTCATCGTATGTATTTCGAATATCGTTATTATGCCGAAAGCCGCGAATATAAGAAGGATAAGTATGAAGCTGAGCGTCAGCTTCTGTTCGATCTTCATAAAGCTTCTTATCTTTAAAAGCATATGAAACTCCTTTTAGTTATCCAGGATCTCGGCTTCGATTATATTTTCTGAATTTTCAGGGCTTTCACTATTTTCTGAAGGCTCGTCGTCGTCGCTTACTGGAACGTCGATACGTTCGCCGGACTCTTCGCCGAAATCAAAGGATTCCTGGTTGGGATCTTCGAAGAATATATTCGACGCGGCGTCTTCTTCCTTTAAAAGGGCGTCTATCCTGCTGGTATCGACTTCTATCGATTTAAGATATGCTTTGAGCTCGCCAAGGCTTTTTATGCCGAAATATTTGAAAAATTCTTTTGAGATGCCGTAAATCTTAGGATTTCCTGGCAATTTTTTGACGCCGACTACTTTAATAAGGCCTCTTGCACATAACGTATTTATTATGCCGTCGGAATTTATTCCGCGGACCTTTTCCATTTCCTGTTTCGTGATATGCTGTTTGAAAGCCACTATCGAAAGGGTTTCCAGGGCCTGGTAAGAAAGCTTCGTCTCCCTCGGGGCTATGAGCATCTCGATGTAATGAGAATATTCATGCCTGGTTCCGAGCCTGTATCCGTCCGGGCTTTTTATAAGGCAAAGCGCGGAGTTTTTGGCTTTAAGCAGCTCGCCATACTCGTCGATCAGCCTTGATGCTTCCTTTGTCTCGACTTTAAGTATCTCCGCTATCTTTGAGGACTGAAGAGAATTTTGCGAAACAAAAAGCAGCGCTTCTATTATAGAATGTTCATGCTTCATTTATATCATTCACCTATTATGCAGCCAGAGCTCCGACAGTATTAATCTTTTTAACTGTTATGCCCGAGAAATTGCTGCTTTGTTCGATCATTATTTTCTGAAGTTTTGAAAGCTCGAGTATGGCCAGGAAAGTCATTACCATTTCGAATTTCGTTTCGGCCGTTTCGAGCAATTCTTCAAAAGTGGTGTTTTCCTTGATTTCACAGAGAAATTTAAGTATCTGTTCGATCTTGTCGTCGACGGATATTTTTTCCACCACGATTCTCTGGAATTTCTTGTCTTTTAATTTTTTCAGCGCGTTTCTGAATGCGTTGCTCAGATTGTCGAGGTTGAGATCATCAGTTAAAAGAGTCGATTTGGTTTCAATCTCCACCGTCTTATAATAAATTTTGCTGCTGTATGCCTCGAATTCGCGAAGCTTATGGGCCATATCCTTATAGATCTTGTATTCTTTGAGTTTGTTGATCATATCTTCCTGCGATTCGAAGAAGAAAGGCGCTTCGTCTTCCATGTCGGGAACGTCAAGGCCGTCGTCGATCCTTTGAGGATTGAGATATCTGTCGTATTCGTTCGGCTTCGGAAGGATCGATTTGGATTTAAGGCGCATCAGCGATGCGGCCATTACGAGAAACTCTCCGGCCAGATGGATATCGAGATTTTGCATCTGCATTATTATATCAAGGTAATCCTTGGTTATTTTAGTCAGCGGTATCTCGTTAAGATCGAATTTTTCTTTTTCGACCAGGTGGAAGAGAAGGTCAAAAGGGCCTTCAAAAATAGGTAATTTAACATTGTATTCCATAAACGTTCACTCCGAAAAATAAATATCAGTTGCCGGCCGAGATCTCGCGCAAAACGATGTAATCATTATCGAATCTGACTTTGAGGCTGAAGGAGTCGGAACTGACCTTAGCCCCCGCGTCCGTCGGCATTACTATCTTAACGTTGACATTAAGAGCCTTCGGATCGGTTTTATCTTTTGTAAAACTTATCGATTCTACATTATCCGAAACTACTGTTTCACGTTCGTCGACGGATCTTATCAGTACGTGCGCCGAGCCGCGCTTGTTTTTTACGTAAGCCCCGTCCATCGCGTTCGCGTCTCTTTTCAGATAATATTCGACAGTTTCCTTCTTTGAATAAGGCTCAATGTAATAAACTTTAAATTTTATGCGCTCGAAGCCGTCGACGGGTTTTTTGTTTTCGTCTATAATTTCGATTTCGTTCGGTTTGGCTTCCTTGTAGCGCTCTCCCGTTACCCACAGATCGAAGTTTTGATCGTAAAATATCGCGGGATTGACTCTTTTCAGGTCCTGATATATTACGTACATGACCCTGGAAACTTCAGATTGAAGGACCATTTTCTTTTCGCCCTGTTGCCAGGATTGAAGGTTGTGACTGAAAGTGAAAAATATCGATATCAGAAGCATCGACGCGACCGCGAGCGATATCATCACTTCGACGAGAGTGAACCCTCTGCTATTATGAATTTTTGATATACCCTGCATGTTATTCATTGATCCAATTTATTATATTTGATGTCGTTGAGATTCGCCACGTAAGTCACGATGGAAGTCTGGCGAGCTACGCCTTCTTCCGTCCACATGAGCATGACGGTGAGCGAAATCAGGTCCTTGTCGTTATGGCCCTTGGCTTCTTCTATGTTTATTTTGCCGGAAGCTTTATATTTTTCAAGGAATCCTTTTTCTATGGTTATATCGGGATATTTTTCATTCGGGAAATCTATTGTTTTTCCTTTATTATCGAATATGAACCTGTCGGTTTTTATGGTGTCTATGACCGACTGGATTATGACGGTGGCGTCGAGCAGCGCGCCGCTTTTTTCAACGTTCCTGTTTGAAGTAAAAAAAACGGATGCCACGGGTATCACCATTATGCTCAAAAGCACTATGGCGATAAGTATTTGTATGAAAGTGACGCCTTTTTGATTTTTCATGTTAATGGTATGTTTTTTTAAGGTCATCTTCGAATTTTTTATACTCACTTTTATATTTATCATAGTTGTCTATGAATTCAATAGCTTTTTGAGCGTTCTCCGACATCGGGTGCGTCGGGTTTTCTTTGAGGAATTTTTCAAACATTTCACGCGCGACGACGAAATTTTTACTGGTAAAATATATCTGAGCTTTGGTGAACTCTATAAGATCCTTTTCGTCAGGCATGAGATTTGGATCTTTTCCCATGGCGTTGAGTTCGAGCATGGACTTTTCATAATTTCCCTCGCGCATCAGATCGTATATTTTATCAAGCCTTTTAGGAGGAATGAAATTCGATATTTTAGCTGATGCGGCGTCCGAATAATAAGGTTTTGAGGTTCCTTCCGTTTTCGGGGCGACGGTCCGCGTTTTCGTATCCGTGGCGGGGCCATCCTGCGCGGTGCTGAAATTATTTTTATGAGCAGGGCCGCGCATAAAGAAAAAAACAAGGATTAAAGCCGTAATCACCGCCAGAACGGCAATAAAATGCCTGCTGTCTAAACTCATACAAAAACTCCGGATAAAAAATAAAATATTACGAAATAATTTCGTAATATTTTATCATAAAAACACTTAAATTGTAAATAAATAATATTTATGTTAACAAACGCTTGTTTTTCAGCTTAGAAATCACCAGCCGCAAACCTTATTTAGCTTGTTTTTCAGGCTTTTTCGGGAAATCCAGTAAGAAAAGCCCCGAAGCCGTTCCTATAAATACGGCCTTGTTTATGCCCGCTACTGCGTTAACCGTGTTTGAACCCAGGCCGTTGGCGGTGGTATAGCTCTCCCATTTATTATCGCCGTTAAAAAATGAAAGTCCTTTAGTAGTGCCTATCCAGAGACTATCGTCCGCGTCAATATAGATCGATCTGATCCAGTTTGAAAGAAGCTCGGAGTTTCCTTTTACTTTTTTAAATCCGATTCCTGAAGATGTTTTCGTGGTCACTTCGGAATCCGCTGAAAATACCGACCAGTTATTGAAATTTTTGCACCTGTTTATGCCCATGTTGGTTCCGATGTATAGAACGCCTTTGGAGTTTGACGCTATAGCCGATACCGTATTTCCGGCCATTTCAGTGTTTCCGGGCTCTTCTATTACTTCGCCCGACGGCGTTATTTTCGATGAAGTTCCTGTCTTGGTTGAAAAAAGTTTCGGGCCGTCCACGACGATCAAGCCCTGACGGGTTCCGGCATATATGCCTTTCGCTTTTTCTTCCTTGCCGAAGCATACCACGTCGTCGTTGGGAAGGTTGTCGCTTTTTCTTGTGAATTTTGAGAATCCTTTATTGCCGTCATATAAAAGAAGTCCGTAATTGGTCGCGGCCCATATTTCTCCGCCGCTGGTTTGAATTATCGCCTGAACGTGGTTCTCGTCGAATTTTCTTACCGAAGTGAAATTATATGCGAAAATCTCATTATCGGTGCCAAGCCATAATTTTCCGCCTTCTTCCTGGCATATAGCTTTAATTTTAGCGGTTTTTAGTATTCCTTCATTATCGATGACCTGCGTTGTCGATTTGGCGTCGGTATCATAAAAGTAGAGGCCGGCGCCGGTGCCTACGAAAAGTCCTTTTTTTGAAGAAAAAGTGCCCGGCAGCAATGAAAATATCTCGCCGGCCTGAGGGGCCGATCCGACGCTTAAAGCTGAAAGTTCGCGTTTTTCGGGCAGCGCTTCGCTGGCGGAACCGGTTTCCTTTTTTCCCCCGCCGCATCCGGCCGCCGAAATAGAAAAAATCGTAAGCATTATTATTAGAGATAAAAATGAGAATTTTCTCGGATTATACAATTTTAATTCCTCCTATGGCGAAAGAGCATTGATTTTAATTATTTATTTGCGTTCGTTTAAATAGCGCCGCGCCGGATCATATTAGTAGAACAGCCTGTCCGTAGTATTCGTACGCTTGAATTTTCCGCTAACCTTGTCGTAATAGCCGCGCTGGCGATCTTCAGGAAAAGCTTTTATGCCAAATTCTATATAGTATTCCTTCTGCTGAGGGTTGGCGCGGATCGTAGCTTCCATGCAATGAAGATCCCGGATGAAATAATAATTCACGTTTGAAAGCGATTTGGTTGGAAGATCGTATATGACATCCGCGTTCACCCGCCAGAAACGCCCCGCGTCAAACTGTATGGTCGAATTCATCGTCTGGTATTGTTTAGTTATTCTATCATAAGTCGTCGATGTTTGCCAGTTTATTTTTTCACCCATCTGATAGTCATATTTAAGGTAAAGATTGCTTAAATTCATATTGCCCGAGAATAAATTCGAGAACATGGTGTCCTGGTAATCGTATGACGCGCGAAGGTAAAGCCTGTGATAGGTAAACTTATCTTTTTTATACGTCATCGTGAAATCGTTTGAAACGCCCTGGAATGCGTGAAGATCGTAATCATAATAAAACTGCATAAGATTGGAGCGCAGTTCGGTTCCCTGATCCGTCACGGTCGGACCGCTGTAGGCGAGCGTCGAATAAAGTTTGTTCTGCGTGTCTATTCTATTTGACTGGAACGGATAAATTCCATAAGTTCTAGTGTTGTTATACCTTAAATTAGCGTTCGTGTATTTTCCGATATTTTGCGTCATGGTAACGCCTCCGTCGAGTATGTTTTCGCGCTCATCGGCTTTGTCCGCCCGCAGGCGATATGATGAGTCGACGGTCAGATTGGTGAGCTGCGAAAGCTGGAAGCGTTCGGTATCGACGCGCCATTGCGTATCAAAAACATTACGTCTTAAAACATTGCCGCTCGTGGTTTCTTCCCGCGTTCCGAGAACGCTTCGCGTCGAAAGGAACAGCGGCGAATTTATTATTTTTTCGCGTCTGGTATTTACGTCGATTTCCGGCGTGTAGTCAAGGGACGATACGTATTGGTTAGGCCTGTCGTTAAGGTCCGTTCTTTTCTTATATCTTACCAGAAAATCATAATTCTGCTCGTTATATGAAAGATTATACTGGCTGTTCATTTCTTTGTTTACGGTGTAATTTCCATTGATAACATCTGAAAAATAATCAATATTGTAATTGAGCGTGGAATTGTTTTTGATCTGATACTGCCCGGTCAGAGAGTTCCTGTTTATGGATTCATTTCTTATGCTATCGAATGAATAGTCGCTGTAAAGCGTTCCGGATATTTTATCCATGAATTTATAACGATGGTTGATGTTCTGGAAATATCCGCGGTTGGTTTCATTTGAAATGCTCAGGCTTCCGTTCTGGTTATCGTTGAAGAAATAGTCCCATGTGATGTTTTGATAAAAACCTTTAGGCTTTGTATATCCCATGGTCATCTTGAATTTTTTTTCTTCCTTTTTGCGCAAATTCATGGAAGCGTAGGGAAGCTTAAAAATCGTAATACCGAAAAGATTATATCTGGGTCTTTTTAAGATCATTCTGTCGTTCGGATATATGGTAACTTCGCTTGCCTGCATGCACCAGTGAGGGTGATCCAGGTCGCACGAAGTGTAAGTAGCGCCGTTCGGGGCTGATATTTTATTCGCCGTAAGTTCTACGCGTTTAGCTTTTGTTATCGTCGGGTCGGAGTAAATCTTTGCGTCCAGCATAAATCCATCGCCGGTTTTTATGTTATAAACCAGGAATTCACCGGTCACTTTTTTTAATTTTCCGCTTTGTTCCTGCCAGTAAACGACCTTTCCCTGGGCGAAAACCAGTTCTTTGTTAAGATCCGCTTCGATGTTATTGGCTATAATTTCCATTTTATCCTGTTTGACGTCGGCCGCGCCTTTGGCTATTACCTTTTCCTCGGCTGTTCTGTATTCAACGTAATCGCCGGTCACTATTATAGGAAGTTTCTTCTTAAAGCTATAATCGGGCGCCGCTTCATCCTGTACCGGCGCTATGTAAGGCTGCGGAATGGCTGTTATGCCGGTGCTGCTTCCGCCGGTCAGCGGATTATAGATCTGGTCGGTATTAAACGTCTGCCCGTTCTGATTATAGGTAGTGTCGCCCGGAATAGTGTATGTAGTGACGGGCGGCTGATAGGTCGTAACCTGCGATATAGCCGTTTCTGAAAATGCGAAAACTAACGTTGAAACAACGGTGAAAAAAACGAAAACCTTCGCCATAATATTAAAGTATATATTATAGCGGCGGCGCCTTTTTTTATATTCAGGTCCGTATGACGGTATTTTTTCAGGCAATGTCATGTTGTCTTAATAATCGGAAATATATCGGGATTAATTAATAAAATTGAGCGGCATAAAATTAATTAACTTAAACGATATTTAAGCCGATATTGTATGTATGGCTGAAAAACCAGTATTAGAGCAAATAATTGAAAAATTTTCAAGCGAATCGCAGTTCGTACGTGAAGAAGCGGCATATGAACTATCTTTAATAAATTCCGAAAAGGCCATAAAAGTCTTCGTGAACGGTTTGTCGGATCCGGTGCCGGGCATACGCGCCGCATGCGCAAAATTCATATCAAAATACGGCTCGCAGTATTCGGCGCTGGCCGTCGGCCCTCTTATAAAAGCGCTTCATGACGCGGACGCTGAAACCGCCCGCAATGCAGCCAGATCGCTCGGGTCCATAGGCGATAATTCCGCGGTCGATCCGCTCATCGAAATTTTAAAAAATGAAAATCAAAATACGAGAATATACGCTATAATCGCCCTTGGAAAACTTGGAGATGATCGCGCGGTAAGGCCTATGCTGGAACTTATGCGCGACGACCACGATAAAAAAGTCCGCGCCACCATATTGATGGCGCTCGGCAATTTTAAAAATCCGAAACTTCTTCCCATAATAATGAAATTTGGCCTTGCGGATAACGATGCCCGCGTCCGGGCCTCGGCGGTCGAATCGATATCGAATTTGAACCCGACGCTCGAGGAAGTTTCCGGGGAACTTCGAAAAATGCTCCATGACCCTCATAACCGCGTCGTGGCGAATGCCTGCATGGCTCTCTGGAAAGCCGGAGATCTGTCGGTAACGGATGATATAACCAAACTTATAAAAAACCAGGATAAGACGTTCCGGGCTTCCGGAGCTTACGTGCTGGGAAATATAATAAACTCTGAAGCTTTGTCCATGCTTATTTCAATGAAAAATGACCCCGACGCGGATGTGCGCGTGAACGTCGCCAGATCGCTTTCAAGAGTAAGCTCGCCGAAAGCGCTTGCCGAACTTATTGAAATGCTTGAAGATAAGGATGAGGCGGTAAAAAAGACCGCGTATAATTTCATTTTAAAATGCGGCGAAGAATATGCTTTCTGGCCGATGATAAATAACCTTAAATCTTCGCGGGAGCTAATGCGGTTCATAGCGGTAAAAGTCCTTTGTAATATCGACGATCCGGCCGCTATTCCTTATATAAGCGAAGCCGTTCAAAATGAAAAGCCTTCCGAAATGAAAAACGAAATGTCGAAATTTCTTGCCATAATGAATGAGCGACATCCGGAAGGCGCTAAAAAAATAGAGCGGCATAAAGAGGAACCCAGGATAATAGTCCAGACTCAAAATTTTAACGAAAGCAACGCCCTGCCCGAGGTTTCGGAAGAAAAAACTCTCGCGGATAAAATAATAGAGCAGCTTTTTCATAAATCTCAATTTTTAAGGGAAGAAGCCGCGTACGAGCTTTCATTTATTCACTCCGAAAAAGCGGTTATCGCTCTTGTTAAGGGACTTTCCGATCCCGTCGCCAGAGTGCGGTGCATATGCGCGAGAAGCCTTTCAAAATATGGCTGGAAATTCACCAAGGAAGTCACTCCGAAACTTATCGAGGCGCTTTATGATGAAAACGGCGAGGTGGCTCAGGCCGTGGCGCACTCGCTGGGCTTTATGCGTGATAAATCAGCCATTCCATCGTTAATCGAAATATTATACCATGAAAATCTTAACACCAGGCTTTACGCCGCGATGGCGCTGGGCAGAATGGCCGATGAGTCTTCGCTGAAACCCCTTCTGGAACTATTGCAGAGGGACCATGATAAAAAGGTCAGATCCACCGTCCTTGTGGCTTTAGGGCATATCGCTTCGCCTAAAACGCTTCCGCTTATTTTGAAATACGGTCTTAACGATACCGATCCGCATGTGCGCGCATCCGCCGTGGAAGCCATTTCAAAATTGAACCTTCCGCGCGAAGAGGTTCTCAAGCATCTTAAAGGCATGCTCAACGACCCGAACAACCGCGTTTTTGCCAATACGTGCCTTGCCATATGGAAAGTGGACGAAATAATGGCGATGAATCACATAAATAAGCTTATTAAAAGTCCGGATAAATGGTATAGGGCTTCGGGCAGCTATGTGCTCGGCCAGATCGGCTCGAATGAAGCCGTGAATATACTTCTTTCAATGAAAAACGACGCCGAGGCCGACGTTCGTCTTAACGTCGCGAAATCTCTCGGAAATATAAAATCGACGAAGGCTATAACCGCGATATTCGACCTTTTAGACGACGAAGACGAGGTCGTTAAAAAGACGGCTTATGATGCCATATTAAACTGCAGCGATAAATCGGTATTCTGGCAGATGATACAATATCTTAAATCGCCGCACGAGGTCATAAGGTATTTAGCCACGGTCGTGCTCTGCAATATAGACGACCCGAAAGCGTCTCCGTTCGTGCTTGAGGAGATATCGAAGGAAAAAAACGCCGAGGTTAAATCCGAACTCGTTAAATATCTTACGCTTTTAATGGCGCGGCATCCGGTAGAGTCGTACAAGGATGTTTTTTCCGAAACCCAGAAGAATGCGGCGGTAGCGGAAGAAGGCCTTAAAATGATATCTCTTCTTCATATAGATAAGGAAGTTAGAAAAACGTTATACGAAAGCGCGGCTAAATCTAATTTTCAAAAAGTTTCAGCCGAAGCTGAAAAAATATTAAATCCGCCGTCATGATCGTTCGACCGGCCCCGAGCTATATTTTTCTTACCAGGCGTGAAAAACGCTTTCAATTTCCTCAATTTCAACCCGGCCATTGCATATGTCGTTAACGGCTGCCGTGAATTTTGGCTTATTCATTTCAGTGACCGCGGTTATCTTGACATTTTCCTGATAATCCGTAGCTAAAACCGCTATTTCGGGTTGCTTCAAAAACCGCTCGATCGAGCCGAGATACGTATAATCGAATTTGATGGAAAATTTCAGGCTCAGCGCCATTTTAACCGATCCGGCGCGCGTTAAAACTTCGGAACATGCCGCCGAATAAGCTCTTACAAGCCCTCCCGATCCGAGTTTGATTCCTCCGAAATAGCGCGTCACTATGACGATAAGATTTACGAGATCCTGATGCGTTATCACGTTTAATATCGGCATTCCGGCGGTCCCGGAAGGCTCTCCGTCGTCGTTGAATCTTTTGAAAACGGTATTTGTTCCCACGGCGTAAGCGTAGCAGTGATGGGTAGCGTCGTTATACTTTTTGCGAATCCCGTCAAGTCTTGAAACCGCTTCTTTTTCATCGGTCACGAAAAAGCAATCGCTTATAAACCTTGATTTTTGAATCACGATTTCGCACGAGGCCTCGTTTTTGATTGTGTTGTAGGAAGTTAGCATAACATCGAAATTATATCATAAATTTTAAAAAAAATATATGAGCCCTTCTTGTTTTAAGATGACGGATCAGAACGATTTGGATATTATGCGTTCTCCGGCCATGATGTTTTATAATCGAAACCGAAGATCCGTAAATATATTATAAAATACGCCGGTGATATTGACTTGATTCGCTGAAATGTGTTAAAATTATAAACGATGTTCAGATTCATTTCGGTCTTAATGTTAATAATAAATCTAACCGCTTTTATCCCGTGTTCGCTTTATCACGATCACGATTGCGACGACGAGCACGATTTCGCGCAGGCTGGCGCGAACCATAATCACTGCGGCGGCGCCGATCATTGCGTCTGTTCAAAAATAATATTGCCGGCCGAGCAAAAAATTTCACCGTTTTTGTGTTCAAGTAAATTAAATATCAGCCAAAATTTTTCCTTTGCTTTAAACCTTTTTGAATGCACCATATTTCACCCGCCTCGCTTGTCATAGCTTTTTTTGACCTCGTTTTCTTTTAAAGACCATGCGGATTAATGCCGCAGCGTTTTTGATCGTGAATTTTATCGTTTCAAGACAATTATTTTAATACATTTTAAAAAATAAATGGAGGCACCCATGAAGAGGTCGTCATTTTTGCTGCCGGTATTATTTATCGCGGCCGTTATTTTACACGCTTGCGCGCCGGCCGCGAACGCCGCGGCGGATGTTTTAAAAACATTCAATGAAAAAGTTTCCGCATCCAATTACGAGATACAATTAATTAAAAACGATCTGAAAAGTTTCGAAAAAGCTTCGGAAGCCGAGGCTAAAACGCTTCCGATAGTTCTT
Source organism: uncultured bacterium (assembly GCA_964545075.1). Classification (GTDB taxonomy): domain Bacteria; phylum Muiribacteriota; class UBA9980; order UBA9980; family UBA9980; genus DAOPXV01. The sequence continues at coordinate 42,852 of CAZJFS010000008.1, forward strand.
GAAGCCGAAGGCGAAGGACTTTTTGGCAAAACCGATGAAAAAAGATACGACACTAAAAATCTCGAACTTTCAAAAACGTTTGAAGCCGGAAGAATTCCACGCCTGAAGCAACGTAAAAGCCGTCTCGAGCTGGAGATAAAAAAACAGGAAACCGCTCAGGCCATAGATAATTTAATTTATGACGCGGACATAGCCGTATTAAAATGCGTCAGATCGATCAATCTAAAAAAACTTTCGAATGAGAACATGAACATGGCGGCTAAAACCATAGACGCCGCGTCAAAAAAATACGAAGTGGCGCTTGCCTCGAGAATGGAACTGGAACAGGCCGGCATCGACTATGAGACGCAATTTTTAAAAAATATGGAAACTCAAAAAAATCTTGAAATTGAAAAGAGAAGCATCGAAATAATCAACGGCATAACGCATGACGCTTTTACGGATGAATTTTTCGCCTCGGGACCGGAAAGTTCTCTTACGAGAGAGATCGAGCTTCTTTCCGCTAACACCGCCATTGAAATATACGGCGCCGATAAGTTATTCAGGACGGCCGTTGAAAACAGGCGCGAAATAAAATCAGCGTTATACGAAATAGAACTTTATAAGAATCTTATCGAACTGGAAAAGCAATCAGCCGGCCCGGAACTCAAGCTTGGCATATTCAGAAGCGTGAACGACGTTAAGGAAACGGAGCGAGGCGTCAGGATAGGGCTTTCAATCCCCGTGTATGATTTTGGAAGGCGAAGCGCATCTGTGGGATCGCTGAATTTGAAAATAGCCGGATATGAATCTTTGAAGGAAAACAAAAGCTATCATCTGGCTAACGTTGAAAACAGGATATTGCTTGAAGTGACCGAAAAATATAACACCTGCGTTTTTTATCGTGAAAAGCTCAAAAGGCTTTCAGGCGTGGTGCTGAAAAAGGCGTCTAACATTTTTGAAATGGCGAGGATCGGATATGCCGAAGGCGCGACAACGCTCTTTGAATATCAGAACGCGAAGAAGAATTATTATGAGTTCTATGAAAATCTTATATTAGCTTCGGTCGAATTCAACATATCTCTTCTCGAACTCAGAAAAGCCTGCGGAATATCGCCTTCCGCGAACGGCGACGTAATGGAAAAAATACTTTTGAAAGTTGACGCGGCTGGTGATGTAAGATGAAAAATAAAATAAAATATCTGATATTTATGGCTGCCGCCATTTACATGATAATTCCGAAATTCATTGATTTTAACTTTCTTTCAGCCGCGGAGCACGCGCATGAAAATGAAAAAGCGGCCGTAAAAGACGAGCGCGGCCAAAAAACCGCCGGAACGATCGAAACGGAAACTGAACGCAAGAGTGAAGAGCCGGCAAAAAAAGCCGGAACGGATCATAACCACAAGGAAGGCGAAATCTGTCCGGATACGGCGAAAGCGGCTGAAAATGCAGGCGAGGTAAAGAAAGACGGCGCCGCCGAAGCGGAAGAGCCCGAAATAAACATCGACGGTCTTGAAACGGAACAGGTAAAGGTTGAAACTGTATATGAAACGGTGAAATCGAACGGAACCGTGAAATTTCATCCCGAACATTACGCGAAAGTCGTTTCTCTCGTTCCCGGAAAACTCAAGCAGATGAAGGTAAAGTTAGGCGACAGAGTTGAAAAGGGTCAGGAACTGGCTGTTATTGAATCCATTGATATTTTCAACGCGAAGGTTGAATATATAAAAAATCTCAATAAATATGAAGTCCTGCTTTCGAAATATGAAAATATAATTAAAATGGGCGAATTGGGGTCCTTCACGCAGAAGAACGTCGAGGAGGCCAAATCGGCGCTGAGCGATTCAAAATCGCAGCACGATAAATCACTGATAGCGCTTTCGACGGCTCAGAAAAAATACGAGCGCATAAAAAAACTTTTTGATTCCGGAATATCGTCCAGATCGGAACTCGAAGCGGCCGACAATGAACTCAAAAGCGCGTCCATTGAATACGAGTCTTCTAAATCGAAATTCGAAAATATCGAAAAATCATTGAGCCGCGTTGAAAAACTCAGCGACTCGAAAATATCGCTGAAAAAAGAGGTCGGCGACATTCAGACCGAATTTTTCGAAGCAAGGCAGAATTTTGACGAATCTAAAAAACACCTTTTGATGGTGGGCGTCGAGTGCGATCCGAGTATTGGATGTAAAACGCACGAACTCGGGACATTCTCTATTTATTCACCGATACACGGCATAGTCATCGAACAGACGACCGCCATCGGAGCGAGCATAGATACTCAGAACCCGGTGATGTGCGTCGGCGACTACGATAAAGTGATAGCCGACATAGACATATATGAAAATGACTGTCCGAAAATTTCGGTAGGCCAGACGGTCGAGGTCGAATCCTCGATGAAGATACCCGTCATGGGAAACATAGTCTATATAAGCAACCAGCTCGAGCCGAACACCAGAACGCTAAAAGCGCGGGCGGAAATAACGAAAAACGCAGAACTTTTAAAGATAGGCGAATTTATAAACTGCGATATACTGGTTTCCGAAAGGCCGAACGCCATAACGATACCGCAAAAAGCCATAGTTGAGGACAGCGACAGGCAGCTTGTTTTCGTTCAATGCGCCCCGAAATCTTTCGACAAAATCTATGTCAAGACCGGCCACAGGTTTATGGAAAAAATTGAAATAAAAGAAGGTCTGAAACCTGGCGATGCGGTCGTTACCGTAGGCAATCAGCAGATTTTTAACATGGCTCTGTCCAGCAAGCTCGAACTCAGCTGCGATGGTTGTAAAAAATAAGGGGATATAAAATGCTATCAAAAATAATACAATTTTCAGTGAAGAACAGGATCCTTATATTTATAGCCGTCGCCGTTTTATCAGTGATCGGCTTGAATGCGGCTATAAGCGTCAGCCGGGATATACTTCCCGACCTTTCGATTCCGATAGTTACGGTGATCGTGGAAAATCACTCGTTGGGGCCGGAAGACATGGAAAATCTTATCGCGCGTCCTTTAGAAGCCGGCTTGAGGGGGATTCCCGGCGTGACCAGGGTCACAAGCATATGCGGGCTCGGATTGCTGTCGATCAGCATAGAATTTCAATGGGACCAGGATATATGGCGTATAAGGCAGTTCATATCGGAAAAAATTTCGTCCGCCCAGTCAAGTTTTCCGCAGGGAACGGAAATTTCTTCGATAGGAACGGCTTCTTCGCGCCTCCAGGAAGTATTTGAATTTTATATAAGCGGCGACACGGACGAAATGGCGTTGCGCGATACGGCGAATTTTTTGATTAAGCCGAAAATACAAACGGCCGCAGGCGTTTCAAAAGTAAGGCTCTTTGGCGGCGAAACAAGGCAATTTCAGATAAATATCGATCCTAATAAACTGAAAAATTTCGGCCTTACCCTCGAAAATATAGAAAAAGCGGTTGAAGAAAACAATCATAATTTCACCGGCGGAATATTTCCAACCGGCGCCATCGAATATACCATACGCGGCATAGGCGCCATTAAAAACGTTTCGGAACTCGAACAAACCATAATCACGTCTCAAAATGGCGTTCCGGTTTATCTTTCGGCCGTCGCGAATGTCGTTGAGGCTCCGGCTTTAAAACGCGGGTTGATGAAGGCTGAAGGAAAAAGCGTCATATCGCTGACCGTTTCAAAACAGCCTGGAGCGGATACGGTAAAAACCGCCGGGGCCATCAAATCAGCGCTTAACGAAATAAAGCCGTTCCTGCCGCCGAATGTTAAAATGGTTACTTTCTTCGACCAGTCCGATCTTATAAACGACACTTCAAAAAATCTTTTGGAAGCGATGCTTATAGGCGGATTCGCCGTCGTAATAATCATTTTCATATTTTTGACGAATGTCATAGCGACGCTCGTTTCCGCGATAACGATACCTATATCCGTCGCGGCGACGTTCTTCATAATGAAGGTCGCCGGTGTTTCGGCTAACGTTATGTCGCTCGGCGGCCTCGTCGTCGGAATGGGAATACTCGTCGACGCGGCGATAGTTATATGCGAGAACGTTTTCAGGCATATCGAGATGAAAAAACTTTCGATATACGACTCGGTCGTTATCGGAGCCATTGAAGTATTTAAACCGGTTCTTACGAGCACTTCGATAATATGCATGGTGTTTTTCCCGCTGCTTGTGCTTTCCGGTTTTGAAGGCCGGGTGTTCTCGCCTTTCGCGTTCACCATGATAACTTCGATTTTAATAGGCTTATTATTGTCGTTTCTTTTCGTTCCGCCCCTGACTTACGTGCTTCTGGAAAAATTCAAGGGCGCGGCGGTCTCGAAAAAATCGTTTCTGGTGCGATACCTTTCAGAAATATATGTGCCGCTTCAGAGGAAAGTTTTAAAGAACGCCAAGGCTTTTTCGATATCGGTATTAGCTATATTCGCCGTCGCCATATTCATTTTATTCAGGCTTCCGGTCGAGCTTTTGCCGCCGATAGACGAGAACGCCGTCATGTTAAGCGTCGTGACGCCTCCGGGATCAAGCCTTGAAGAAACGGCGCGGCTTACGAAGATCGTATGCGACAAGATCAAGGACGTTCCCGACGTTGAATCCGTGCTTCAAAGAAGCGGACGCGCCGAAGGCTCGGATTGCGTCGAGGGCGTAAACGTTTCGGAGCCATACGTGAAACTCGTGCCACGCTCGAAACGAACTCTTTCAATGGATAAAATTTTTGATCGGATGAATGAAAAAGTAAAGGATGTTCCGGGTATTCTAGCTCTTTTCACGCAGCCTCTGGCCAATCGCATTGAAGAGACGATGTCCGGCACATCGGCAAAATTCTCAATAAAGCTCTACGGATACGATCTCGCTATTTTAACCGAAAAAGGCAACGAGCTTCTTAATTTAATTTCTTCGGTTCCCGGCCTTACCAACCTTCAGCTCGAACAGACGCAGGGCGTTCCAACCATAATAATAAAGCCGGACCGCCGCAAGGCGGCCAAATTCGGCTTGAATATCGAGGACATAGCGCGCACCGTCGAACTCGCGATAGAAGGCCAAACCGTTTCTAAAATTTTGAACGGCGGCCGTGAATTTGACATAGTCGTCAGGCTTGATGAGCGTTTTAGAAGATCGATCAGCGATATAGGCGAACTTTTCATAGATACTCCGTCGTTTGGAAAAGTTAAGCTGAGCGAAGTTTCGGAGATCAGTTCGGTAAAGGGGCCGAGCTCCATTAAGCGCGAGGATCTTCAAAGGCGCATTCAGATAAACGGAAGCAATTCCGGCCGCGACCTGTTTTCAATAACCGACGATATCAAGCAAAAACTTTTGAAATTCAAGCTTCCGGAAGGATATTTCGTGGCTTTCGGCGGTAATTATGAAAAACAGGTTAAAATGCTGCGCGAGATAACTTACGCTTTCGGCCTGGCCCTAATAGGCGTTTTCGTAATTCTGTTTATGTCCTTTAAGAGCGTCAGCCAGTCGCTCTTAATAATAGGTACGATCCCGCTGGCGCTTATGGGCGGTATTTTCGCGCTTTTCGTAACTGGTATTTCGCTTAACGTTTCATCGCTTGTCGGATTGATAGCTCATTTCGGCCTTTCGGTCCAGAAGGGCGTCATACTCGTCGAATATATAAACGATCTGCGGCATAAAGGCCACAGCCTCATGTCCAGCGTCATAAACGCCGGAAAGATCAGATTGCGGCCCGTTATGATGACGACCCTCGCCGCGCTCTTCGGAGTGCTGCCCATAGCGCTCGGATACGGCGCCGGCGCGGAGATGCAGCAGCCCATGGCGGTTGTTCTCATAGGCGGCCTCATCACCTCGTCTTTCTTCACGCTGCTGCTATTGCCGCTCTTCTATGGCTTTACTGAAAAGTTCGCGAATCGCGAAAGTACTAAACGGACAAAAAAACTCATAAAACAGGTCTATGGAGATCACGATATCTATCCCGAGGAAATAGACGATAAAGAATAAACGCCGAAAGCCCTCCGGTTGCGCGATTCCCGATCCGCGAACGCATCGAGGAGGCGCCCCGGGGGCTTTCAATTATTTTTTTAACGATATCATATCGCGAAATTTTTCTCCGTCATAAAAAAGCCCTATGCCTTCACAATATGACGGAGAGTTTCCCAACTTCGCGTGATCGGCGTCCGGCATGCACGCGACGGCCGCGGCCTGTATTATCCCTCCGTGGGTCACCATGAGCGCCCTTCCGTCGTTTGAAAGCGGTTTTAATATGGATGTTATAAGCGCTTTAAGCGAATTCGAAAATTTCGTCAGTTCGCCGTTTTTCGAATAAACCCTTGAAAATTCAGCGTAATCCGTATCCCAGTCTATTTCGCGGCTGACCGCTTCGCCCATCGTCGATATGAGTTCTATCTGATCGTCCACGGCGTATCCCATGGCTATGGCGGTTTCAAATGCTCTCGTGATAGGGCTCGTAACGACTATCGAAAAATTCCCCATTGTTTCGCCTATCGATCTCGCCAGTGATACGCCTTCCTGCGTCAGGTGCGCTCCCGTCTGGCGGCGTATGCTATGGCGCCTTATTTCAATGTATTTCATTATTATCATTCCTTTATTTTCCGGTTATTCTGATCAAAATAATGCCCAGTTCATATAAAAAAAGCATGGGTATTGCCACGAGAAACTGTGAAAAAACATCCGGCGGCGAAAATATTCCGGCCACTATGAATATAAGAAGCACCGCGTATTTTCTGTTCGATGTGAGCCACTTTTTAGAGACGATCCCCAGTTTGTTTAAAAACAACATCAAAAGAGGCATTTCAAATATTATGCCGAAGACGAGCGAAGTGTATATTAAAAAATCGTAATATGCATTGACCGATATCATGGGTTTGAAGAGTTCCGACGAATAGCCGATCAAAAACCCTATGCCTACGGGTATAGCCAGATAAATTGAAAACAGGAGGCCGCAGTAAAAGGATACGCTCGAGGTAACGAGGATAAGGTTGAAGTATTTTTTTTCGCCCGGCGTCATCGCGATATATACGAATTTCCACACGTTATATAAAAGATACGGCAGCGCCGCGAGAATAGCCGCGAACAATGATACTTTTAGCGATACGAAGAAAGCCTCGCCCGGCGATATGAAGACGAGTTTTTCGCCTTTCAGAATATCCTTCATTTGAAAGCTGACGAGATACATTATCTTATCCGAATAATAGCAGAAGACGCAGAATAGAAGTCCGACGGCTATGACGGATCTGATGATGAGCGTTCGAAGTTCAGTGAGATGCTCTATAAAATCCATGGACTCGTCTGCGCTCTGGCCCGTTTTCAAGGCTTCTTCAGCGGCTCCGGCGGCGAGCTCCGGGTATATATTTTCATTTTGTTCGTTGTTATCTGACATGCGCGACATTATAATTAAAAAGTCTTCTTTTGTCAAAAAGGCCGTTTTTAAAAGCTTTGGCCGGCATCCATAAATGAGGGCGACCGCTGGTTTTAAAAAGGCCTTTTGATGTTGACGGTTTCTATCAAGCCGGATATGCGCCGGCCTGAATTTATTACTGAATAAAGTACATCGGATTTGGCAGTTTCAAAATATTTTCGGAATATCCGCCGAAAAGGTCGCTGTACTGGTCGCCCACGTTTAAAATTATGTGATAGCCTGATTTTTCTATGTTTTCACGTTTTTGCGATTTATACTTGAGCGCCGTGAGACTTTTTTCTTCGGGCGAGCGCATTATGAGTTTTTCATATTTTGAATAGCCGGCGTTCATAAGGTTTTTTTCCGCGCTGGCCCTGCCTTTTTCGGAGCGCCCGGTAACGAAGAAAACGGGAACTCCTTTTTTTACGGCCTCGTCATAAATTCTTTTTACGCCTTTTATCGCCGGAGCTTTTGCGCTGTCCAGCCATTCGAACCAGACTTTAGGGACGAAGGCGAAGCCGTTTTTTTCGTAATATTCGTAATTGTCTACCGTAGTTTCGTCTATGTCAAATACCACGGCCTGCTTTTCGTTTTTATCATAAGCTTTATAAAACATTTCAATTCCGCGATCGCCCGCGACTTCGAGCTCGCGAGCCCAGTCGCCAGAATTGCGGTAATTGATTATCATCTGTTTGATCTTTTCGAGGTTGGGGATCTGACTGTCCCTGTACGCGGCCGCCTGACCTGAAAAAAGCAGGACTGATGAGAAGATGACGAACAGAATGAGATTAAGCCTTTTGAACAACGAATTTTTAATCATGAATAACTACCCCTTTTTATTTTATTTGTGTAATTATAAAAACTACCGTATAGGCTAATTTGATTTGATTATTTTATCAGACAAGCATTTAAAAGTCAAAAATTAAAATAAAAAATCCGCGCCGGTTTTGGTCCGGAACGGATTTTTATTTATCTTATTGCGCGTGAATGATATGCGGCTTGGATGATAAATAATGCGGCTGCAAATACTCCCGCGCGATAGGAAAGATCGATTTTTTGCCGAACTATTTGAAAATGACTATCTTGTCCAGGTTTAATGTATAGTTCGTCGAATCCTGATTTTTGCCGGTGCATGTGAATCTGAATTTAATGGTCTGACCGTGATTCGTCGCGTCGTCGGCCACATTGAAGTTTATCGGGAATTTTATTATTTCGCGGTTATTCACCGAATAGCAATCGACCGGGCCGAACTTGTTTCCGGCGGCTTCTATTTGATAAATTCCGCAATCGACGCCTTTTTTTATCCAGACTTCGCATTTATAGGGGTTCGTCATCATAAATTCATTGAGTTCGAAATAATCGTTTACGGCGTCAACGTCTATTCCTGACAGCGGAACGCCTCTTACCGATTCGCCGTTCGCGGGCGATATGGGCGAAAATTTAAGATAAGCGCCTTTCTGGTCGAGCTCGGCGTAATCGATGACGTTGACTTCCATGTCGAACGGCCTTGAAATAGCATTGACGCCCTTGGATATATCGCCGAGATATTCCTCGGCCTCGATGGTTTTATAAAGGACGTCGCTTATCACCTGAAGGCTGTTTGAAAGCGAGCTTTCATTGCCGCTTTCATCCGCGGCCGCTATCTTGAAATAATAAGAATTGCCGTAAGGGATCGTCATTACTACTGAATTAGTTGGCGTTTCGGTTGTCCGCGTGTATATGCCGTTTTCGATCGGCGATCTGAAGACTATATATTTTTTCGCGCCCGTAATGGCGTCCCAGTTGATCGTAAGCTTCGATTGCTGGTCTAATTTCGCGTAAAGGTTCTGGGGCGTCTCGAGATATGTCACCTTCGGTTCCGAGCTTACCGGTTTTGACATTATGGATTCGTTTCCGGAGATGTCGTATGTTGAAAGCACGTAAATATAGTACAGGTCGAGATTTATATTAAAATCGGTATATTTGGTGTCGGGCGGCATTATCTTTATGAGCGAGTAAGGTTCCGCTGAATTTTTATCCTTGCGGTATATTTTAACGCCGTGCATATCGAGGGTTTTGCCGTCGGCGTCTTTTTTAGGATTCTGCCACGTAAGATAATTTTTGCCCTTTTGATACCATATTTCGATATTTGTAATCTGGCCCGGAGCCATTTCGTCTATTTTTCCGTATATCGAGAAATTTCCGTCCATATATTGAGAATAATTTCCGGACGTGTTTTTAGCTCTTATCCTGTAAAAATACGTGCCTTCGACAAGATTCGAATCGATGAATATGTTTTTATCCGCCGGTACCTTGGCAATGAGCTTCCACGTCGAGTTGTCCTGCTTGTGAGATTCTATCTCGTATTCGTCGATATCGTCGGCCGCTGAATTGTCGATATTTTCCGTCGGCGCGTCCCATGAAATTATGATTTCGCCCCGATCGTGCCCGGACATTATCTGGTTTCCGGGCGCGAAGAATATGTTCGACACCGGTTTCGGGATGCTTTTGCGTTCCGCCTGAATTATTACGAGCTGAACGTCGGTGTGTGGGCTTTCCCTGAGCATGTTATCGAAAGCCGAAACGGTGTATATGAATTTTTCGCCCTCTATAAGTTCGGTCGATTTATCGATGTAATAATGCTGATCGGTTCCGAGCGAGGCTATTTTCTTGTCTATCGCGGATTCTTTCCTGCGGTAGATATTATATCCGATGATATTTTTCTTGGCGTTGTCTTCGGAGTTGACCGTGACGGGCTCCCAGTCCAGTATCACCTGAAATTGCTTTTCGCCGATCTTTTGAACGTCGATCGGAGTGATGGCGTTCCATTTCGGGCTGTCGGGAACATATCCGTCGTCGACGAGCGCGGACGAGCCGGATTCAACGTTTGTAACTTTATTCTGGCATCCGGTCGAGGCCAGAACTAAAAAGAATATTAATAAAATTGAATATAATAATATTTTACTTTTCATTTTTCCGCCTAAAATTTGCATGCTTCTTTAGGGTCTTCGAATATGCTGACGATGGAAGTGAGGTTTATAAGATTAAAAATCCCCGAAACGTAAGCGTTAAGTCCCGTTATGTGAAGCGCGCCGCCGATTTCTTTCAGATTTTTAAGCGTGCCTATGAAAAACCCCAGGCCTGACGAATCCATATAGTTCGAGCCTGAAAGATCGAAGACGAAATTTTTATTTTTGTCGTCGATGAGTTCTTTCGTTCTTTTTTTCATAGCCGTAACGGTCTTGACTGTAATATCGCCGAGAACGTTTACTTTCACATAATTTTTTTTCTTTTCGATATCGAGGTCGAATTTTTTCTCGGCCGGTGAGGCCGGAACTTTTGCCTTTTTATCCATGCGGATGCCTCCAAAAATTTCAGAATTATTGACGCGTAAGATTATGTTTCGATTTTTTGCTGACCACGTCTACGGCTTTTACGCACTTCGTGGCGATGTCGATCTTAAGCCTGTCGTTGGTCATATTCTGGACCTCGCGGTAAATGCCGCCTTCAGCCGTCACATAAGAAACGACCGGCAGGCCGTTTATCGCGTGAGCCGCCATATCGTCAATGCATCTGTCGCATTTGCAGATATTCTCTTTATTTTTTGATACTATTTCGTGGATCTTGTGATATACGAGATCCTCAACGTAATTATAAATTGCCATACGAAAATTATCGGAATAATATCGATTTTATTTAATGCAGCCGCCTTTATTTTTTTGTTATGCGCGCGTGTTCTTAAGATTTTCCCGTTTAAATTGTAATATATAGGTTAACATGATATAATGAACGTTGAATTTTTTTAGAAAGCGGTGTTTTTTATTATGAAACAACATTCAAACGTTATATACGCGATTGCCGCCTCTCTTCTCTTTGGACTCAGTACGCCTTTTTCAAAAATTTTATTGGGCGAAGTGAATTCTTTCATGCTGGCCGGCCTTCTATATTTTGGTTCCGGCGCCGGCCTTCTGATATATATGGCCGTAAGATCGGCGATAGCGGCTAAAAATATTGAAAAGGAAGCGAATCTTTCGGCGCCCGATTATAAATGGCTCGCTGGCGTTACATTTTTTGGCGGATTTTTAGGTCCGGTACTTCTCTTATATGGGCTTAACAATTCAACCGCATCCGCCGCCTCTCTTCTTTTAAATATGGAAGGCGTATTTACGGCGCTTATGGCATGGTTTGTTTTTAATGAAAATTTCGACAGGCGCATCGCCGCTGGAATGGCAGCTATAACCCTTGGCGGCGTGGCTCTTTCATGGGGCGGCACTCCCGATATGGCCGGCCTTCTGGGTCCCGTTTCAATCATGCTCGCATGTTTTTGCTGGGCGATAGACAATAATTTGACGAAAAAAATATCCGCCGCCGACCCCTTCCAGATAGCTTCAATAAAAGGCCTGATTGCGGGCGGAACGAATCTTTTAATATCGTTTTTTGTTTTAAAGATAGGCTTTCCAGGAATGACCGCGATTATTTCGTCATGCGCCATAGGTTTTCTCGGATACGGATTGAGCATAGCGCTTTTCGTGCTTTCGCTCCGCCACATAGGGACTTCCAGAACTGGCGCCTATTTTTCGCTTGCGCCTTTTTTCGGCGCCGCCGCTTCGATAGCCATATTCGGCGAGCCGGTCACGCTTTCTTTTTTTATCGCGCTTATTCTTATGGGGATCGGCGTATGGTGCCATCTTTCTGAAAGCCACGATCATGAACATTTTCACGAATTTATCGAACACGAGCACGCTCATTCTCATGACGATCTCCATCATGACCATGTTCACGAAGCCGAATGCGCGGCTGATGGAAAACACAGCCACAGGCATACCCACAAAGAAAAAGAACACAGCCATTTTCATTATCCTGATCTGCACCATCACCACGGCCATGTTTAAAACATATAATTTTATGGAGGAACAAAAATGGTTAGAAAAGTCGATCTGGAATCAGCGAAGCATACGGAAGTTTTCGCCAATCCCGCTCCGCTCGGGCTTATAGGTCTCGCTATCGCCTGCGCCGCGCTCACGCCGCTCGCGTTCGGATATGGCCTCGAACCGACCTTAATTAAGGCGACGTTTAAAACCGCCGGCATGTATGCTCTCTTATTTGGCGCGGGCTGCCAGTTTTTATGCGGCATGATGGAATACGCTAACAAAAATACCTACGGCGGAACGATATTCACCACTTTCGCCTTCAACTGGTTCTTCAATTACTGGGCATTTAATTCGACCGTCGACGGCGTGGTTCCGGATCATTATACTGTTCTTGCCGTGGAGGCTACGATGCTCGTGATATTTTCCGCGCTGACTTACGGGTTCGGTTTTTTCAGCTCGCTTTTATTTTATTTTCTTCTCGATATAGATATTTTATATGTCTTTAAAATTATAAAAGCGTTGTTCGGCATATCCACGCTTTTAAATATTCCTATCGCCATATGTACGGTTATAATGGGCCTTCTGGCCCTCTGGATAGCCCTGGCCGCGCTCATTAATCCGGTCGCCGGCCGCCAGATATTTAAAATGACCGGTCCGGTTTTCTTCGCGCCTAAAAAGAGCCTTTTTGATTTTTCCGTTCGCTACAACATTTTTGAAATTCTATATAATCACTGGAAGGAAAACGCTTATCAGGAAATGAAGTTCGCCGATCTTCAGTTAAAAGTGAAGGATAAGGCAGGTACGGACAATATAGTGCCGGAGCTTTTCTACCTTCAGGAATTCGGATATGTTGCGCTGAATTTCGACGTGTTCGAAAAGGAAAAAGTAATGAGCCTTCGCCTGAACGCTCACGGAATAGACCTATACGAACAGCTCATTTTGAAAAAATATGAATGGAAATAAATAAAGGAGATTTACGGAGTGAAGATCAGAAAGGAATACACCTGCCCTTTAGAAATAGTTCACGATATTCTTAGAGGTAAATGGAAAACCGTTATTCTTTGGCAGTTAAAATATCGCGGGAAAGCTTCTTTATCTCAATTAGAGCAGGATATCAACGGAATAAGCCAAAAGATGTTATTGGAGCAATTAAGGGAGTTAAGAGAATTTGGCATAGTCGATAAAATAAATTTCGAGGGATATCCATTGAGGGTAGAATATTTTTTGACGGAAGATAAAGGCGAAAAAATATTGACGGCTTTAGAAATAATGCAGGAAGTGGGGCGGCAATATATAAAAGAGCTTCAAAAAAACAAATGAATAAATTTTTTTCGAAAACCCTTTATTGTTATACCCACTAAAAAGTATGTAATTTACAAGTTAATGCTTTAGTGCTAACATAGTGACTGCGTAAAACCAAAATTAATTTTATAAGTAAAACCGGGAGGTATTTTTAATGAAGAAAACGTTTTTTGCGGTAACTATGGCTTTATTGTTATTCGTTAGCGGCGCCGTGGCGATGGCTCAGGACCAGGCGTCCAAAGCTCCTAAACCGGCTGAAATAAAAAAAGAAGAAAAGAATAACGTAAAAATTCAGCTTATCAGAAACGCGACGATGAAAATTACTTATGCGGGGCAAACTATTCTTACCGATCCAATGTTCTCGGAAAAAGGCGCTATGGATCCATTCGTGGGAATTGCGCGAAATCCGACCGTTGAGCTGCCGATGAAAGTAAATGAGATATTAAACGGCGTTGATGGTGTTTTAGTTTCCCATGATCATCCCGATCATTTTGACAAGGCGGCGAGTGAAACGATTCCGAAAGATATGCTGATTTTATGTCAACCCGGAGATGAAACAAAAAGGAAAAAAGAAGGGTTTAGCAATGTTGTTGCTGTCGAAGCGTCGCACATGTGGAAGAAAATTAAGATTTCCCGGACAGGCGGCAAGCACGGCAGCGGGAAAATACTTGAATTTATGGGTAAAGTGTCAGGATTTGTGCTTCAAGCCGATGGAGAGCCAACCGTCTATTGGGTAGGGGACAGCATCTTGTGCGAAGAAGTGGAAAAAGCCATAGAAAAGTTTAATCCGGATATTATAATTACGCACTCGGGCGGGGCGACGATTCCGGGAAACCAACCTATAATTATGGACGCCGCCCAGACTCTTAACGTGGTCAATGAGGCTTCAAAAGCCACGGTAGTAGCCATACACACGGAATCGTTGGATCACTGCACGGTTACGCGTAAAAATCTCCGCCAGCTTGCGGATAAAGCTGGCATATCAGCATCTAAATTAATCATACCAAACGACGGTGAAATAATTTCATTCTAACAACTACTTGCTATTTACGCTGATTTCAGGCTTATAATATCATTATATTTTAATAAATAACAAAAAGTTTTTTCGGGAACGCGGTCGAAAATTCATCCTTGAATTTTCGCCGCTTCTCTCTCGCCGCCTCCTTGCCATCCGTGGCACCGGCGGCTCCGAGATATCCCGAAAAAACTTTTGTTATTTTCTGCTTTATCATAGTAAACTTGAAACCATGACCGGTCACCATCAAATTTAT